>DHNJ01000296.1:438-2531 GCA_002409445.1 Armatimonadetes bacterium UBA5419 | reverse complement strand
TGGGGCGCTGGCGGTGGCGCCGGCTGGGGCGCTTGCGCTGGCGGTGCCGGTGGCGGGGGCGGGGGCGGCGCGCAGGCGCTAAGAGTTACCGCGACCCCGATCGCTACCAACATCGTTCGCATCGGCGTGCTCCTCACCGTCATCGAGGGAATGCGCCCAGGCTCGTATTACTCTATACGCCGCTCGCCGCCGAATCCGCCACACCACAGTTGCCCGCAGGCGGCGGCCGGACTAGACTCGGGGCGAAGGGACGGGCGCGCATGGCCGGTAGCATCTCGACGCGAACGGGCGACACGGGCACGGGGCAGCTGATGTTTGGCGGCCGGGTGAGCAAGGCTTCGGCGCGGCTGGAGGCCGTCGGGACGATCGACGAGCTGGGCTCGGCGCTGGGCATGTGCCGCGTCGAGGCAGCCGACGACCCGCTGGCCCCGCGCATCGAGCAGATCCAGCGCGACCTGTTCATCGTCGGCGCGGAGCTGGGCACCAGCCCCTCCCAGCGCCGCAACCTGACGCGTGAGATCACCCAGCAGCACGTCGAGGACCTCGACGCCCAGGTGGCCGAACTCGAGGCGATCCCCGGCATGTTGGAGGGCTGGGCGTTGCCCGGCGCGACGCGGCTGGGCGCCACGTTGGATGTCGCGCGGACCGTCTGCCGGCGCGCGGAGCGGCGGCTGGTCGCGGTCTACGAGCTCGACGGCGTCGTCAACACCGCGCTGATCCCATACATCAACCGCCTGTCCGACGTGCTCTGGCTCTATGCCCGCTGGTACGAGCACCGCCTGGGCCTCTCGGGCGCGCTATAGCTTCCAGCGGAAGCACCAGACCTCGACCAACCGCAGCGCCAGCAGCAGCAGGCCCATGCCCAGCAGCACGGTGATCATGATCGCCACGACGGTCTGGCCCTGGACGTCCGTGACGGCCACGTCGACCGGCGCGTCGGTCAGCGCGATCTTGGCCCAGATGTTGCCCACGGCCTGCTGGAACCACTGCCAGGCGGGCCAGACGACCGGCTTGTAGGCGAAGTAGGCCGCCGCGGCGACCGCCGGGTAGACGATCGGGTTGAGCGCCTGGTACTTGAGTTCCTGGTGCTCGAGGTAATTGAAGCAGCGCTTGCACGGCGGCCGCTTGGCCCGCTGAGCGAGGATCGTGTTGCGCGCGTCGAGCTCGGCGCGGAGATACGCGGCCTGCCCGCTGGCGGCGCCAGGCACGCCGCTGGTCAGACTCTCGATCATCGTCGGGTCGCAGAAGCAGCCGCGCTTGAGCTTCCAGCAGCGCTTGCGCGCCTTGTAGGCCGGGCAGACGGCCAGCAGGTAGTCGCGGCAGTACGGCAGCTTCCAGCAGGGGCTGAAGACGTGGGTCCGCGCGGTGCGAGTCTCGCGGCGGAGCTTGGCCTGGTCTTTGTAGGCGCGGCTGGCGCGGCGCTCGACCTGGCTGCGCACGCGCATGTAACCCAGGCGGATCGCCGGCCAAGCGAGGGTGACCAGGGACCAGATGCCGATCTGCCGGGAGGTCTCCATCCACGTGCGCACGGCCTCGTTGTCCCAGTTCATGCCCTTGCCCTGCCCCACCGCGCGGATGAGGTAGGGGATGCCGAACCAGGCGGTGATGCCGTAGAGCAGGATGTAGCCGGCCTGCTCCTCGGACTGGTCGGTGCGCCGGACAGCCCAGAGGACGGCGACAACGAGCGAGCAGATCAACCAAATCTGCGCCAGGTTGGCCACGACCGTGGCCGCCTGCTGGGGGTTGTCGGGGTTGAAGATGGAGCCACCGAAGACCTGGTAGGCCATGACCGCGAGCATCAGCCCCGCACCAGCGAGGCCGATGGTCGTCGCCCAGTCAGCGATGGTCTCGAGCAGGGCCAGGAACCCGACCCCGACATCGCTCGACCGTCGCTGGTTGCTCATGGCCCGCACTCCCACCCGCACAGCCCGGATCTTAGCGCTCGGCGAAGGCCGCTGTCAACGCGCTCCGGGGCCTCTATTGGCAACGAAGCCGGACCTTTACGGCCCGGCTCCTATCCGATCTGCTGAAACTGGTCGGGGCGACTGGACTTGAACCAGCGACCTCTTGACCCCCAGTCAAGCGCGCTACCA
>DHNJ01000296.1:0-322 GCA_002409445.1 Armatimonadetes bacterium UBA5419 | reverse complement strand
GCGCTACCAAACTGCGCCACGCCCCGCGGCCCCACGAGTATAGCACAGCCGCGGGCGCGGGCAAGATGGCGCGGCTAGACCCGCTGCAGGTTCGCGTACTCGACCAGCAGCTGCTTGACGCCGACCGCCTTGTCCTCGAAACCGACGGTCACGGTGGCGCCCGGCTCGGGTGTGCAGTTGACGACGATGCCGCGGCCGAAGGTGGCGTGCTGGACCCGCTCGCCCGCGGCGAAGGGTGGCTTGGCCGGGTCGATGCTCGGCAGCGGCCCGCTGCCGCGACTGACCTCCGGCCGGCTCGACGTCGCGGCCGCCGCCGGCGCGC
>DHNJ01000128.1 GCA_002409445.1 Armatimonadetes bacterium UBA5419 | reverse complement strand
CGGACATTCCTGTCCGCATCCTTAGAGTCGGCCGCAGCGCAGCGAAGGCCGAAGCACGATTGAGCTAACATGCCGGCCGCCCTGCCGCCGAAGCGGCGGCGGTACAATTAGGCCCCCGCCCCTACCGCCACCCCTCCAACCGGTACCCCAGTGCCTCCTCCGGCAGCGGCAGTTCCTCGGTGCCTTCCTGCACCCAGCGCACCTCGCCGTCGGCCGTCGAGGTGGCGTCGGCGCTCAGGACGACCTCCACCGGGCCGTCCAGCGCCGGCAGCTCGCCCTCGACGACCACCTCGCGCGCCGGGCCCTGGCTCGCGGGCATGATGTAGGCCGCCTCGCTCGGGAACCAGACCAGCCGCTCGCCGGTGCCGATCGTCCCGTGCAGCGTCACGCGCGCGCCGCCGACCGTGACCGTCGGGTTGACCAGCGTCGCGTGGTCGGCGCCGGGCATCGCGCGCAGGCCGGCGAGGTCGACGCTGACCGTCTTCGCGCCGGGCAGGCCGTTGTAGTAGAGCTGCAGCTGGTCGACCTGGGCCCAGTCGAACTCGCCGGTCAGGATCGCGTTGACCAGCAGCAGCTGCACCCAGCGCCAACCCTCGCGGTCGTTGGCGATGTACCAGTCGGCGGCCGCGCCGCCCGCCCGCAGCTGTACCTTCAGGCTGCCGCCGCCACCGTCGCCGCGCATCCAGAAGCCCAGCGCCGCCAGCCCGCTCAGGTCCACCGCCGGCGTCAGCGACCGCGGCACCATGCTCCAGCCCGCGCCCTCCGCCGCCGTGCTCGTCGCCGTGTAGCGCAGGCAAGGCCCGCCCTCGGGCCCGCCGTCTGGCACCACCGTCAGCGCCTGCGTCACGCCGGCCGAGGTCGTGCCCGCCGAGTACGGCGCCGCGCTCGCACCGGGCTCTAGCATGACCACCTCCGCCGCCGCGGCCGCCGCCCCCGGCCCGACGATGCTACCGCCGCGCAGCTGCAGACCCAGCCGCGCGCCCTCGACCGCTGGGCTAACGTTGGCCGTCACCGCCGTCCCACCGGCCAGCGCGACCGGCGCCCAGTCGCCGAAGTGCGTCCGCGTCAGCCGCAGCGGGTCGCGGCGCAGCCGGTACTCGCGCTTGGGCTCGCGCAGCTTTGCCCGCGTCGCCTCGTCGACCAGGCCCGAGAGCCGCAGCTGCTCATACGTCCGCGCCAGCTCGAAGATCGCCGGCGCCTCCGGGTGCTCGCGCAGGTTGGTCGGGTTCGTCTGCAGCGAGAGCGACGCGCCGAACCCGAGGCACCGCTGCAGAATGTAGTCGAACTGGTCGGCGGTCACCGCGCGGTCGTAGAGGTAGTACCAGCCACAATCGAGCGGCATCAGGTCCGCGTCGTAGCTGGCGAAACCGGGTGTCCGCGCGTCGAGATAGCCCTTCACGTCGCCGTGCCCGTCGGCCGAGGCCATGCGCCCGATGATGTGCCAGGACCAGGGGCCCCACGAGCTGGCTTGGATCAGCGTGTTGGGGTTGTCCAGCCCGCGCCAGTAGAGGTCCGCCAGCCGCCCGTTGTCCCACCAGTGCTCGCCCTGCGTCCGCTCGGCGCCGTCGAGATAGAGCATGTCCGCGCCAATCGCGTTGGCCACGGCGGCCACGTTGCCGGTCACCTCGTCGGCCAGCGTGCTGTGCAGATCGAACAGGTAGTAGCCGTAGGCGCGCTCGAGGTGCCGCACGGCCGCGCCGGCTGCGTGCGCCGCCGGTGTCGTGCCGTGGTGGCCGCGGCGGACGTCGAGCAGCGCCGGCGGGTCCACGCGCAGGCCGCGGTACTCGATCAGTTCGTCACCGATCCAGACCACCCGCCCGTCGCCCATGTAGCCGCCATCCTCGGCGGGGAAGCTCTCCGGCGGCGCCGCGGCCAGCGGCAGCTCCGTCGCCTCCGCGTCGACCGCCGCGCCCAGCGCGACCTCGCCGTTGGTCACCAGCCGCGGGTCGGGCACCGGCGTCACGTACGGGTCGCTGGCGTAGACCGCGGCGCAGAGGAAGTGCAGGCCAACGCCCATGCCCGCCTCGTGGAACTGCGCCGCGCTGCGCTGGAGCGAGGGCAGGCCGTCGGGGAAGTAAGTCTTGTTGACCTCGTGGTGGCCGTGGGTCGTCGACCAGGTCTCGCCCAGCAGCACCGTCGCGAACCCGCCGCGCTCAGCCCAGTCGATGACCAGCGGCGTCTCGTCCTCGTGCATCGCGAAGATGAACAGGTAGCTGCGCTCGCTGGCCGCCGAGGTCTTGTTCCACAGGCCGCCGGGCCGCGGGCTGGGCAGGCCGGCGGCGACCTGCAGCGCGGCGATCGCCTCGGTGAACTGGGGGCTCGGCGCGACCAGCAGGCCGAAGCCCGCGGGCAGCACGCCGTAAGTCTGCGTCGTCTCGAGCCAGATGCGCAGCGCGCGCCCGTCGTGCTGCGGCAGGCGCGGGTCGCTGAAGTCGACCAGGCTCACCTCGCGCTCGGCCGCGCCCTCGCCGACGACCGCCCGCAGGTCGTCCAGCCGCACCTCGACCCCGCGCTCGGGCGGCAGGCTGTTGTAGTAGATGTTGACCGTCGTCACCCGGCTGGTGTCGAGCGTATTGAGATGTGGCGTGGCTAGGGTCACCTCGCGCCAGCCCTCCCAATCGACGACCACCACGTCGTCGCGCACGGTGTGGTCGCCCAGCAGCTGGATCTTGAGCGCCTGGCCGCTGCCGTCGCCGCGCACCCAGAGCCGCGTCGCGCGCAGGCCGGTCAGGTCCAGCGGCCGCTCCAAGGTCAGCCCGCGCACCGCCCAGCCGTCGTTGGTCGTGCGGTACGAGGTCGCGCCGAACCGCGCCACGTCGCGCCCGCCGCGCTCGGCGTCGGCCACCAGCGCCCAGTCCTGCCGCACGCCCGGCATCGTCTGCGC
Source organism: Armatimonadetes bacterium UBA5419 (assembly GCA_002409445.1). Lineage (GTDB taxonomy): Bacteria > Armatimonadota > UBA10988 > UBA10988 > UBA10988 > UBA10988. Next base: position 367 of record DHNJ01000128.1, on the reverse strand, counting down.
ATAGCCGGCCTCGCGGCTCGATCGCGTGCACACGCCCAGATGCAGCGGCAGCAGCCCGACCGCCGACCGCTCGTCATAGCCCGCGACGATGCTCGGCCCCGCCTTCGGCGCCCCCGCCAGCCGCAACTGCGCCACCCGCAGCCCCCGCACCTGCTCCGCCGGCACCCCCGCGATCCCCGTCACCTCCCCGATCACATACCCGTCCCCCCGGCGCAGGGCATAGTCGACCCGCACCCCGTCGGGAAACTCAAACCACAGCCGCGCCCCAGCCAGCCCCACGGCCACCGGCGCCACCCACCCCGCCCCCAGATCGAGTTCACAAAACGGCGTCCCCGCCACCCCCAGCCAGCGCCCCGTCCCCGCCTCC
>DHNJ01000126.1:6252-8198 GCA_002409445.1 Armatimonadetes bacterium UBA5419 | reverse complement strand
ACGCGCTGCGGCGGCTGCGGGGCGAGGGGCGGCTGGCCGAGGGCGCCGTGGTCACCTTCGCCGCGGGCACCTACTACCTGGCCGAGCCGCTGGTCCTGCTGTCGATGGACTCGGGGCTGGGCGACGGGCCGATCGTCTGGCGCGCGGCCGACGGCGCGGAGGTGGTCCTCAGCGGCGGGCGGCCGGTGACGGGCTGGACGCTGGCCGACGGGCGCTGGACGGCGCCGGCGCCGGCGGGCTACCAGGGCGGGCAGCTGTTCATCAACGGCGTGCGCGGCCAGCGCCCGCGGTGGCCGGTCGACGGCTACGCCTGGGTCACCGCCGACGTGCCGCCGACGCGCGACATGGAGGGCCGGTCGTCCGACCGCTTCGAGTTCGCCGCGGGCGACCTGCGCGCCGACTGGGCCAACCGCGCCGACCTCGACCTCAACTTCTTTCACACCTGGACCAGCTCGCGGCTGAAGCTGGCCGACCTGGACGAGACGACCCGCGCCGCGACGCTGACCGGCCCCTCGTTCAATCAGCGCTGGGCGCCGATCGGCCGCGGCACGCGGTACCTGGTCGAGAACGTGCGCGAGCTATTCGGCGTCTCGGGCAACTGGTACTTCGACCGCCCGACCAACGAGCTGTGGGTCGTGCCGGGCGCCGCCGATGGGCCGGACGGGCCGGCGGTCGTCGCGCCGGTGCTCGAGTCGATTGTCGAGCTGCGGGGCGACCCGGACGCCGGCGAGCATGTCTGGCACCTGCGTTTCGAGGGCCTGACCTTCGCCCACACCGCCTGGCAACCGCCGCCGACCGGCCACAGCCAGGCCCAGGCCGAGGCCAGCCTGCCCGCGGCGGTGCGCTGCGTCGGCGCGCGGCACGTGACCTTTGACGGTTGCCGCGTGACGCGGACGGCCGGCTACGCCTTCGAGTTCGGGCCGGGTAGCCAGTATTCGACGGTCGAACGCTGCGAGCTGACCGACCTGGGCGGCGGCGGGGTCAAGCTGGGCACCGAGCGGACCGACGACGCCGCGCGGCTGGCGACGGGCATGGTCGTCCGCGACAACCTGATCAACGGCGCCGGGCGCGTGCAGCCGGGCGCGGTCGGGGTCTGGCTGGGCTACGGCCGCGACTGCGAGATTGCCCACAACGAGATCGCCGACCTGTACTACAGCGGCATCTCGATGGGCTGGTCGTGGGGCTACGCGGCGACGCCGAACCGCGACAACCGGGTCATCGCCAACCACATCCACGACTGCCCGCGCGGCGTGCTGGGCGACCAGGCGGCGATCTACACCCTCGGCCTGTCGCCCGGCAGCGTCATCCGCGGCAACCTGATCCACGACCTGGTCGGCTACCCGTGGGCCGTGGGCATCTATCTCGACGAGGGCAGCAGCGACATCCTGGTCGAGCAGAACGTGGTTTACGACGTCACGACCCACTCGTTCAACATCAACTACGGTCGCGACAACGTCGTCCGCAACAACGTCTTCGGGCCGATCCTCGGGCCGACCGAGCCGGCGATCAGCATCGTCCAGCCCCAGGAGCACCGTTCGATGACCTTCACCAACAACGTGGTGGTCTACGACGTGGGCGACCTGCTGCGCGGCGCTTGGCCGACGGCGCAGGCGCTGCTGGCGGGCAACCTCTACTTCAACCGCGCGGGGCTGCCGGTCGATTTCGGCGGGCAGGACTTCGAGGCCTGGCAGGCCAGCGGGCAGGACGCGGGCTCGCGCATCGCCGACCCGGGCTTCGGCGCGGGGTTCAGCGGCCAGCCGCCGGCGGGCTCGCCCGCGCTGGAGGTCGGCTTCGTGCCGTTCGACATCAGCGGCGCGGGCCGCCTGACGCCGGGGAGGGCGGCGACGGTCGGCCCGCTCGACTGGCCGCTGGCGGGGCCAGCGCCGGCGCTGCCGCTGGTCGAGGGCTTCGAGACGACGGTCCTGGGCGGGCGGCCGGCGGGCGGC
>DHNJ01000126.1:5535-6098 GCA_002409445.1 Armatimonadetes bacterium UBA5419 | reverse complement strand
CGGCGGCGCCGGCGGCGGTCAGCGACGAGGCCGCGGCGACGGGCCGCCAGAGCCTGAAGTTCACCGACGCGGCAGGCCAGCCGAACTTCTACAACCCGCACTACTGCTTCGACCCGGGCGCCAGCGAGGGCACGGCTGACCTGTCCTTCGCCCTGCGCCTGGAGGCCGGCAGCCCCTTCGAGCACGGCTGGCGCAGCGCCGGCGAGCCGTTCATCGTCGGCCCCAGCCTCCAATGGACCGCCGACGGCACCCTGCGCGCCGCCGACCGCGACCTGCTCCAGGTGCCCGCGGGCGAGTTCGTCACCTACCGGGTCACCTGCGCCCTGGGCGCCGCCGCCGACGGCACCTGGTCGCTGGAGGTCACCCTCCCCGGCCAAGCCCCGCAACGCTTCGACGGCCTGCCCTGCGACCCGGCGTTTGATGAGTTCCGCTGGTGCGGCTGGGTCTCGGTCGCCGAGGCGCCGGCGACGGCGTACCTGGACGATTTACGGCTGGAGTGGCGGTAGGGGGTGGCCAAGCCGGACCACCGACGGTCCAGGCCCACCCATGTGGCGTGGGCTGAT
>DHNJ01000126.1:0-5425 GCA_002409445.1 Armatimonadetes bacterium UBA5419 | reverse complement strand
CCACCCATGTGGCGTGGGCTGATAGCCCGCGACCCTAGACTCGGCCGCAGCGCAGCGGAGGCCGAAGCAGGATTGTGCTCAACATGCTGGCGGTGCGGATCCAAGGGACCGCCGGCGCCTCGACGGTATAGCTCAATCTTGTTTCGGCCTGCGGCCGAAGCTATGGATGCGGACAGGAATGTCCGCGGTCCCAGTTAGAGTGGCCGGCGGCAACCGGGGACCGGTGGTGGCCCCCGGTGCCGCGGGCAGGCCGGCTGTCCGCCGGCGCGACGATGGACCTTGCCGCTACACCCCCGTGATGACCCGATATACCGGCGCCGCGACGCCTTCTTGGCGACCTTGGACGAGGACGTCGTTGGTGGCTGAGACGCCGATGACGCGCTCGAGGGTGAGGCCGGAGTTGGCGGGGAGGCGGGTGTTCAGGTCGATCAGGCGGTCGTTGCGCCAGGCGTAGGCGCGGAATTGGCCGGCGTTGTACGTCGTCGCGCCGAAGACGATGCCGTCGCCGGCGGTCAGGCTGTGGATCCTGAAGTTGGCCGGCGCGGGCAGGAAGGTCGCGGTGCCGTTGAGGTTCTTGTACCAGGCCGGGCGCGCGCTCGCGGCCGTGGCGCCGGCGAGGCCGATGATCCGGCCCTTCGTGCTGACGCTCTCGGGCAGGGCGTAGCCAGTGCCGGTGGTGGCGGTGAAGTTGAGCGGGTTGCCCAGCGCGCCGGTTTGCAGGTCGATCTGCCAGAGGCGGCGCGTGAAGTCAATGGCGGTCACCAGGACGCCGCTGTCGGACATGCTGTGGGGCTGCTGGCCGCGGGCGTCCGCGGTGTTGGTGACGGTCGACGCGTTGGCGTCCACGCGCCAGACGGCCAGCGCTGTGTCGCCCTGGCCGGCGATCGGGAGGCTGCCGACGACCAGGTTGTTGTTCCCGACGACCATCGGCAGGTCACGCACGCTGAAGCCCTGGGGGACCGGCAGGAGGCGCGGGTCGGCGGTCGGGCTGTCCCAGATGACCGGCTTGTAGGAGACCAGCGGCTGGGTCTTGAGGTAGCCGACGATGCGGCCATCGGCGCTGACGCTGCGCGCGCTGACGGTCACGTGGCCGGGCAGGGTGGGCAGCGGGACCGGCGGCGCGCCGTGGCTCGGCCAGTAGGCCGCGCGCCCATTGCTGACGCCCGCGAGCCGGCCGTCGATCGACATGCTGTAGACGACGTCCGCGCCGCGGACCTCGTGGACGGCCTGGACCGGCGGGTTCGCCCCACCGCCCGCGCTCGAACCGCAGCCGGTCAGCGCGACGACCGCCGCGACGACCAGCCCGAAACCCCTGAGATACCTATGGCTGTTGTGCATCCTCGTGCTCCTATCAGCGCCGACTTCGTCGGTGATGACATTGCACTATGTATGCGCCGAAAGGCGGTTGTCAGGACGGGCCGCGCGCCGTGTTCTAGGGCACGCGGAAGACGAGCTGGACCGAGCGCTTGCTGGGATTGGTGGCGACGCAGAGGGCGTAACCTGTGTTACTCAGCGCGCGGACGCTCTGCAGCTGGTAGCCGGTGTTGGCGGGCAACAGCGTGTTGAGATCGATCACGCGGTCGCCGCGCCAGACGACCGCGACGCCGCCGGTATCGTCGTAGGCGTGGCCGCCGACCAGGCCGCGGTCGTTGATCGCCGCGGGCACGTTCGTCCGCCCCGCCAGGCTGGGCAGCAGGTGGGGCTGGGTGCCGGTTGACGACCAGGCGGCCACGCGGCTGCGGCTGCTGTCGAGGTTGATTACCCCGGTGATGCGGCCGGCGTCGCTGACCGCCCGCGGCCGGGCGTTGCGCGTGTTGCTGGGGCGGGGCAGGCTGAGCGGGCCGCTCAGTGTCGCGCGCTCACCGTCGATGCGCCAGAGGGTGTAGGTTGGCCCGTCGCCGCCCAGCCGCCGGGTGACCAGCAGGCCGCTGGGGCTGACGCTCTCGGGCAGCTGGCGCTCGCTGCCGGGCAGGCGGCTGATTTTGGGCAGCGCGGTCGGCGTGCGCCAGACGGCCAGGGCGCCGTTGGGTGCCTCGGGGCCGATGAGGGTGCCGACGAGACTCTGGCCCGGACCGAGCCGGAGGCCGGTGATGACGCCCGTCGAGACGGTGTAGCCCGGCGGCAGGCGCAGGGCGACCGGCGCGGCGGAGGCGTTGGCCCAGGTCACCAGGCGGAACGCTTGGCCGTCGGTGCGCACGTAGCCAGCGACACGGCCCTTGGCGTCGACGTCGAACGCCGTGCTCGCGACCTGGCCGCGGTACGGCCGCAGAGCGACCAGCGCGCTGCCGGGCTGCGCCCAATAGGCGGCGGTGTTGTCATTGGTCGAGCCGGCCAGGCGACCGTCGCTCGACATGGCGAAGACCTGGCGCGCGCCGCGGACCAGGAGGTGTCCCGGATGCGGCAGCACCGCGCCGTCGAAGCGGGTGGAGCCGCAACCGGCGAGCACCAGCCCCAGACCTAGCAGCAGACCGAGGCGCCGCGCGTCGTGCACAATGCGTTCGATAGTCCTTCTCCGACAACCCCAACTTTACACGATGGCCCGACCCCGCGCCGCGTCAGGTGCGGGCCGCTCTGCGCCGGCAATGACGAGGCCGCGGACAGCGCTGCCCGCGGCCTTGTGCATGCCGGAGTGCCGAGTTACGGCACGCGCACGATCAGCCAAACCGGCTCGCCGTCCGGCGCGGTGCCGAAGACTAGGGCCTGGCCGTTGTCGGTGATGTCGACGACCGCGTCGAGCTGGTACTCGCTACCACGCGGCAACCGCGAGTTGAGGTTGGTGATCTGGCCGTTGCGCCAGGTGACCGCGACGAGGTCCTCGCCGCGTAGGCCGTAGCCGCCGAGCAGGCCGGTGTCGGTGATCGCCTCGGGGAAGACCCTGTAGCCAGCGAGCGCGGGCAGCGTGGTGCCGGCGGCGTTCGTGTTGGCGAACCAGGCTGGGCGCACGGCGGTCGGGAACGCGCCGATGGTACCGGCGATGCGCCCCTTGTGGCTGACCGCGTTGGGCAGCGCCAGCGGCGTGCCGCTCGTGCGGGCCAGGTCCAGCCGGCGGAACTTGCGGCTCGTGGCGTCGAGCTGCCAGAGGTTGCGCGGCTCGTCCAACTCGGTGCGGGCGACCAGCAGGCCGTTGTCACTGACGCTGATCGGCTCCTCGGGCCGGCCGTCAGCGGTCGCGGTGAGCACCGGGCGGGCGTCGGGCTTCGACCAGTAGGCCAGGACCGCCTCGCCGCTCTGCACGTTCTGCAGCGAGCCGATGATGCCGCCGCCGTGGACCAACTTCAGCGCCTGGGGGTCCTCGGCGTTGAACGCGTAGCCGTTAGGCACGGGCAGGAGCGTCGGCACGGCGCCGGAGTCGGCCCAGTAGAACGCGACCAGGTCGCCCTCGGGGTCGGTGGCGTAGCCGACGGTGCGGCCGTCTTCGTCGACGCACCACGCCTCGGTCGTCTGGTGACCCGGGAGGGTCCGCAGGGCCACGGGCACCTGATCGTAGCGCGCCCAGTAGGCGGCGCGGCCGCGGGCGGCACCGGCAAGGCGGCCGTCGGCAGACATGTCGTTGACGTTCTCAGCGTCGCGCACGCGCAGCGTCGCCGGGTCGGGTAGCGGGGTCCCGCCCCCACCGTTGCTGTCGCTGCTCGAGCCGCAGCCCGCGAGCACCAAACTGCCCGCCAGGAGCAGGCAGAGGCCACCCAGGCCCTTACGAATCTTCTCTATGGTCGTTCTCCGTTTGACGCAAGAAACTACTATGCGGCCGAAACGACGTTCGTGTTACGGCGCGAGGGATCGGGGCGGTGGGGACGGGGCGCGCGGGGGCTCACTCGGCCGCGCGCAGTTCCTCGAACAGGCGGAGGTAGCTGTCGAAGCGGCTGGCGGCGATCTCGCCCGCGGCGAGGGCGGCGCGCGCCTGACAGCCGGGTTCGGCGCGGTGGGTGCAGTTGTTGAACTGGCAGGCGCCGACGAACGGTTCGAGCTCGACGAAGTGCTCCGCCAGCTCGTCGGCGGGGATCAGCCCGGGCAGCGGCGAGACGGTCTTGATGCCCGGCGTATCGGCGACCCAGCCGCCACAGGCCAGCGGCAGCAGGCTGCTGGCGGTGGTCGTGTGGCGGCCCTTGCCGATGTCCATGACCTCCTGGGTGGCCAGCTCGAAGCTCGGGTCGAGGGTGTTGAGCAGGGTCGATTTGCCGGCCCCCGAGACGCCGACGACCGCCGAGACGCGGCCGGTCAGCGCGGCCTGCAGCTCGGCCAGCCCCTCGCCGGTCTCGGCGCTGGTGCCCAGGACGCGGTAGCCCAGCGGCTCGTAGATCGCGGCGAGCTCGGCCAGGGCGGTGCCGTCGTCGTCGAGGTCGAGCTTGTTGAGGATGATTAGCGGCTCGATCTCGGCGCAGTCGGCGAGGATCAGGAAGCGGTCGAGGCGGTGCAGGCTGAGGTCCGGCTCGGCGACGGCGGCGACGATCAGGACCTGGTCGAGGTTGACGACGATCAACTGGGGCGGCTTGCCGGGGCGGCCGCGGCTCAGCTCGCTGGTCCGTGGCAGGACCTCGTCGATGCGGCCGCGTTCGGGCTCCTCGGGGCTGCGGAAGAAGCGCACGCGGTCGCCGGTGGCGAGGTACTGGAGGCGGTCGACGCCGGCGGTCATGAGTCGTTTGCGCAGGCGGCAGAGGGTGATCTCGCCCGCGGCGCCGACGGGGTACTCGCCGCCGCGGGGGCTGCCGACGACCAAACCGTCGAGCAACTCGCGCGGGCTCGGCTCGTACTCCTCGCTGGGTCGGCGGCGGCTCATCGGCTCCTATTGTATGCGCTGGCGGCGCCGAGCAGGAGTCCCGCGGGCGGCGGCGAAGACGCCGCTGTGGAGTGTGGCATGGAGCATCGCCAACCGAGCCGACGCACCTTTTTGACCCAGACCGCGCTGATCGCCGGCGCCGCGGCGCTGGGCGGCCGCCGTGCCTGGGCCGCCGAGGGCCGCCGGGCCGTGGTCCTGCTGCATCTGGCCGGGGGCAACGACGGGCTGAACACCGTCCTGCCGGTCGGGTCCGAGGCCTACTACCGCCGCCGGCCGACCCTGGCGATCAACGCTCGTGCCGGGCTGCCGCTGGCCGAGGGGCTGGCCTGGCACCCGCTGCTGGGCGGCCTGCGCGACCTCTGGGAGGACGGCCAGGTGGCTGTTATCCAGGGCGTGGGCTACCCCGAGCCGAGCGCGAGCCACTTCCGCTCGCTGGAGATCTGGGACAGCGCCAGCGATAGCGACCGGCATTTGCGCACCGGCTGGCTGGGCCGCGGGCTGGAGCGGCTGCCCGGCGCGCCGGCGCCCGTCTCGCTGGGGCACAACTGCAGCCTGGCGCTGACTGGCGCCGAGCGCGCGCCGCAGCAACTGTCGACCGCCGCCGCGCGGCCGTGGCTCGGGGCGGCGGCGGCCCCCGAGCCACGGCCTCGC
>DHNJ01000171.1:1618-3168 GCA_002409445.1 Armatimonadetes bacterium UBA5419 | reverse complement strand
GCGCTGGCCTGGGACGACGGCAGCTTCCTGGTCGCCGACGCGGCCGAGGAGCGGCTCTGGCGCTTCGACCCGGACCACACGGCCTGGGGCGAGCGACCGTGGGTCGCGCTGAGCGAGCCGGGCGAGCTGCCGGCGCCGCGGGCACTGGCCACGGGCGACGTCTGGACCTGGTTCGTCGCCGACGGGCGGCTGCTGCGCGCACGCTGGGACGACCTGGCCGCGCGGACCGACCTGACGCCGGCGGACTGGCCCGCGGGCGCTGATGCGATCGTCGCGATGGCCGCCTGGCGCGATGAGATGGTGGCGGTTGCCGGGCCGACGTGGGTGCAGGCGTGGACCGTGACGGCCGAGGGCAACCTGCGACCAGCCTGGCGGCGCGAGGGGTTCACGCGGGTGGCGGGGCTGGCGCTGGCCGGCGGGCAGGCGCTGATCAGCGATGCCGGCGAGAACCTGGTGCTGCTGGGCGGGCGCACCGTGCCGCTGCTCGCGCCGGGCCCCATCGCGACCGACGGCACGTGGGCCGTGGTCTGGACAGGCGGCCAGCGCGGGCTGGTGCGGCTGCGGGTTGAGTAGCTAGGCGCGGTGCTCGCCTATCAGGCGCGGTGCTCGCCTGCTAGGCGCGGCGCTCGCCTATCAGGCGCGGCCCATGGCCTGGAGGCCGGCGAAGGACGCGGCGGGGATGTCGAAGTTGCTCCCGTCGCCCTCCTCGACCACGTACCATTCGGGCCGGTGCAGGGTGTCGTAGACGCGCCAGAGCGTGTCCCAGTCGACCGTGCCGCCGCCGATGGTGCTGCCCGCGGGCCCGCCGAAGTCCTTGACGTGGACGGTCCGCGCGCGGCCGGGGAACAGCTTGAGCGCGGCGATCGGGTCGCCGTCGCCGGTCATCGTGTTGCCGTTGTCCATCTGCATGATGACGTCGTCGCGGCACTGGCGGAAGAGGTGGTGCCAGGCAGGTTCGCCGTCGATCAGGCCGAAGTCGAAGCCGTGCGCGTGGTAGCCGCAGAACATGCCATGCGGCCGGAGCAGCTCGGAGGCGGTGTTGAGGATGCCCGCCAACTCGCTGATGCCCGCGCGGCTGGCCATGCGGCCCGCGTCGCCGGCGATGACCAGGAAGCGGTTGCCGAGGATGCGGTTGAACTCGATGGTCCGCTCGATGATCGCCGGCTGCAGGGCCTGCGGCTGCAGGTGGATGCCGCAACAGATCAGCCCCGCGTCGTCGTACATCTTGCGCACATCGGCCGCCGAGTGGCCCATCCAAGCCAGCTCCTCGCCCCCATAGCCCCACGGCTCCGCGCCCTGGTAGCCAATCTCGGCGACGCGCTTGAGCGCCCCGGCCAGATCCTGCGCAACCGCGTCACGCAGCACATACAACTGAACGCCCACCGGTGTCTTCGCCATGTCAAGTCTCCTTAGCCAGGCTCGGCGGCCATCATAGCCCGAAGCGAGGGTGGGAGGCAACGAGGGGCGCGAAGGGATCGCATGCGGTGCGAGGGCATCGCCCCAAAGGAGCGCCGTAGCCAGCGACCACCCTTGTGGCGTGGGCTGATAGC
>DHNJ01000171.1:490-1375 GCA_002409445.1 Armatimonadetes bacterium UBA5419 | reverse complement strand
TGTCCGCGGTCCCAGTTAGTCGGGCATCGGCCGGGGCGCTTCAGCCCCCGCCCGCCCCAGCCCTACGCCGCGGGGTCGACCACAATGGCCTCGTCGGCGGTTCGGTCGTTCGGGGCCGCCACGCGAATCACCAGTTCAACCTCCAACACCGCCGCCAGCCGGGCGAGCGTGCTGACGCGCGGCTCGGTCTCGCCGGCCTCGATCCGGGCGATCACCGGCTGGGAGACCCCGACCCGGCGCGCCAATTCCCGCTGGGACCACCCCCGTGCGGTACGGTGCTGCAGCAGCCACAAGGCCACCGCATGGGCGAAGGCGTAGCGATCCATCTCGGCGCGTACCGCCGGGTCGGCCTCTAGTTCGGCCCGCGCCGTGGACCACTCAATAGCTCGCGTCATGACTCCAACTCCTCGGCCAGCCCGTCGGCGGCCGAACGCTCTAGCGCGATCCGCACCGCGCGCTCGAACCCACGCCGGTCCGCCTGAGCCTCGGACCCTATCGCCGCGATTACGAGACACGAGCCCACCCGGCGATAGAACGCACGCCACGCGCTCCGGCCCGCGCGCGGCCGCAGTTCGCGTAAAGGCTCGGCCTGGCCCTTGATCGCGCTGGTGTGCGGGTAGCCCAGCGCTTCGCCGAGCAGCGCCAGCTTGTCCGCCGCACGGCCCAGCGCCGCCTGTTCGGCCGCTGGTAAGGCGCGCAACTCGGCCTGTGCCTCTACCAGCAAGACAACCCGCATCCGCCCGCCTCTAGCTCTCATGATAGCACTTAGGCTATCGGTGCGTCAAGACGTGGCGCAGCCGGCCGTCCGCGTTCGACGCGGGTCGGGTGCAGGTAGTCGCCAGCGAACGATCTGACAGGGCTCCGCCCTGTGTCGTGGCCTGGAAG
>DHNJ01000171.1:192-317 GCA_002409445.1 Armatimonadetes bacterium UBA5419 | reverse complement strand
GCTAGTAAGCCGGCGCTCCGTCTGCACCGCCGCCGCCCCCCTACCGGCGTGGTGCGCGAATCGCTATGATCTGCGGAGGAGTCCGACCGTGCGCACATGGTGGCTGGTGCTGGTGCTGCTGGTGG
>DHNJ01000171.1:0-187 GCA_002409445.1 Armatimonadetes bacterium UBA5419 | reverse complement strand
GGGCTGGAGTTCGCGGGGCAGGTGGTAGGGTCTGCTCGGCCTCATCGCCACGCAGCCTGCGCGGGCGGCGGCGTGGGCGATACGGTGCTGGGTGGCGGTCGCGGCTCTGGTGGTGGTGCTGGCAGGCTACGCGGGCCCCGTGGAGCAGGCGGCCGCGCCGCCGCCGCCTCCGGTGCGGGCCGCGGTG
>DHNJ01000096.1 GCA_002409445.1 Armatimonadetes bacterium UBA5419 | reverse complement strand
CCGGAGCGGCGGCGGTACAATCTGGCGGCCGTGGGCGCTAGGGGTCAGGTACGGCCATAGTGGGTTCTGGGTTGTCGGTGTGGTGCGGACGTTCACGTCCGCGGTCCCAGGTAGGGTGGTCCTGGGCGACTACCGCCTACTCCAGCCCCTCCTCCAGCCATCCCCGCAGCGGTTCGAGGGCGGCGGTGGCGGTGAGGTCGAGGCGGACGGGGACGACGGTGACTTTGCCGGCGCGCAGGGCGGTGACGTCGCCGCCGGGGATGGCGGGGTCGAGGGGGAGGTCGGCGCCGAGCCAGTAGTAGGCGCCGCCGCGCGGGTCGGTGCGGCGTTCGAAGGTGGTGCGATATTCGCGGCGGCCCTGGCGGCAGACCTGTAACTCGGTGACTTCTTCGGGCGGCCGGTTCGGCACGTTGATGTTGAGCACGACGTCGGCGCTCAGATAGCGCGCGGCGACCGGCACCAGGCGCTGGGCCCAGGCCGCCGCGGCGCGGTAGTCGATCGGCTCGAAGTCGAGGTTGGCGACGCTGAAGGCGACCGAGGGCACCCCCAGCAGCCCGCCTTGCACCGCGGCCGAGACGGTGCCCGAGTACCACACGTCCTCGCCCAGGTTGGCGCCGCGGTTGATGCCCGAGGCGACGATGTCGGGCGGCGCGGGCAGCAGCTCGCGCGCGCCCAGCAGGACGCAATCGGCGGGCATACCCGACACGGCCCAGCCGCGGCAGCCCTCGATCTCGCGCGGCACCGCGCGCAGCGGGTCGGTCATCGTGATCGCGTGGCTCACGGCGCTGCGCTCGCGGTCGGGGGCGACCACGGCGACCTCACCGACCTCACACAGCGCCCGCACCAGCGCGCGCAGGCCCGGGGCGTCGATGCCGTCGTCGTTGGAGACGAGAATGCGTAGGGGTTGGCTCACCGCGGCCGCCTCACTCGCCCGAGCTGCTGGTGGGCACCGAGGGGACCGGCGGCACGGGCAGCGCGAGGTGGTCGCCGGTACCAAAATCGACCCGGCGCACGTCGACCATGCCGGGGATCTGCTTGATCTTGGCCAGCAGTTCGTCGTCGATATGGCCGTCGACCGCGACGATCGAGATGGCGTTGCCGCCCCAGTTGTCGCGGCCCAGCTGCATGCCGGCGATGTTGGTTCCGCTGTCGCCCAGCAGTGTGCCGACGCGGCCGATGACGCCCGGATGGTCCAGGTTCCACCAGACCAGCAGGTGGCCGTAGGGCACGATGTTGAACTGGTAGCCGTCGAGGCTGACCACGCGCGGGTCGGCGCCGAAGCTAGCGCCCTCGGCGACGTGCCGGTAGCGGTTGGTGGTCAGCGCGACGCGCATGACCGCGGGGTAGATCGTCGGCTCGGACGAGCGGACCTCGGCCACATCGATGCCCATCTCGGCGACGACCATCGGCACGTTGACATAGTTGATCGTGCGGTCATCGACGAAGGTCGCCAGCAGGCCGCGCAGCACGCCGCGGGTCAGCGGCGCGGTCGGCTCGTGCTGCAGGCGGCCGAGATAGGTGATCTCGACGCCGCTGATCTTGTCGCCCTCGGAGAGCTGGGCCAGGAACCTGCCGAGCTGCTCGCTGAGGCTCAGGTACGGCTTGAGCCGGCGATGCTCCTCGGCCTCGAGCTGGGGCAGGTTGACCGCGCCGTGGACCGGCTCGCCGCGCAGGGCGATTTTGACCTGCTGGGCGACGTCGGTCGCGACGTTCTCCTGCGCCTCGCTGGTGCTCGCGCCCAGGTGTGGCGTGGGGATCAGGCCCGGCGCGTCGAGCAGCGGCGAGCGCGGGTTGCGGCCGAAGGGCGGCTCGTACTCCCAGACGTCGATCGCCGCGCCGGCCAGCCGGCCCGCGTGCAGCGCCTCGGCCAGGGCCGCCTCGTCGACGATGCCGCCGCGCGCGACGTTGATCACGCAGGCGGTGGGCTTCATCAGCTCGATCTGCGCGGCCGCGAGCATGCCGCGGGTGAAGCGGTTGAGCGGCAGGTGGAAGGTCACGAAATCGGCGCGGCGCAGCAGATCCTCGTAGTCCGCGGCGACCTCGACGCCAACGCTGGCGGCCTTCTGGTCGTTCATCTGCGGGTCGTAGGCGAGGACTTTCATCTCGAGCCCGAGCGCGCGGCGGGCGACTTCGAGGCCGATCTTGCCGAAGCCGACGATGCCCAGGACCTTGTCGTGCAGCTCGGCGCCGACGAAGGTCTTGCGGTCCCAGGTATCCGCGCGCATGCTGGCCACGGCGTCAGGGATACGGCGGGCCAGGCTGAAGAGCAGGGCGATGGTGTGCTCGGCGGCGGCCAGGGTGTTGCCCGCGGGCGAGTTGACGACCAGGATGCCCTGGCGCGTGGCGGCCTCGACGTCGATGTTATCGACCCCGACCCCGCAGCGGCCGACGATCTTCAGCCCGGCGCCGGCGCTCAGCACGTCGGCGGTGACCCGCGTGGCGCTGCGGACGACCAGGACCTGGTAGTCGGCGATCGCCTCGACCAGGGCCGGGCCGTTGAGGCCCAGGCGCACATCGACCTCGCCGACTTCGCGCAGCATGTCGAGGCCAACGTCGCCGATGGCTTCGGTGACTAGCAGCTTCATCGGCCCATCGCCTCCCGCGCGGCGGCCAACGCGCGCCCCGCGTCGACGTCATGGCCCAGCTCGTCCAGTGCGGCGCCCAGCAGGCTGAGGCCCTTGAGCACGTCGGCGTCGTGGACGTAGCCGAGGTGGCCGAAACGGACGATCTTGCCCTTCAGCGGCCCTTGCCCACCGGCCAGTTCGAGGCCGTACTTGTTGCGCAGGATCTTGCGCAGGGCGTCGCCCTCGAGCCCGCCCGGCGGCCGGAACGAGGTCACCGCGGGCGAGGCCACGGCGGCCTCGGCCAGGGGCGTGAAACCGAGTTCGGCCGCGCCCGCGCGCACGCCGTCGCGCAGCCGCTCGTGGCGCCGCTGGACGTTGCTCAGGCCCTCCTCGACGATCATGTCGAGCGACTCGCGCAGCCCATAGAGCAGGCTGACCGCCGGCGTCCAGGGGTTCTCGCCCTTTTCGAGGGTCTTGGCCGCGGCGGCCAGGTCAAAGTAGAAACGCGGCATCGTCGCCGACTTGCTGGCGGTCCAGGCGCGCTCGCTCATCGTCACGAAGGTCAGGCCGGGCGGGATCATGAACGCCTTCTGGCTGCCCGCGACGACCACGTCGAGGTCCCAGCCGTCGGTCTCGCAGGGGGTCGCCAGGAGGCCGGAAATCGCGTCGACGAGGACCAGCGCGCCGGCCTCGCGGGCCAGGGCGGCCAGCTGCTGGACCGGGTTGACGACGCCGGTCGAGGTCTCGTTGAGGGTCAGCAGGACGGCCTTGTAGTCGCCCGCGGCCAGCGCGTCGGCGACGGCGGCGGGGTCGGCGGCCTGGCCCCACTCGAAATCGAGGCGGGTGACGTTGGCGCCGTAGGCCGTGGCGATCTCGGCGAAGCGGACGCCAAACGCGCCCGTGACCACCGACAGCACGGCATCACCGGGCGACAGCGTGTTGACCACGGCGGCCTCGAGCCCGCCGGTGCCCGAGGCGGTCAGAGTAAGCGGATCGCCCGAGGTGCCAAAGCAGCCGCGCAGGTCGGCGGTGATCGAGGTCAGCAGCTCGTGAAAGGCCGGACAGCGATGGTTCATCATCGGCCGCGACCCGGCCCGCAGCACGCGACCCGGGACCGGGGTGGGCCCGGGAATGAGCAAGAGAAGGTCCTCTTGGCTGTCGAGAAAATGGCTGCCCATACGACGTCTCCCAGTACGATTCAGTTTGGTGCCGAGCCGGCCGGCCTAGCCCTGAAGTCTAACCGACCACCGCCGATCGGGCAACGGTGCGTGCCACCGCGGGGTGGGCTGATTCGGCCCCAGGGCGGACCGGAGTGTCCGCGGTCCCCGGCTACCCGGGAGGTCTTGGCGGCGTTAGGATGAACCCTGTGACAGCGGTCGCGTGGCCGCTGGGAGGAAGCCCTGATGGCGACGGTAGAACGGTTCTCATTGCGCATGGTGCAGGCGGCGCTGGACGCGAATGGCTGGCAGTACGAAGTCGACGACGACGGCGACTACCGCGTCGGGTTCGCCAACGAGGACATCCAGGTCGCAGTCTATCCGATGGTCCGCGGCAACGACAACGACCTGCTGAGCCTGATGGCCACGAGCCCGCTCTACTGGTCCGACACCGAGCGTAACCCGCTGATCGAGGCCTGCAACGAGTGGAACGCGGAGCGCCGCTGGCCGACCGCCTACCTGATGGCCGATAGCGACGGCGACCTGCGCATCTCGCTCGATTGGCACGTCGACCTGAGCCCGGGCGTCCACCACGAGCTCCTGCTCGACATGATCAACACCTTCGTCGCGACCGCGATGGGCTTCTGGGAGTGGATGCGCGACGACAAACTGCTGCTGGGCGACGACTAGGCGCACGCCCGGGCCACCCTAACTGGGACCGCGGACGTGAACGTCCGCATCACACCGGACCCCTGCCGCCGGCGGCCGCAAGATTGTACCGCCGCCGCTCCGGCGGCAGCGGCCGGTGCGTGTGCGGACCAGCTCCGCCTAGCCTGACCTCACGAGGCCGGGAGGACGCAAGGGGACCGCCGGCGCCTCGCCGGCATCGATCAAATCCTACTTCGGCCTCCGCTACGCGGCGGCCGAGTCTAAGGTCGCGGGCTGGCAGCCCGCGCCACAAGGGGTGGACCTGGGCGGCGGTGGTCGGAGCTGCATGTCGTAGGCGGGGCGC
>DHNJ01000025.1 GCA_002409445.1 Armatimonadetes bacterium UBA5419 | reverse complement strand
GAGCTGCGCGCGCGCGCCGCCGCCGAGGCTGAGCGCCTGGCCGCCGACCGCACCACCTGGCAGACCCGCCTCGACCAGCTCGAAGCGGCCGAGTCCGGGCTGGCCGCCGAAGGCGAGCGCCTGCACGCCGCGACCCAGGCCACCGCGGCCCGCGTCGACGAGCTGCGCACCGCCCACCAGGCCTGCGCCGAGACGATGAACCAGGCCACCGAACGCGCCCGCACCGCCCGCGGTCGCGCTCACGCCGCCAGCGAAGCTCTCCACCGCGCCGAACTGCGCCAGACCCAGGCCGAGACCGAGCTCCAGCTGCACGAGTCGACCCTCGACAGCGACTACCCCGGCCTGACCATGGCCACCGCCGAGGCCCAGGCCGAACCGATCGCCAACCGCGCCGAGGCCGCCGCCGAGCTACAGACCACCCGCGAGGCGATGGCCGCGCTGGGCGAGGTCAACCTGGGCGCACCCGAAGAGTCGCGGCGGGTCGGCGAACGACTCGAGTTCTACGCCCGCGAGCAGGCCGACCTGGCCCGCGCCCGCGACGACCTGCTGACCGTCATGGCCGACCTCGACGCCGTCAGCCGCGAACGCCTGGCGCGCGCCTTCGACGACGTCAACCGCGAGTTCGACGCGCTCTTCCGCCGCGTCTTCGGCCCCAACGGCCACGCCGCGCTCGAGTGGACCGACCCCGACAACTTCCTCGAGAGCGGCGTCGAGGTGCTCGTCGAGATGCCCGGCAAGCGCACCCAGAACTTGAACCTGCTCTCCGGTGGCGAGCGCGCGATGACCACCATCACGCTCCTGCTGAGCATGTTCCGCGTCAAGCCAACCCCTTTCTGCCTGCTCGACGAGCTCGACGCCTCGCTCGACGAGCACAACCTCCGCCAGTATCGCAACCTGCTGACCGAGTTCGCCCAACTCAGCCAGTTCATCGTCATCACCCACAACCCCGAAACCACCCGCGCCGCCGACACCCTCTACGGCATCACCATGGCCGAACCCGGCGTCTCCCGCGCCTACAGCTACAAACCGCCGGCCAGCACCGAAAACTGACCTTCTCGCCCGCGCCGACTCCGCCCCGCTCGCCGATCTGCCCCACGGCTCCTTGACACATATACCCCCTGGGGTATAGTAGCCATGGCGCCCGAGGGCGAACCAGGGTAGGCTAGCGGGAGCGAGGTGTCTGATGCAACAAGGAAGTTCGTTGCTGACGAGGATTGTCGCCTATTTTGCCGACAGCAAGTTGACCCCCCTGATCATCATTGCCTCGCTGCTGCTGGGCTTGGCCGCGGTCATCGCGATCCCGCGCGAAGAAGAACCGCAGATCATTGTCCCGATGGTCGATGTGCTGGTGAGACTACCCGGCGCCTCGCCCGCGGAAATGGAGCGGCGGGTGACGGCCCCGCTCGAGCAGTTGCTCTGGGAGATCCCGGGGGTCGAGTACCTCTACTCGATCTCCTCCTGGGAGCAGACCGTCTCCATTGTGCGGTTCAAAGTCGGTGAAGATGCTGAAGATAGCCTGGTCAAGCTGCAATCCAAGCTGATGGCCAACTTCGACCGCATCCCGCCCGGCGTCGACGGCCCGCTGATCAAGCCGCGCAGCATCGACGACGTGCCGATCCTCTCGCTGACCTTCCACGGCGCCGACAGCTACGAGTTGCGCAAGGTCGCCGCGGACGTGCGCGACGGCATCAAGCAGGCGCCGAACGCCTCGGAGATTACGCTGATCGGCGGAGACCCGCGGCAGCTGAACGTCGAGCTGGACCTCGAGCGGCTAGCCGGCTACGGGCTGACCCCGCTGGAGGTCGCCCGCACGCTCGGCGCGGCGAACCAGCGCAAGCTGGCCGGCGACCTGGACCAGGCTAACCACAACATCGCCCTCCAGGCGGGTCAATTCCTGCGCACCGCCGACGACGTCGGCCGCGTGGTGCTCGCCAGTTCATTCGGCGCACCCGTCTACCTGCGCGACGTGGCGACGGTCTACGAAGGCCCCGAGGCCGCGCAGAACTACGTCGAGTACGTCGACGGGCCTGGCGCGGCGGGCGGTGCGCCCGCGGGCCCGCCGGTCTTCGCTGACGCGGTGACCCTGGCCCTGGCCAAGCGCCAAGGGACCAACGCGATCCATGTCGTCCACGACGTGCTGGGCCGGGTCGAGGCCCTTCGCGAGAACGGCATCATCCCGCCGCATGTCAAGGTCGAAGTGACCCGCGACTACGGCGAGACGAGCAACGAGAAGGCCAACGAACTGCTCCTGCACATGCTCATCGCGGTTGTTTCGGTGACCCTGCTGATCGCCTTCGTCCTGGGCTGGCGCGAGGCCGGCGTGGTCGCCATGGCCATCCCGGTCACCCTCGCGCTGACCATGTTCGTCTTCCACTTCATTGGCTTCACGCTGAACCGGATCACGCTGTTCGCGCTGATCTTCTCAATCGGTATCCTCGTCGACGACCCGATCGTCGACGTCGAGAACATCGTCCGCCACTTCCGCCTGCCCCAGAACAAGGGCCGCCACCTGCTCGCGGTGACGATCGAAGCGGTCAACGAGGTCCGCTCGCCGCTGATCTTAGCGACCTTCGCGGTCATGGCCGCGATCCTGCCAATGGCCTTCGTCCGCGGGCTGATGGGCCCCTACATGCGGCCAATCCCCATCGGCGCCTCGGCAGCCATGTTCTTTTCGATGGTCGTCGCCTTCATTGTCACCCCCTGGACCGCCTACCACGTGCTGGCCCGGTCGGCGGCCGACGGCGTCGGCGGCCACGGCGAGCAGGAGAGCAAGTCGACCATCCTGTACCGCAAGATCGCCTGGTACATCGTTACCGATACCCGGCACCGCTGGGTGTTCATCGGCACGCTGGTTGTCTTGTTGTTGGCCTCGGTCGCCTTGGTGCCGCTGCGCGCGGTGAAGGTCAAGATGCTGCCCTTCGACAACAAGAGCGAGTTCCAGGTCATCATCAACATGCCCGAGGGAACCAGCCTCGAACGCACCCACGAAGCGACCCGCGCCTTGGCCGCCCGCCTGGCCACTGACCTGCCCGAGGTCCGCGACCTGCAGCTGTACGTCGGCACCGCCGGGCCGTACAACTTCAATGGCCTCGTACGCCACTACTTCATGCGCCAGAGCGACTGGCAGGCCGATATCCAGGTCAACCTGGTGGGCAAGGGCGACCGCAAGCGACAAAGCCATGACGTGGCCAAGGCCGCCCGCGAACTGCTCGAGCCGATCGCCCAGCAGTACGACATCCGCATGGCCGTCGCCGAGGTGCCGCCCGGCCCGCCAGTGTTGCAGACACTAGTCGCCGAGGTCTTCGGCCCCGACTACGACAAGACCATCGAGCTAGCCCAGACGATCAAGGCCGAGCTGGCCAAGACGCCCGGTGTGGTCGACGTGGACATCTACACCGAAGGCCCGCGCGAGCGCCAGGACTACCTGCTCGACAGCGAGAAGGCCGGCCTCCACGGCATCAGCGCCGCCGAAGTCGCCGACACGCTGGCGATCGCCGCTGACGGCTTGGTCACCGGCCTGGCCCACGATCCCGACGCCGCAGAGGACGTGCCGATCGAGGTCCGCCTGCGCGACGACCAGGCTGCCCGACTCGACGACCTCGGTCGTCTCCGGCTGCGCGCCGCCGATGGCAGCATGGTCGAGCTGTCGTCGCTGACGACCCGCCTGCGCGGCACGGTCGAACCCAACATCTACCGCAAGAACCTGCAGCAGGCCGTCTTCGTCACCGCCGATATGGCTGGCGAGGTCGAGAGCCCGGTCTACGCGATCCTCGGCTTCAACGACGTGCTGGCCTCGCTGCCGACCCCTGACGGCCGACCACTGGCCATTTACCAGACCCACCAGCCGCCGCACACCAACGCCTACGCGGTCAAGTGGGACGGCGAGTGGCACATCACCTACGAGGTCTTTCGCGACCTGGGCATCGCCTTCGCCGCGGTCATCGTGCTGATCTACGCGCTGGTCGTTGGCTGGTTCCACAGCTTCATCACGCCGCTGGTGATCATGTCGGCAATCCCCTTCAGCCTGGTCGGCATCCTGCCCGCCCACTGGCTCGGCGGCGTGTTCTTTAGCGCGACCTCGATGATCGGCTTCATCGCCGGCGCCGGTATCGTCGTGCGCAACTCGATCATCCTCGTCGACTTCATCAACCACCGCCTGGTCCAAGGCATGCCGCTCGAGGAAGCCGTGGTCGACGCCGGCGCCGTCCGCTTCCGGCCGATGCTGCTGACCGCCCTGGCGCTGGTCATCGGCACCGCGGTCATTCTGCTCGACCCCATCTTCCAGGGGCTGGCCGTGGCCCTGATGTTCGGCGAGGTCGCCTCGCTGTTCCTCAGCCGCATGGCCGTGCCCGTCTTCTACTACATGGTCCTCGTCCGCCAAAACCCGCGGCCCGAGGGCCTCAGCTGGGAGGAGCCCGACTGGGACCAACTCCACGAAGACTACGGCGCCGCCGCCCCGCCGGTGAACTAAGGCGGCGGCGGACGGCCCCCAAGAGGGAGCGCCGGCCCTTGGTCGGCGCTCCTTCCCTGTGTCCGGCGCTACGGCGCGGGCGGCCAAGCCGCCTATGGTATGATGGCCGGCGGAGAGATCCCGTATGAAGTTCCGCCTGACCCTGCTCGCCGGGCTGCTTGGCGCCTTGGCCCTCACCGGTTGCAGCAAGCAACCGCCGGCCACAGCGCCGCCGCCCGTCAATAGCGGTCCCGCCATGCCGGCGCTGGAGTCCACGCCCGAGACGGCCGACGCACCCGCGGCGACCGAGCCCACCGTCCCGATCGAGGGTGAGCCCGTCAGCGGCGAGACCGCGACCACCGCACCGAAGGAGGGTCAGGAGATCCAGACCGCCAGCGGCCTGCGCTACACCGACGTCACGGTCGGCGACGGCGCGGCGATCGCCTCCGGCCAGACCGCCGTGGTCGACTACCGCGGCACGCTGACCGATGGCACCCAGTTCGACACCTCCATCGGCCGCGCGCCGTTCGAGTTCCGCCTCGGCGCGAGCGAGGTCATCGCGGGCTGGGACGAGGGCGTCGTCGGCATGCGCGTCGGTGGCAAGCGCCAGCTGCGCATCCCCGGCTCCCTGGCCTACGGCGAGAGCGGCATGCCGCCGACGATCCCGCCCAACGCCACCCTGCTGTTCGATGTCGAGCTGAAGGACATCAAGTAGACCATGCTGCGTAACTTCTTCCGCCGCGCCAAGCAGATCTTCGGCAGCAGCGAGGCCGAGGCCGAGACCACCGTCCCGGCCGACGTCGCGCCGCCGCCCGCAGAACCCTCCGCGGCCGCGGCGGAAGAAGTCGCCCCCGCGCCGCCACCTGTCCCCGCGACGCCCGCCGTGCCCGCGCCACCACCCGTGCCGC
>DHNJ01000036.1:33549-39336 GCA_002409445.1 Armatimonadetes bacterium UBA5419 | reverse complement strand
TCCACCTTGATGACGTCCGCGCCCAGGTCCGCCAGCGTCCGCGCCGCGCGCGCCGGCACGGCCAGGATCACCTCCAGATCGCCCAGGCGCGACAGCAGCTCCGGGCTCCACGGCCCGTACAGCTGCACGCAACGCGTCTCCAGAGCCTCGGCCGCGGCGCGGATGGCCGGTTCGTCGGCGCCGACCAGCAGCGCCACGCGGGCCACCCACGGTGGCACCGCGCGGGCCAGTTCGGCCGCCTCGGCCAGGGTCACGGCGCGCGGGCTGGGCGGGTTAAAGTTGAAGCCCAGGGCGTCGGCGCCAGCCTCGACCGCCGCCTCGACGGCGGCTGCGTCGCGGAAGCCGCAGATTTTGACCCGCGTGCGGTTCACGAGCCGCGACCCGCATCGACCAGTGCGCGCGTCGCCGCCTCCAGGTCGTCTTGGCGCATCAGCGACTCGCCGACCAGCATCGCCCCGACCCCCTGTGCCCGCAGCCAGCGGACGCCATCAGGCGTGCGGATGCCGCTCTCGGAGATGACCAGCCGCTCGGCCGGCACCAGCGGGCGCAGGTCGGCGGTCGTCCGCAGCGTCGTCTCGAAGGTGTGCAGGTTGCGGTTGTTGATGCCCAGCAGTTCCGCGCCGGCCTCGACGGCCAGCGCCGTCTCCTCTGCGGTATGCACCTCGACCAACGCCGACAGGCCGAGGTCGGCGGCCAGGCCCAGTAGGTCCGCCAGCTCCGCCGGCATCAGGGCCGCGACGATCAGCAGCACGGCGTCGGCGCCCATGACCCGCGCCTCCCACAGCTGGTAGGCGTCGACCGTGAAGTCTTTGCGCAGCGCCGGCAGCCCGCTAGCCTCGCGCGCCGCCCGCAGGTACTCGGGGCTGCCCTGGAACCAGCGCGCGTCGGTCAGCACCGACAGGCAGCTCGCGCCGCCGCCGGCGTAGGCCTGGGCGATGGCCGCCGGGTCGAAGTCGGGCCGGATCAGCCCGGCGGAGGGGCTGGCCTTCTTCACCTCCGCGATCAGCCGCACCTCGCCGGCACTGCGCAGCGCCCCGGCGAAGTCGCGCGGCGGCGGGCAGTCGGCGGCCCGCGCGCGCAGGTCGGCCAGGCTCGTTTGCGCCTGTGCGGCGGCGACTTCGTCGCGTTTGGCGGCCAGTATGGTCTCTAGGATGGTGGGTTCGCTCATGGTGCTCACGGGGAGTCGCTAGTATACCGCAGCCGCCGCTGTGCCGCGCTTGCCCGGGTCTGGTAGACTTGAGGTGTTCGGGATAACGCCGATGACCAATCTCCGCTGGTTCCTCGTCCTCGCCGTCGCGCTGACCCTGGGTGGCGCGGCCACCGCCCAACCGACGACCGCGCCCGAGACCGCCGAGTCCAAGCACATGGCGCGGATCGCGCTGGTCGACTGGGTGGTCACCGGTCAAGGCGAGCCGCGCTACTGGCTCGGACCGATGCAGGCCGAGGTCCTCGCCCGGCGCCTCCGGCTGAGCTACAACTTCCTCATCACCGACCCCTACGACACCCGGCAGACCGACAGCGGTGTCGCCGCGACCGACCTGGACGGGCTGCTGCTGAACCTCGCCGCGCAGAACGAGCAGCACCAGGCCGCCTACGTCATCAGCGGGCTGATCGAGGATCGCGGCGACAAGCTGCTGGTCCAGCCCGTCGCCCTGGTCCGCGGCAACGACAAGCCCTGGCTGCCCCGGGCCCAGGAGGTCTCCCTCGAGCAGGTCTTCCAGCCCCAGGCCGATCTGATCATCGGCCAACTGACCCGCCAGATGGGCCTCAAGCTGAACCCCGACCAGGTCAAGGCGATGCGCGAGTACGTGCCGACGACCGCCTTCGGCATCCTCGAGCAGGTCGGCAACGGCTGGCGCGCCTGGCGGCCGGACGCGCCGCAGGCGGCCGCCCAGCGCTGGCGCGAGGCCGCGACGATGGACCCGGACGACGTCTTCGTCGCCGACGCGCTGGCCCTCGCCCTGCTCGCCGAGCGGCGGATCCTCGTCGCCGAGTCGATCAAGCGCGCCGTCGACCAGGTCGCCAACCGCCCCGACGACCCCTACGCCTACTTCGAGCTGGGCCGCGTCCACTCCGACGCGGGCAACTGGCTGCAGGCCGAGAAGGCCTTCGAGCTGGCCATCGACCGCCGCCAGACCTTCGTCGAGGCGCACCTCGGCCGCGGCGTGGCGCGGATGCAGATGGGCTACCTGAACGAGGCGCAGAGTTCCTTCGACCAGGTGCTGATCTGGGAGCCGACCAACCTCAAGGGCCTCTACAACGCGGGCCTCTGCGCCGCGCGCCAGGGCGACACCGCCCGCGCAATTGACATCTGGGGCCGCGGCCGCCGCTATTGGCCCAACGAGCCGCTCTTCCGCGAAGCTCTAACCCGCATCAACGCCGCCGGCCTCAACCCGGCGACCCAAGGCCTGCAATAGGTCGTCTAATCCCTAGAGAGACATCATGCGCGTGCAACTGGAATACGGGCGCCAAGGCCTGACCGTCGAGCTGCCGGCGGATCGCGTGACCGACGTGTTGGCCCTCAACCCGGCCACGCCGCTGCCCGACGAGCCGGCCGCCATCCGCGCCGCCCTACGCGCACCGCTGGGCGGGCCGCCGCTGGCCGAGCTGGCGCGCGGCCGCCGCAACGCGGTCATCGTCATCTGCGACATCACCCGCCCCGTGCCCAATGTGGTCATCCTCCCCGAAATCCTCGCCGAGCTGGAGACCGCCGGCCTCGGCGTCGACGACATCACCATCCTCATCGCCACGGGCAACCACCGCCCGAACCTGGGCGACGAACTGGTCGAGCTGGTCGGCGCCGACATCGCCAGCCGCTACCGCATCCTCAACCACCACAGCGAGGTCGAGGAGGAGCAGGCCTTCCTCGGCAACAGTTCGACCGGCGTCGAGATGTGGGTCGACAAGACCTATGTCGAGGCCGACCTGAAGATCATTTCCGGCCTCATCGAGCCGCACTTCATGGCCGGCTACTCGGGCGGCCGCAAGATCGTCTGCCCCGGGCTGATCGCCTTCCGCTCGGTCAACTACTTCCACAGCCCCCCGCTCATGGAGCACCCGCGCGCGGCAACTGGCGTGCTGGAGGGCAACCCGCTGCATCAGTTCGCCCTCGAGGTCTGCGCGGCGGCCGGTGTCGACTTCTCGGTCAACGTCGTCATCGATGCCGAGCGGCGCATCGGCGGCGTCTTCGCCGGTGAGCTCGAAACCGCCCATGCCGCCGGCGTCGCCTTCTGCGACCAGGTCTGCCGCGTGCCGTTCGACGAACCGGCCGAGGTCGTCCTGACCACCTCCGCCGGCTACCCGCTCGACGCCACGTTCTACCAGGCGGTCAAGGGTATGGTCGGCGCGCTACCGGCGCTCAAGCCGGGCGGCACGATCATCATCGCTGCCGAGCTGAGCGAAGGCATCGGCGGGCCTGAGTTCACCCAGATGCTGCACGAGGCGACCGACCACGAGTCCTTCATGGCCCAGATCCTCGCGCCCGGCGCGCCATTCACCAAGGACCAGTGGGAGGTCGAGAAGCTGTGCCACGTGCTGCAGGTAGGTCAGGTCGTCGTGGTCAGCGACAAGGTCCCGCCCGTCGAGCTGGAGCGCTGTCTGGTCCGCGGCGCGACCAGCGTCGAGGCCGCTGTCGACGAGGCCTTGGCCGTCTACGGGCCTGCCGCGCGCCTGCTGGTCATCCCCAGCGGGCCCTACTGCATCCCGACCCCCCGGAGTGACGCCGCGTGCTGATGCAGTTGCCGGTCGCCATCTGCGGCCTAACCCCCGTCGCCGCGCGCCGGCCCGAGCCGAGCCTCTTCGGCTGGGTCGTCGAGAGCCACGCCGCCGCCTACGCCTCGCACCCGGCCTGCGACGTCGTCGCGGTCTACGACTGGCGCCAGGCGCTGATGACCGACTTCCGCGACACCTGGCTCGACTTCTGGCCAGCGGTCGCCCTCTACCCCTACCTCGGCTTGTTGCTGGACGAGGCCAAGCCGGCGATCGTCAGCGTCGCGACCCCGGAGGTAAACCGCGCCGAGGCCGTACTCGCCGCGCTCGCCGCGGGGGTCAAAGGACTGCTCTGCGAAAAGCCGATGGCCACCAGCCTGACCGACGGCCACCGAATCATTCGCGCCGTCCGCGAGTCCGGGGCCAAGATGGTCCTCTACCAGCCACGGCGCTACAGCCCGCTGTTCCACCAGGCCCTGAACCTGCTGCACTCGGGCGACCTCGGCGAGTTGCGCCGCATCCGCTGCTACCACGGCGGCTCGCGCGCGCTGCTCTTCCGCACCGGCGCGCACGTCATCGACACCCTCTGCTTCCTTGCCGAGTCGCCGGTGGTCGAGGTCACTGGCCGCCTGGAGCCGGGCTTCGACGACTATGAGCCGTACCTCTCCGAGCTGCCCCGCGACCCTGGGCAGGAGCCGACGGCCAGCGCCCGGCTGATCTTCGCCAATGGCGTCGTCGCCCACTACGACGGCGTACGCCACGGCCGCCGCGTGCTCTGGTTCGATGTCGAAGGCTCGCGCGGCGGCCTGCGCATCTGGGAGCGGCACCTCGAGCTGACCACCGCCGGCGGCACGCGCATCCTGGCCCCGCGTCAGTACGACCGCGTGGGCATCGCCGGCGCCGTCAACGAGCTGGTCCGCCTCGTGCAGTACGGCGGCGAGACCATCTCCTCGCCCGAGGACGGTCTGCAGACGCTGGCCGTGCTGCTGGGCATCCTGGAGTCCGCGCGCCACAACACCAAGACCGTGGCCATCGCCGACCGCCTGATGCCCGAGTCCCAGCGCCACTGGCGGCTCTAGTCCGCCTCGGCCCGCTCGGCCACACACCAGGCGCGCCACCGCGCGCGGATCTGGCGCATGTGGTAGGCCACGTTCGCGCTCGTACAGCCCAGCACCTCGCCCGTCTGGCGCCAGGTTAGCCCGTCCAGCAGGCACTCGGCGATCGCGCGTTGGGTCGTCGAGAGCTGAGCTAGGAACTCGTGCAGCGCCAGTTCGCCTAGCCGCCGCTCGTGGCCGTCGGCCGCGGCTGGCAGCGTGCCCGCCGCCTCCAGCGACTCCAGCCGGCGCAGCCGGGTGCGCCGCACGTGGTCGAGCACCCGCCACCGCGCCCGCGCCAGCAGGTACTGCTCCGGGTCGCCGATCGTCACGTCGACGACCGCCAACCCCTCCAACAGCCCGACCCACGCTTCGGAGAGCAAGTCGTCAGCGTCCTCGCCCGTGCGCCGGGCATAGTAGCGCGCCAGCGACCGCAGGCGCGGCCACAGGCGCTGCGCGACCTCGTCGCGCGCGGTGTCGTGGCCTTGTTGCGCGGCCAGCAAGCCGGTACGAATCGTGGAAACAGTGGAAGACATGGCAGGTCCCGGAAGGAGCAGGGCAGCACAGACACCGCCCGTGGGGGCGGCGGTCCGCACGCTCACCTCACCCGACCTGCCGTGAGGCTAGGCCAGGTGCAGGTTCAGGCGCGCGGTTGCAGCGAGGCGCAAGCGGCAGCTGAACATGACCGGTCCTTTCCGGGCCGCAACGGCCCTCTGACGAGCCTCGGCCCGTCATGACTAGAGAGCAGTATAGCGTGGGACGGGTCGGGTGCTAAGGACCGGCCGAACCTCGACCCGACTCGCCGCCTGTGCGCCGGCGGTCCCCCATGTGCGCCCGACACACCCTCGCCACACCCGTCTCCGCAGGGTCTCGACCTAACTGGGACCGCGGACACTCGTGTCCGCAGCAAACCGGCGCCCACGGCTCCGTATCGTCGGCAAGAGCTCGCCGCCGTTCGGTGTCCCTGCATGTCGTAGGCGAGGCG
>DHNJ01000036.1:27903-33370 GCA_002409445.1 Armatimonadetes bacterium UBA5419 | reverse complement strand
GCCGGCGAGGGCGCCGGCGCTACTTGCTAGCGCCGACGCGTTCGGCTGCGGACAGGAGTGTCCGCGGTCCCCGGCGGGCTCTAGTCATCCTCCAGCGTCCACCGCCGGTACACGCCCCAGTCGTTGGGCTCGACCAGGTCCTCCAGGCGCATCGCCTTGACGTGCCCGTCGATGAACAGGACGTTGGTCCGTTCAGTGTGGCGGGCGACGGTGCTGTTGAGAACGGACCAGCGGCCGAGGTTCGTGATGACCGGCTGCTCGGCGGTCGAGCGCCATTGGTTCTCGAAGGCGCCGGTGATGCCATTGTCGATGCCGTCGGTCAGCCAGATTGTGCCCGCCGGGTCCTCGGCGCGGGCCATGTGGGTGAACTCGCCGGCGGGCGAGGTGCCTTCGGGGCTGTCCCAGTAGGCCGAGTTGATCGCGTAGCTGCCGTACTCGTGGCCGGTCCATGGTACGTAGCGCCCGTCCGCGCCGGCGTTCGGGCAAGAGAAGACCGCCGGCGCCTTCACGTACGAGGCGATCGACTCCATCCACTTCCACTGCGTCCAGGGCACCGTCGGGCCGACGTCGAAACCCATCCAGGCGCGCGCGAACCACTCGTCGTGGTCCTGGCAGTACTGCATCAGCGCCAGGCCGATCTGCTTCACATTGCTCACGCACTGCACGCCGCGCGCCTTGTCGCGGGCTTTGGCGAAGACCGGCAGAATGATGCCGGCCAGGATGGCGAGGATCGCGATGACGACCAACAACTCGATCAACGTGAAGCCGTGCCGGCGGCGCACAATACGTCTCCTCGGCCCGAGGGCTTACCCCTCTAATGCCGATCGTACCCCAAACCGCCACTCTCTGCTGGCGGGCCGGCAACCCCAACGCCGCGGGCCCGCCCCCGGAGTCGGAGGCGGGCCCGTGGGTCAGAGGTGGGTTGTCGGTCAGCGGCGCCAGCTGCGCAGGACGCTGGCGTAGTTGGCGCGCTCGTAGGCGTCGGGGTCCGGCGCCTTGAGCAGGCTCATGCTGCCCTGCATCTGCTCCAGGCTGTCGTACTCGTGGTCCTCGAGCCACGCGCTGACACCGTCGATGATGCTGCGCAGGTACGACGGGCCGTTCTTCAACAGCGCCGAGACCATCTGCACCGCGTGCGCGCCGCACATGACGCTCTTGACCGCATCGAGCACGGTGTGCACGCCGCCGGAGACCGCCAGGCTGGCCTGCACGCGACCAGAAAGGATCGCCAGCCAGCGCAAGCGGAGCAGCAGCTCGCTGGAGTCCGAGAGGTGCAGGCTGCGCACCACTTCGAGCTCCTCGACGTCGATGTCGGGCTGGTAGAAGCGGTTGAACAGGATGAGCCCATCAACGTTCACCCCGTCCAGCTCCTTGGCCGTGTTCGCCATACTCGTGTAGAACGGCGAGAGCTTCAGCGCGACGGGGATCTTCACCGCGGACTTGACCGAAGTGACCATCTCCATCGTCTCGGTGCGGATGCTCAGGCCCGTCTTGTCGAGGTCGGTGGCCAGGTAGTAGACGTTCAGCTCGAGCGCATCGGCGCCCGCCTGCTCCATCAGCTCGGCGTAGTGCAGCCAGCCGCCCTTCGTCGCGCCGTTGAGCGAGGCGATGACGGGGATGCCGACCGCGGCCTTGACCTTGGCGATGTGCTCGAGGTACTCGTTCGGCCCTAGGCGGAACATGTCGAGCCCGCCGGGGAAGAACGAGATCGCCTCCGCACTGCGATACTCGGCACCCTCGACCGCGTCGAGCGCGGCGCCCTGTTCGGCGCGGATCTGCTCCTCGAACAGCGAGTGCAGCACGATGGCGCTGGCACCCGCGTCCTCGAGCGCACGGACCGTGTCGAGCTCTTCGGACATGATCGAGGCGCCGGGCATGAACGGATGGGCCAGTTCCAGACCCAGATACGTGGTCTTCAGATCCATGGGAGGTAACTCCTTGCTACGTCTCTCGGCTAGGACTGGTCATCACCGTTGCGCTGCGCGTCCTCGGCGCTGAACGGGACGATGATGTTGGCCATCTGCTGGTACAGCGCGACCCGCTGGGCCGAGAAGTCGGCCGCGGCGACGGCGAGTTCGGCGAACCGCTTGGGGTCGATCTTCTCGACCACGCGGAAACGCGTCTCGTTGCGCATGTAGTCCTGCACGCTGGCCCGCGGCTCACCCGAGTCCAGCTGCAGCGGCGGGAGGTTCTCCTCGATCCGGCGCGGGTCGTAGCGGTAGAGCGGCCAGATACCGGACTGGACCGCCAGCTTCTGCTGGTCCAGACCGTAGGCCAGGTCGTAGCCGTGCGCGATGCAGTGGCTGTAGGCGATGATGATCGACGGGCCGGGGTAACTCTCGGCCTCGACGAACGCCTGCACCGTCTGCGTGTCGCGCGCACCCAAGGCCACCGACGCGACGTACGCG
Organism: Armatimonadetes bacterium UBA5419; assembly: GCA_002409445.1. GTDB lineage: Bacteria > Armatimonadota > UBA10988 > UBA10988 > UBA10988 > UBA10988. Next base: position 30,962 of record DHNJ01000036.1, on the reverse strand, counting down.
TGACGGTAGCTCATGGCCATCAGACCCAGGTCCTTCTTGCCACTCTCCTTACCGCTCGAGGCGAACTTCGCCGACGCGCCGATGGGCGTTGACTTGCTCGCCTGACCGCCGGTGTTCGAGTAGACCTCGGTGTCCAGGACCAGGATGTTGACGTCGCGGCCGCCCTGGGCCAGGACGTGGTCCAGGCCGCCATAGCCAATGTCGTAGGCCCAGCCGTCGCCGCCGATGATCCACACGCTCTTGCGCACGAGGTAGTCGGCCAGTTGCGCCAGGCGCTTGGCCTCGACGTTGTCGATCCCCGCCAGCTTGGCCTTCAGCGCCGCCACCCGCTCGCGCTGGGCCGCCACATTGGCTTCGCCGTACTGGTCGGCGCTCAGGATCTCGTCGACCAAGCCCTCTCCGACCTGGCTCGCCAGACGCTTGAGCAGGTGCTCGGCCAGCGATTGGTTGCTGTCGACGCCGAGCCGCAGGCCGAAGCCGAACTCCGCGTTGTCCTCGAACAGCGAGTTCGACCAGGCCGGGCCGCGGCCGTTGTGGTCGGTCGCATACGGGGTCGTCGGCAGGTTGCCGCCGTAGATCGAGGTGCAGCCGGTCGCGTTGCCGATGACCACGCGGTCACCGAACAGCTGGGTCATCAGCTTGATGTAGGGGGTCTCGCCACAGCCGGTGCAAGCGCCCGAGTACTCGAACAGCGGGCGGTAGAACTGGCTGAACTTGACGTCCTGCTTGGGCACCAGCGTGCGGTCGATGTCCGGCAGGTCCAGGAAGTAGCTGTAGTGCTCGCGCTCCTGGTCCAGCACGTCGACCAGCGGCGTCATGTTGATCGCCTTGTGTCGCGGGTTGGCCTTGTCCTTGGCCGGGCAGATGGCGACGCACAGCGTGCAGCCCGTGCAATCCTCCGGCGCAACCTGGATGCGGTACTCCAGCCCGCCCAGGTCCCGGCCGCGGAAGGTCACCGTTTCGAACGTCTCGGGCTTGCCCTCCAACTGCTCCGGCTCGACCACCTTGCAGCGGATGGCCGCATGCGGGCAGACGATCGTGCACTTGTTGCACTGGATGCAGACCTTCGGGTCCCACATCGGCACGCTCTGCGCGATGGTGCGCTTCTCGTACTGCGTGGTCGCCGTGGGGAACGAGCCGTCCGGGCGGAACGCGCTGACGGGGAGCAGGTCGCCCTTGCCCTCCATCATCATGCCCGTCAGGTAGCGGACCTCCTCCGGCGCCTCGCCGGCGACCACGGGCACGCGACGCCGGCTGGTCGTCGGCGCGGCCGGCACGGTCACCTCGTAGAGGTTGGCCAGCGTCTGGTCCACCGCGGCCCAGTTGGCCTGGACGATCTCATCGCCCTTGCGCCCGTAGGTCTTCTTGATCGAGACCTTGATCTGCTCGATCGCCTCGTCGCGCGGCAGCACGCCGGAGATCGCGAAGAAGCAGGTCTGCATGATCGTGTTGATGCGCCCGCCCATGCCCGTCTCACCAGCCACCTTGTAGGCGTCGATGACGTAGAACTTGAGCTTCTTCTCGATGATCGCTTCCTGCGCCTCGAGCGGCAGGCTGTCGAACACCTCGTCAGGCCCATACTGGCTGTTGAGCAGGAACGTGCCGCCCGGCGCCGCGTACATGAGCACGTCGTTGCGCATCATGAACACCGGCTGGTGGCAGGCGACGAACTGCGCCTCCTTGATCAGGTAGGTGCTGCGGATGGGCCGCGGCCCGAAGCGCAGGTGCGAGATGGTCATCGCCCCCGACTTCTTCGAGTCGTAGACGAAATAGCCCTGCGCCCAGTTGGGCGTGTCCTCGCCGATGATCTTGATCGAGTTCTTGTTCGCCCCGACCGTGCCGTCGGCGCCCAGGCCGATGAACACCGAGCGATTGACGTCGGCGGGTTCGAGGTCGAACGCCGGGTCCCAGCTCAGGCTCAGGTGCGTCACGTCGTCGATGATACCAACCGTGAATTCGCGCTTGGCGTCCGGCTTGCTCAGCTCGTCAAAGACGGCCTTGACCATCGCCGGCGTGAACTCCTTGCTCGACAAGCCATAGCGGCCACCGATGATCTTCGGCAGCGCCTCGCGCGCGCCCGTGCCCACGGCTTCGGCCAGCGCCTGCACGACGTCCAGGTAGAGCGGCTCGCGGCCGCCCGGCTCCTTGGTGCGGTCGAGCACGGCGATCGAGGTGGCCGTCGAGGGCAGCGCGGCGAGCAGGTCTTCGACGGGGAACGGCCGGTACAAGCGGATCTTGAGTAGACCGACCTTCTCGCCCTGGCCGACCAGGTGCTCGACGGTCTCGTGGGCCGCCTCGGCGCCCGAGCCCATCATGATGATCACCCGCTCGGCGTCCTCCGCGCCGACGTAGTCGACGAGGTGGTACTCGCGGCCGACCTGCGCGGCGAACTTGGCCATCGCATCGCGCACGGCCTGCGCGCAGTTGTTGTAGAACGGGTTGCAGGACTCGCGGGCCTGGAAGAACACGTCGGGGTTCTGCGCGCTGCCGCGAAGCATCGGCGCGTCCGGGGTCAGGGCCCGGGCGCGGAAGTCCATGATGCTCTGCTCGTTGATCAGCGCCCGCAGGTCGTCGTCGACCAGCTTCTCAATCTTCTGCACCTCATGGCTCGTGCGGAATCCGTCGAAGAAGTGGAGGAAGGGGATGCGGCTCTCGAGGGTCGCCATGTGAGCAATCAGCGCCAGGTCGTGCGCTTCCTGCACACTGTTCGAGCAGAGCATCGCAAAACCGGTCTGGCGGCAGGCCATCACGTCGCTGTGGTCGCCGAAGATCGACAGCGCGTGGGTGGCCAGCGAGCGCGCGGTCACATGCATCACGAACGCGTTCAGCTCGCCCGCGATCTTGTACATGTTGGGGATCATCAACAAGAGACCCTGGCTCGCGGTGAACGTGCAGGTCAACGCGCCGGCCTGCAACGCACCATGCACCGCACCGGCGGCGCCGCCCTCGCTCTGCATCTCCACCACGTCGGGCACCACGCCCCACAGGTTGGTCTGACCCCGTGCCGACCACTCGTCGGAGAACTCGCCCATCGGCGATGAGGGGGTAATCGGGTAAAT
>DHNJ01000036.1:27381-27727 GCA_002409445.1 Armatimonadetes bacterium UBA5419 | reverse complement strand
GATGAGGGGGTAATCGGGTAAATCGCGATGACTTCGCTTAAGCGATGCGCTACGGACGCAACCGCCTCCGTACCATCGACAGCGACCATCGGTCGGTCTGCCATGTGTGCAGCTCCTTGCCTCTTCAGTCACGGGCCGCGAGACGCGGACCACGCGCTAACCACGCACCTGCGCTGCCGGCCAGTTACGACGCACAGCAAACACGCATCACGCGGGCCGGTGAAGAGGTAGACTGCAAGCCCCTTGCCACACCCTCGGAGCCCCAGACGCGCGCGCGATGGTTAACCGAGTGTCGCGATCTTCGAGTCCGCGATGGCGGATTCATACACGACCAGCCGCCCCTGCC
>DHNJ01000036.1:5883-27230 GCA_002409445.1 Armatimonadetes bacterium UBA5419 | reverse complement strand
CCCCGCTGCGCCGCGCCCGCCCCCGCCAGCACGTACGCCACCTGCCGTGCTAGCTCGATCGGCACGGCTAGGCGCGCGGCCAGGTCGGCCGTCGTGAACCGCTCGCCCGGCGCTACCTGCGCCCAGGCCAGCAGGTCCGCGCCGCACGCTGCGCGCTCGGTGCCCAGCACCTCGCTCAGGTGCCGCTCAACCATCTTCGGTCCCACCCGTCGCCGCCAGCGGTGCGGGCGGCCGCGGCTGTCGCGTACCTCGCGCGCCCGGCAGAGCACCACCTCGACCGCCAGGTTCGGGCTCGCCAACAGATCGGTCAGCCCGACCAGCTCGCCGAAGACCTGCGCCAAGCGGCCCCGTTTGGGCGAGCGGCGTTGGCTCAGCACCTCGCCCGTCTCGACATCGAGCCGCACCAACTGCTTCTCGACGACCACCGGATGCACCAACACCACCGGCCAACGCGGCAACAACGCCTCCAGCTTCGGGCGCAAGACGCGCAGCCGGGTGGTCTGAATCTCGTAGATCACACCATCCGCGACACAGTCGATCCGCCAGCCGTCAACATCCACCTCCGTCTGCCCATGCGGGCCGGCGTAGTGGTCTTGGAGCGTACGATGCAGGTCGGTCATCGCCTTAGTAGAGGCCTGCCCCCGCGCTTCGTTGCACCCCGGTGCTATAGTTGCCCGCGCACAAGGCGATTCATGGGCACGGCTATCAACATCGTCGCGGTCCTCCTCGGCGGGCTGCTCGGCAGCCTGCTGGGCGACCGCTTACCCGAGCGCACCCGCGCCACGGTGCTCGCCGGTCTCGGTCTGATGACCCTGGTGGTCGGCCTGCAGATGGCCCTGATGACCAACAACGTGCTCGTGCCGATGATCAGCTTGCTCGTGGGCGCGGTGATCGGTGAGACGCTGCAGCTGGAGGCCGGCCTGAACCGGCTCGGCGCATGGCTCGAACAGCGCTTCAGCCAGCCCGGCGAGGGCCACTCGTTGGCCCGCGCCTTCGTCACCGCCAGCCTCGTCTTTTGCGTCGGGCCGATGAGCATTCTCGGCTCGATCCAGGACGGCCTGGCCGGCGACTACCACCTGCTCGCGGTCAAGTCGGTGCTCGACGGCTTCGCCGCGCTCGCCTTCGCCGCCTCGCTGGGGCCCGGCGTGCTGCTTTCCGCGGTCAGCGTCGGCGTCTACCAGGGCGGCCTAACCTTAGCCACCGTCGCGATGGCCGGCAGGCTCGGCGGCGTCACCGAGACCACGCCCGCCGTGGTTGAACTCAGCGCAACCGGTGGCGTGCTGATCATGGCCATCGGCCTGCTCCTGCTCGACCTGCGCCAGATCCGCGTCGGCAACCTCCTGCCGGCGGTCGCCCTCGCGCCGCTGCTCGTCTGGCTGCTGGAAGCCTTCGGTGTCGCCTGGCGCTAGTCGTCCGCCCCATCGGCCCTCGTCTGGCATCGGCCTTGCTGGGACCGCGGCCATACCTGACCGCTAATCAGATCCGGCCGCAGCACAACAGAGGGCGAAACAGGCGCGGGCTGATGCCGGCCAGCGCCGGCGGTCCCGCGGGTGTGGCCGAGGGCTGAGGGCTCGGACCTTGCCCGGGAGGGTGGTAACCGTCGGCTTACAACCCGCCGCGGCGGAACTCCTTCTCGACCATGCCGATGAACTCGGTGTTGCTCTCGGTGTTGCGGATGCGCTCGGTCAACAGCTGGGTGGCTTCCTCGACCTCCAAGGCACCGAGCACGCGGCGCAGGAAGTAGTTGGCCTTCAGCTCGTCGCGGTCGAGCAGCAGCTCGTGATGGCGCGTGCTCGACTTGGCGATGTTGACCGCCGGGAACAGGCCGCGCTCGGCCAGCGTGCGGTCGAGGGTCAGCTCCATGTTGCCCGTCGCCTTGAACTCCTCGAAGATGTAGTCATCCATGCGGCTGCCCGTGTCGACGAGGATCGTGGCGATGATCGTCAGGCTGCCGCCGTCTTCGACGCGCCGGGCAGCGCCGAAGAAGTGCTTCGGCTCGTACAGCGCGGCCGGGTCGAAACCGCCGGTCTGCGTGCGGCCACTGGGCGGCACGACCAGGTTGCTGGCGCGGGCATAGCGCGTCAGGCTGTCAAGCAGCAGGACCACGTCCTGCCCGTGCTCGACCAGGCGCCTCGCACGCTCGAGAGCCAGGCTGGCCAGGCGCATGTGGTTCTCGGGCTTCTGGTCGAAGGTGGAGGCGATGACCTCGCCATCCACCGAGCGCTCGATGTCGGTCACCTCTTCCGGCCGCTCGTCGATGAGCAGAACCATCAAGTGCACGTCCGGGTAGTTGACCATCAAGCTCTGCGCGATGTTCTTCAGCAGCGTGGTCTTGCCGGCCTTCGGCGGAGCAACGATCATCCCGCGCTGGCCCTTGCCGATGGGGCAGATCAGGTCGACGATGCGCATGCCCGTGTCCGTCGCCTTAGCCTCGAGCTTGTAGCGCGGCTGTGGGTAGATCGGCGTCAGGTCCTGGAATCGCGGCCGCTGCCGGCTCGATTCCGGGTTGTGCATGTTCAGCGCTTCGATGTGCAGCAGGCTGTGGAACCGCTCGTTGTCTTTTGGCGGCCGCACCTGCCCAGCGATGAGATCGCCCGTGCGCAGGCCGAAACGCTTGACCTGGCTCTGGCTGACGTAGACGTCGTCCGAGCCCTGCGCATAGCCCGCCAGCCGCATGAACCCGTAGCCGTCGGGCAGCACCTCGAGGATCCCGTTGCGGAAGATGAGGCCCTTGCGCTCGGTCTGTGCCTGGAGGATGTTGAAGACCAGCTGTGGCTTGCGCATCTGCGAATGCTTGGCGATGTCCAAGTCGCGCGCCAGCTCGTGCAACTCGGTCATCGTCAGGGTCTCAAGCGCGGCCAAGTCCGGCGACTTGCCGCCAGCACCGCCGCCGCCCGCGCCACGGCCGCTACCGCCGCCCGCCCCAGAACTGCCCGCACCGTTGCCCGAGCTCGCCTTGGAGCGCGAGCGCTTGGGTGCCGGTTTGCTCTTGGGCGCGCCGTCCTGCTCACTCGGTTCGTCGGCTTGCGCCGGCTCGACCGACCCCGCCTCACTACCCGGGATGATCTCGAAGACACTAGCTACCTCGGTCGGCACCTTGGTCTCTTCACTGGTCATCGGCTCGTCGCCTGCACTTTTGCGCGCCATCACTCATCTCCACTTGCGGCATACACTTCGCGCCGCAGAATACCAACATAGGGCAGATTGCGGTAGCACTGGTTGTAATCCAGGCCGTACCCAACAACGAACTCGTCGGGGATCTGCTTGCCCACGTACTCCAACTCAACCGGCACCACCCGCCGGCTCGGTTTGTCTAACAATGCACAGGCGACGACTTGGCTCGCCCCGCGTTGCGCCAACGCCGCCCGCAGCCCGACCAGGGTGCGGCCCGTGTCGACGATGTCCTCCACGATGACCACCGGCCGGCCCCGCAGGTCCAACGACGGCTCCTTGCTCCAGACCAGCTCGCCCGTGCTGATCGACTGCGAGCCGTAGCTGCTGACCGCCACGTAGTCGACACTGAGGGGGAAGTCCAGCCGCCGGATCAGGTCCGAGAGGAACACGGCCGCGCCGCACAGCGTGCCCAGCAAGACCGGGTTCCGGCCCGCGAAGTCGCGCCCTACCTGCGCTGCCAGCTCGTCTACCAAGCGTGCCAACTCAGCCTCGTCGACCAGGATGGTCGCGATGTCGGCGGGCAGGGCTCGGGTCGTCGTCATTCCCATTCGATCGTCGCCGGTGGCTTCGAACTCAGGTCATACAGGCAGCGGTTCACTCCGGGCACTTCGTTGACCACCCGGGTCGCAATCCGTTCCAACAAGTCGAGCGGCAGCCGGGCCGCGCGCGCAGTCATGAAGTCGTCGGTGTTGACCGCGCGGATGATCACCGGGTAGAGGTACGAACGCGCGTCGCCCATCACACCGACGCTGCGCACCGGCGCGCAGACGGTGAAGTACTGCGCCAGCTCGCGCTGCAAGCCAGCCGCGGCGATCTCCGCACGCAGGATTGCGTCGCTCGCGCGAACGATCGCCAGCCGCTCGGGCGTCACCTCGCCGACGACACGCACCGCCAGGCCGGGCCCGGGGAACGGCTGTCGCCAAACCATCTCCGCGGGCAGCCCGAGCTCCTCGCCGACCCGCCGGACCTCGTCCTTGAACAGCCAGCGCAGCGGCTCGAGCAGCTTGAACCCGAGCTTCTCAGGCAGGCCACCCACGTTGTGATGCGACTTGATCACCGCCGCCTGCGCCCCACCGCTCTCGATCACGTCCGGGTAGATCGTGCCTTGGGCCAGCCACTGAAAGTCGCCTAGGTCGCGTTGCGCGTCGGTGAAAACTTCGATGAACTCGTGGCCGATGATCTTGCGCTTGCGCTCGGGGTCATGCACCCCGGCCAACTGGCCGAGGAACCGTTCACTCGCGTCGACGAAGTGTAGCTTCAGGCCCTGGGCGGCAACCACCGCGCGCACCTGGTCCGCCTCGTCCTGGCGCAGCAGCCCGTGGTCGACGAAGACGCAGTGCAACTGATCGCCGATCGCCCGGTGCGCCAGCGTCGCCAGCACCATCGAGTCAACCCCACCCGACAACGCGCAGAGCACCCGCTCGCCGCCGACCTGGGCGCGGATCTCCTCCACCGCGCGGTTGACAAACTCACCGAGGTTCCAGGCGCTCCGGCAGCCGCAGATAGCGTGCACGAAGTTAGCCAGCAACTGCGCGCCCGCGGGCGTGTGCGTGACCTCGGGGTGGAACTGGACGCCATACAGCCCGCGCGCCGCGTCGCCGACGGCGGCCATCGCGCAGGCCGGCGTCGTCGCCAGCACCTCGAAACCAGCCGGCAGCCGCCGCGCCGCGTCGCCGTGGCTCATCCAGGCGGGCATCGGGCTGGGCAAGCTGCTGGACAACGGGCTGTCCGCGGTCCAGGTCAGTTCGGCCAGGCCATACTCGCGCCCTTCGCCGCCGGCCACCTCGCCGCCCAGCTGCTGGACCATCAACTGCAGGCCGTAGCAGATGCCGAGCACCGGCCGGCCAAGCTCGAACAGCGCGGGGTCGCAGGCGTGTGCGCCCGGCTCGTAGACGCTCGCGGGTCCGCCGGAGAGGATGAAGCCAGCCGCATCGCGTGCGGCCAAGTCCGCGGCCGGGGTGTCGCCAGGCACGACCTCGGCGTAGACGCCTTGCTCGCGGACCTTGCGGGCGATGAGTTGGCTGTACTGGGCGCCAAAGTCGAGCACCAACACTCGCTCGGCGGGGATCGGCCTAGAAGCGCTCAATCGCGCGCTCCCTCGTCTGTGGTTTTGTGGTTCGCCGGTGGCCGATGCACGCCGCCCGACATCCCGAGGAGCCCCAGGGCGGAGGAGGTGGCACCAAGCTGCACCTTAACGAGCCAAGGTCTGCCAACGATTGGTGGTCGCGTTCAGCGGCCCGTTGGCGCAGGTGATCAATGGACCGAACGGCCCATCGCTGTTGAGTGTAGCACGCAGGCCGGCGGTGTCAAGCCATTTCCGCGCGGGGCGATGTAATTCCTTGCCGCGACGGTGATACGATCGCCGGACCATGCTCGACGACCGCCCCGCCCAGCCCAGCCTCAACCTCGCCGCGGCCGGCTACTTCGCCGACCGGCCGACGCTGGTCGCCGTTCAGTTGGCCCGCGCCCTGGGCCGGCCGCTGCTAGTCGAAGGGCCGCCCGGTGTGGGCAAGACCGAGCTCGCGCGGGCCACCGCCGAGGTCACCGGCCGGCGCCTGATCCGCCTGCAATGCTACGAAGGGCTGGACGAGGCGCGCGCGCTGTACGAGTGGGACTACGGCAAGCAGCTGCTGACCTCGACGCTGTTGCGCGACCAGGTCGGCGCGCTACTGATCGGCGCGGGCAGCCTGGCCGAGGCCGCCGAGCGCCTGGCGCGCGAGGACTCCGCGTTCTTCAGCCGCCACTTCCTCCTGCCCCGCCCGCTGCTGACCGCCCTCACCAGCCACCAGCCGACCGTCCTCCTCATCGATGAGATCGACCGCGCCGACGAGGCCTTCGAGGCGTTCCTGCTCGAGCTGCTGGCCGACTACCAGGTCACCATCCCCGAGTTGGGCACCGTCACCGCCGTCCACCGACCTCTCGTCTTCCTCACCAGCAACGGCACCCGCCCGCTGGCCGATGCCCTGCGCCGGCGCTGCCTCTACCTGTACCTCGACTACCCCGACCTGGCCCGTGAATTGACCATCGTCCGCGCTAAGGTGCCCGATCTGGACGAAGAGCTGGCCGCCCAGGCCGTCCGCTTCGTCCACCGCCTCCGCGGCCGCGGTCTCCGCCGTCCGCCCAGCCTCGCCGAAACCCTCGACTGGGCCCTCGCCCTGCTCACCCTCCAAGCCGACCGCCTCGACGAAGCCACCCTCGACGCCACGCTGGGGGTGCTGGTCAAGGAGCGCGAGGACCTGCGGCGGGCGGGGGGGTTAAGCTGACCAAGTTCCGCGGCCTTGCCTTCTGTCGGCTTTGGGCCACACTATCGATCGGCTGAGGAGCCCCTACCCATGATGTACCGGCGGTTTGGTCGTACCGAGTTGCCCATGCCCGTGATCACCGCGGGTGGCATGCGCTACCAGAAGTCGTGGACGGAACTTGAGTGGTCGGAGATCGATGACGAGGCGCAAGCCAACCTGCGGGCCTGCATCGACCACGCCTGGGCCAACGGCATCACCCACATCGAGACCGCGCGCGGCTACGGCACCTCGGAGCGGCAACTCGGCCGGGTCTTGCCCGACCTGGACCGCGAGCGACTCATCCTGCAGACGAAGGTCGGCCCGACCGAGACCGCCGAGGACTTCATCAGGACTTTCGAGACTTCGTTGGAGCGCCTCGGCGCCGATCACGTCGACCTGCTGGGCATCCACGGCGTCAACAACCGCGAGCTGCTCGAGCTGACGCTCAAGCCGGGCGGCTGCTTGGAGGCCGCCGAGGCGCTGCGCCGGGACGGGCGCTGCCGGTTCCTCGGCTTCTCGACCCACGCGCCGACCGACGTCATCGTCGACGGCTGCGCCACTGACCGCTTCGACTACGTCAACCTCCACTATTACTGGAGCGACCAGGCCAACCTGCCCGCGGTCGAGATGGCCGCCCGCCACGACATGGGCGTGTTCATCATCAGCCCCAACGACAAGGGCGGCCGGCTCTACAGCCCGTCGGCCAAGCTGGTCGAGCTCTGCGCGCCCGTGGTGCCGATGACCTTCAACCACCTCTGGTGCCTGCGCGACGAGCGCATCCACACCCTCAGCATCGGCGCCGCCCGACCGTCCGACTATGACCCGGCGATCGAGGCCGCGCGCCTGCTGCCGGAGGTCGACATGCTGCTCCCGCCGATCGAGGCGCGGCTGCACGCGGCGGTCGTCGAAGCGCTGGGCGAGGACTGGGCCGCCGGCTGGTGGCGCGGGCTGCCGGGCACCGACGACACGCCGGGCACCGTCGACCTGTACCAGATGCTGCGGCTGTACACGATGGCCAAGGCCTACGACCTGGTCGAGTTCGCCCGCGCCCGCCACGGTCAGTTCGGCAATGGCGGACACTGGGTCTACGGCAATCAACTCGACAAGCTCGACCTGGACGCCGCGCTGCCGCTGCTCACCGGCTCACCCGTCGCCGAGCGGCTACCCGCGGCGCTGGCCGAAGCGACCGAGATCCTCGTCGGCGAGCAGAACAAGCGGCTCAGCCAGGGCGGCTAACGCTGCGGCTCGGCACGCGGGTCGAACGGCCCGATCCAGCCCTTCTCGGCCGGCTTGGTCGTATCCAGGTAGTAGAGGTAAATCAGCAGGAACCGGTCTGGCCCGTTCGCCGGGTGCAGGCCTACGGTGTGCCGCCGCCGGTCGACCGGAATGGTCACGCTCAGGTCGATCGTCTGGCCCACCTCCGGGTGCAGCGGCCGCTGCAGGTCGAGGTCCAGCGCCGGGCTCACCCCGGTCACCTCGCGCAGCAGCTTCGCCGTGGCCGTCAACCGCCAGGTCAGCCCGTGGTCCTCCAGCCACGCGTCCTCAACGTCCCAGTAGCGGTTACCGAACATCTGCGTCGCATAGGCGCGCGTCCCAGCGAAGGTCACGCCCATACCCGTCTCGGTCCAGTCGGGGCTAAGCAGGTTAGCCAAGTGGCCGGGCGAGTTCATCCAGCCGTACTTGCCATACATCAGCTCGTAGGCGACCCGTTCGCGGTCCAACTCGTAGTTGGCGACGTAGTGGACGATGTTCTCGCCGATCGACGGCTCCAGGTACCCCGCGCGGTACGCCCGCTGCGAGTGGGTCTTCCACTGCTCCATCGGCGACTCGTGGCTAAAGTAGCCCAGGTCGAGCATCTCCGCGCTGTGCTGGCGCGCAGCCGTGCGCAGCGACTCGACGAGCACGAGCGGCTTCGCGCCGCGCTTCGTCCGCTCGGTGTTCACAAAGTCGAAGAGGATCTTCTCCAGTTCCTCGTCGCCGGTGAAATCGGCGGCCTGCCACGGGGCCTTAAGTTCATATCGGGGTGCCTCGGCGGCGGGCTGGAGAACCATGCCGAGGCCCAAGCTGACCAGCACCAAGATCGACATCCTATCGCTCCTCGCAGCGTTGACCACGGGGTCTGCCGTGCTACCCTTTTCGCGGTCTGTTCACGAGTATAGACGACGAGGAGCCGCAAAATGGAACGCGTGGTGGCAAAGTTCGGAGGGTCTTCGGTAGCCAGCGCCGGGCAGATCCGGCGGGTGATGGAGATCATCGCCGCCGACCCCGCGCGCCGCGTCGTCGTTGTCTCCGCCCCGGGCAAGCGCGACAGCGCCGACCGCAAAATCACCGACCTGCTGTTCCGTTGCCACCAGTTGGCCAGCGCGGAGGTCAGCTACCACGAAGCGCTGAGCCTCATTGACGAGCGCTTCCGCGAGATGTCCGCCGACTTGTGCGTGGCCGACGCCGTCGATGAGCCGCTGGCCGCGTTGGCCGCCGGCCTGGCCCGCGGCGAAACCGCCGACTGGGTCGCCAGCCGCGGCGAGCACATCGCCGCCCAGCTCGTCGCCTCGGCCCTGGGCGCTGAGTATGTTGAGACCGAGGGTCTGCTAGGCATCGACCGCCAGGGCCGCCCCACCCCCGAGTCCTACGCCCGCCTCGCCGCTGCGCTTGACGGCGACGGGCTGTTCGTCCTACCGGGGTACTATGGCAGTGGCCCCAACGGCCAGGTCAAGGTCTTCAGTCGCGGCGGCTCCGACATCACTGGCTCGGTCGTCGCCAAGGCGCTCGACGCCAGCCTCTATGAGAACTGGACCGACGTCTCGGGCTTCATGATGGCCGACCCGCGCATTGTCCCCCAGGCCCGCGCCATGCGCGAGGTAACCTACGCCGAACTGCGCGAGCTGGCCTACATGGGCGCCTCCGTGCTCCACGACGAGGCCATCTTCCCCGTCCGTGAGGCCGGCATCCCCATCCACATCCGCAACACCAACGCCCCCGACGACCCCGGCACGCTGATCGTCCCTCACCGCGACCTTGAGGCCACGCCGGTCGTCGGCGTTGCCGGCCGCCAGAACTTCACCGCCATCCACATCGCCAAGGCGATGATGAACAAGGAACTGGGCGTCGGCCGCCGCGTGCTCAACGCGCTGGAGGCCGCCGGCATCAACTTCGAGCACATGCCCTCGGGTATCGACACGATGTCGGTCATCGTGACCAACGAGGAGCTCGGCGACAACCTCGACCGCGTCGTCGACGAGATCCGCCGCACGGTGCAGCCCGACTCGCTGCAGGTCTACACCGACCTGGCGCTGATCACCACCGTCGGGCTGGGCATGGCCTTCCAGGTCGGCATTTCGGGCCGCTGCTTCGCCGCGCTGGGCGAGGCGGGCGTCAACGTGCGGATGATCTCGCAGGGCGTGGCCGAGTTGAACATCATCGTCGGGGTCGCCTGCGAGGACTTCGAACGCGCCGTCCGCGCCCTGTACGAGGCCTTTGTCGTCGACGTCGCCTAGCCCTCGCGGAAGACTTCGAGGACCTCGCCACTGGGCCCGCTGAAGAAGGCGATGCGCGCCGGCTGGTCGCCCAGCATCACGTCCTTCGGCTCCATCACGCTGGGGTACCCCGCCTCGACCGCCGCGCGCCAGACGCGGTCCGGGTCGTCGGTGGTCAGGGTCAGGTGCATCCACGGATGGAACTGGCCCGGCGTGGCCGCCGGCTCGTCCGGTCCGTGGCCGATGACCTCGATGCACGGGCCGCCCGCGCCCAGGTCCAGCAGGCACAGCTTGCGCCCGTCGGCCGCCTCCCAGGCCAGCTTAAGCGTGCAGCCAAGGATCTCCTGGTAGAACTCGACCGTCCGCTCGTAGTCGTTGGTCCGCAACGCGATGTGGTGGATGCCGACACCGGGTACACGCGTGTTCATGGTTCGCTCCCGCGCCAACACTAGTCGCGCCCGCCCAGTGTGGCAAGGGGGAGGAGCGGCGGCCGGGCGCGCGAAATCCAGCGTCGGGAGTGCGCCATGTTGCTCGACGGGAAAGTTGCGATCGTCACCGGCGGTGGTCGCGGGCTCGGGGCCTGCATCTGCCGCGTCCTCGCCAGCCACGGGGCGCGCGTCGCCGTGGTCTACGGCCATAGCGCCGACGCCGCCGCGCGCGTCGTCGCCGAGATCGAGGCCGCCGGCGGCGAGGCCGCCGCGTTCGCCGCCGATGTCCGCAACCAGGCCGCGGTCGAGGCGATGGTCGAGGCTGTCGTCGCCCACTTCGGCCGGCTCGACGCCGTCGTCAACAACGCGATCGCCGGCAACCAGAACGGCTCACTGCTCGGTGCCGACTGGCAGGATTTCGAGGACATGCTCGACTTCGGCGTGCGCCAGATCTACAACACCGTCCGCGCCGCCCACCCGCACCTCAAGGCCGCTGGCGGCGGGCGCATCGTCAATATCGTGACCGAACTGTGGAACCTCGCGCCCCCGGGCTGGGCCACCTACCTCGCGGGCAAGGGCGCGATGGTCGGCATCTCGCGCTCGCTGGCCGGCGAGCTCGGGCCCGACGGCATCACCGTCAACATGGTCGCGCCGGGCTGGATGCAGGACGAGAAGGTCGACCCCGAGTCCGAGGGCTCCAAGGCCTACGGCGCCGCCCTCCCCCTGCGCCACCACGGCAGCGGCGACGAGATCGGCAAGGGCGTCGCCTTCTTCCTCAGCGACCTGGCCAGCTACGTGACCGGCGCGTATCTGCCGGTGACCGGGGGCCGCATCACCCAGCTGGGCGCCTGATGGACCGGCTGACCGCCCAGCTCACCTTCCTCGCCGAGATCGACCGGCTCAAGGGCGTCCTGCGCCAGACCCGCGCGCTGGCCGGCGAGCGGCACGAAAACTCAGCCGAGCATAGCTGGCACCTGGCCCTGATGGCGCTGACCCTGGCCGAACACGCCGACGAGCCGGTCGATCTGGAGCGGGTCGTGCGCATGGTCCTGGTCCACGACCTGGTCGAAATCGAGGCGGGCGACACGTTCGTCTACGACACCGCGGCGCGCGATGCCCAGGCCGCGTCGGAGGCCGCCGCCGCGGAGCGCCTGTTCGGCCTACTCCCGCCCGACCAGGCGGCCGAGTTCCGCGCGCTGTGGGACGACTTCGAGTCCTTCGCCAGCCCCGAATCACGCTACGCCAAGGCCCTCGACCGGCTCAACCCGATCCTGCTGAACCTGGCCAGCGGCGGCCTCGCCTGGCTCGACCATGGCGTCACCCTGGAGCAGGCGCTGGCCGTCAACCGCCCCATCGCCGAGGCTTCGGCCACACTGTGGGAAGTCGCCCAGGCCGCGCTGCGCGAGGCCGAGCGGCGCGGCTACCTGGCCGGCTGATCGAGTTCGCGACAAGCTAGCGTCAGGCAGGCGCGCAGGCGCTCGGAGAGGAATGGCGCCATCGTCGCGAGCACCCGCACCTCCGCCTCGGGCCGATCGAGCAGCAGCTCCGGCGGCGGCCACGGGTCGCCGGCGGTCGCGGGCGACGCGAGCAGTGCCTCCAAGTCGGCGCGCTGGGCTTCGTCCAGGCCGACCTCGTGCGCGTGCGCATCCCAGTCAGCGACGGCCAGGTCCCTCGCGGGCACGATGAGAACCGACGGCCACGGCGCGGTCTGTAGCGCGGAGAGGCGGGCCAGGAGGCGCAAGGCGGGGTTGGCCACGCCCGCGGCGGCGCCAAGCGCGCGGCTGGGGGCGACGCTGGCCCAGAGGCGAAAGAGCGCCTGCACCTCAGGCAGCACGCGGACGTAGTCCGACGCTAGCAGGTCGGGACGGGGCAGGAGGGATTCGGACTCGGGCAGCAGATTGACCGCAGCCTCGAACCAGGATTCGGCCGCGGCATGGGCCACGGCGGGGACGGCGCGCGGGTCGCCGGGGTTAGGCAGGCCGGCGGACCTTGTTGGTCTTGATGCACGACGTGCAGACCTTGGCCCGCACGGTCTCACCCTTGACCACAATGCGGATGCTCTGCAGGTTCGGCATGAACCGGCGCTTCGTCTTGCGATCGGAGTGGCTAACCCGGTGACCAAACCCGGGCCCCTTCCCACAAATCTCACACCGCTGGGCCATGACGCACTCCTCTCAATCGCAGTCGCGAATTGTACCACCGGGTGCGCTTAGGGGCAAGCGGAGTGTTCGCCGGAGGCATCGCCCCCACCCTTGACCCCCACCCCGCCCGCGGGCACAATCCGCGTAGCTTCGGCTGGAGGGTGCTCATGTCAGAGTTGCAGTTGCGCTTTCGTCAGGTTCATCTGGACTTCCACACCGGGCCGGCGATCCGTGGGGTTGGGTCCGAGTTCGAGCCGGGGGCGTTTGCCGAGACGTTGGTGCAGGCGCATGTCGACTCGATCACGTGCTTCGCGCGCTGCCACCATGGGTTCATCTACTACAACAGCCGCCGCAACCCCGAGCGCCTGCACCCTGGGCTGACCAACGCCAGCTTGCTACTCGAGCAGATCCACGCCTGCCATGAGCGGGGTATCCGCGTGCCGATCTACACGACGGTGCAGTGGGACGACTACACGGCGGACGAGCGCCCGGAGTGGTTGGCGATTGAGCCGGACGGCCGGCAGTCGGGGACACCGCCGTTCGAGCCGGGGTTCTACCGCAACCTGGACATCTACCACCCCGGCTACCGCGCCTGGCTGCGGGAGCATGTCGAGGAGATCCTGACCGCGTTGCCGACCGACGGGCTGTTCTTCGATATCTGCCAGGTCCGGCCCAGTTGCGCGCCACACTGGCTGAAGGCGATGGACCAGCACGGCATCGACCCCACCGACGCCACCGCGCGCCAGGCGTTCGCCAGCCGCGTGCTCGACGAGTGGGAGCACGAGATGACCGAGTTCGTGCACTCGATCGCGCCCGACTGCACCGTCTTCTACAACTCCGGCCACGTCGGCCCGCGCCACCGGCCGACGATCGACGCCTACACGCACTACGAGATCGAGTCGCTGCCCTCGGGCGGCTGGGGCTATCTGCACTTCCCGCAGACCATGCGCTACGCGCGCCGGCTGGGCAACCCCTGCTTGGCGATGACCGGCAAGTTCCACACCTCGTGGGGCGACTTCTCCAGCTACAAGAGCCCCGCCGCGCTCGAGTACGAGTGCTTCAGCGCCCTGGCCCTCGGCGCGCAGGTCTCGGTCGGCGACCAGTTGCCGCCCGCCGGCGCGCTCGACCCGTACACCTACGAGCTGATCGGCGACGTGTTCGCCCAGATCGAGGCGAAGGAGCCGTGGTGCGTCGGCGCGGAGACCGTCAGCGAGGTCGCTGTCTTCACCCCCGAGGCATTCATCGGCCGCCAGTCGGCGCTGGCCAGTGGCGACGAGCGGAACCAGCCGGCGATGATGGGCGCGACGCGGATGCTCACCGAGCTGCAGGTGCAGTTCGACATCGTTGACGAGCAGAGCGACTTGAGCGGCTACCGCCTGGTCATCCTGCCCGACATCATTCCCGTCGACGACGACCTGCGCGCCAAGTTGGAGGCGTACCTCGAGGCGGGTGGCGCGATCATGGCTAGCTACGCCTCGGCGCTGGCGCCCGGCGGCATGGAGTTGAACCTGCCCGCACTGGGTGTCGCCAGCCAGGGCGAGGCGCCGCTCTACCCCGACTTCCTCGTGCCGGGGCCGCTGCTCGACGACGGCCTGCCCGCGCCGGCCTACGTCATGTACCGCCGCGGCCTGGCGATCGAGCCGCAGGCCGGCGCGCAGGTGCTCGCCAGCCGGCAGGTGCCGTATCACAACCGCACCTGGCGCGCCTTCTGCAGCCACCGCCACACCCCCAACAGCGGGCGCGACGGCGGCGCGGCGGTGGTCCGCAACGGGGCCTGCGTCTACTTCGCCCACCCCGTCTTCAGCGAGTACCAGTCGAGCGCCGCGCCGTGGGTCAAGCAGGCCGTCGCCAACGCGTTGGCCGGCATCCTGCCCGCGCCGCTGGTGCAGGTCGAGGGCCCGTCCAGCCTGCTCGTCTCGCTCACCGAACAGCCGCGGCAGGGCCGGCGGGTGCTGCATCTGCTGCACTACATCCCCGAACGGCGCGCCGCCGGCTTCGATGTGATCGAGGACGTGATCCCGCTGTTCGACCTGCGTGTGCGGCTACGCGCCGAGGAGGCGCCGAGCAGCGTGCAGGTGGTGCCGGACGGCGAGAGCCTGGAGTTCAGCCACGACGGGACGTACGTCGAGTTCGTCCTGCCACGGCTCGATGGCCACGCGCTGGTCGAGGTGCGCTAGCCGCGCCGGTACGCCATCGCCGCCTGCGGGCTGAGCGTGTAGGTCGCCTCCTGGCCGGAGCCCGTGCGCCAGAGCAAGCCGGCGGTGACCAGATGCTCGACGATCTCAGCCCCGGCGCCGCTCGCGGCCTCGCCAAAGGCCGTGACGATTTGCGCCTCCGTCGGCTCGATCTCACCGAGCGAGTGCAGGTACGCCACGTAGGCCAGCGCGTACTCCTGCACCTCGCCCAGGCGGAAATCAGTGGCCAGCGACGCGGTCTGGTAGACCATGCCGTCCTCGACACTGGCGGCGCGCCGGCGCAGCAGCTCGGGCCACAACTCACCGCGCAGCCGCAGCCGGCGGCCGGCCTCGATCGGCTGGGCCAGCTGCGCGCGGAACGCACCGAAAGCCAGCTTCAGCCAGGCTGGTTCGGGCATCGGCGCCGCCGGCCAGTTGTCGGTGCGCACCTCGGGCGGCAGGTCGCCGGTTGGCGGCAACGCCGTCAGCGGTTCGGCTGCCTCGCCCGGCGTCGGCGCCGGCTCCGGGGTCAGCGTGTCCTCGTCCTCATCTTCCTCCGGCGGCTCTTGACCCGTGAAGGCCACGTGGCGCAGCTGCTTGGCGTCGTCTGTGGCGACCTGACGGACGACGTGCAGAAGGCGCATGAACTGCGTCTTGGTCAGTTCGCCGTCCTCGATCGGATGGAAGTGCGAGACATCAATCTCACCGTCGCGCGGGTCGTAGCCGAAGTGGCCGATCTTGGTCTCGTAGACGTGCTTGGACATCCAGACCAGCGTCGCCTCGCGGTGCAGCGACTCGGTGAGGTTGAAGACCTGGGGCGCCTGAAAGGTGAGACCTTCGCCGTCCTCAACGATGAAGATGCGCACGGTGCACGCGCCGAACGGCACGTGGATCGCGCGGCCGTTCTTGTCAACGGCATAGTGCATGTCCTCTTCGTCGAGGAAGCCAGTCAACTGCTCGAGGTCTGTGGCCATCTCAGTCCTTACTTATCTTGCATGCCCAGTCAGCATGGAACGCCGGCAGATCGAGGCGCACCGTACCGCCCGTGGTCTCCACGGTCGGGCCCGGCTGTTGGTCGCCGCTGACCGGTGCCACCCAGGTCACCTGCCACCGGCCCGCGGGTAGGTCGAGGGTGATCGGCACCGGCGCCGTCAGCGGCTCCGCCGTTTCAGCATACACGCCGTAGACCTCGCCGGGTACCCCTAGCGTGCGCAGGGCGAGCGCACCGTCGCCGGCGACCTGGGCGAACTCGGGCAACGGTACTGCGCGCGCCAGGTCCAGGCTCTCGGCAAACCGCCGCAGCGCGCCAAGCGCGACGCGCAGGTCGCGCCCGCCGCCGCCCGGCGCGTTGACCGCGGCGCTGCCCTCGGGGCTGGCTGCGGTGAACGAGTAATCGAGGTTCGAGAAGACCGCCCCGCCGGCCATGATGAAGTGCCAGGCCTGGGCGCGGTAGACACGGTTATCGCTGCCGGCGAAGCCCGACTCGTCGAAGCCGATCGGCGCGGCCAGGTGCCAGTTATCGGCCACCGCGACGGGCGGTGACGCGTAGTGGAAGTTGTAGAGGTCGACGTTGGCCAGCGGCGCCTCGACCCGCGCAGTGTTGTTGGCGATGTTCTGCGCGATGAGGTGGCGCTTGGGCAGCCCGGCCTCGGTCTCGCGGACGACCTGCGCGATGCGCGCCTGCCATTCGAGGGTCACGCCGCCGAAGTACGGCTCGTTGCAGATCTCGTAGTAGAGGTTGTCGAACTCGTTCAGTTGGGTGACGGCCTCGCGCACGAACGCCTCCTGGACCGCGAGCAGGTCCGGATGGGCCAGCGTGTAGACCTCACCCGGCGGGCAGTTGCCCACACCGTTGACGTTGTTCTCGGGGTGCATCGGGTTCGCGAGCCAGAGGTCGTCGTTGTAAAATGGGCAGAAGAACACGTACTCGACGTTGATGCCGCGCGCCCCGGCCTGGGCCACGAAATCGCGCAGCCGGGCGAAGTAGGCAGGATCGTAGGCGGTCAGGTCGAAGCGGGGGCCACCCAGCCGGTAACCAGGCTGGTCCGAGCGCGCCCAGGGGCTCGCGTAGCGGCCCTCGGCGGGGGCCAGGGTGTTGCCCGTGATGCCGAAGCTGCCGGGCACCTCGCGATAGGTGCCGGAGAACGTCCGCGTCTGGTTCAGGCCATGGGCGGCCAGTTCGTCCAGGTACGGGATGTAGTCGAAGTCGAGGTTGAGCACCGCGCCGTAATGCTCACCGGACGTAACCAGGAGCGTGGGCTGGCCATCGACAGCCAACAGGCGCGGGTTCTCGGTGGAGATGGACAGCGGCGCGGTGAACATCGCCGCTGCTAGACTCGTCGTCAACCACATGGTGGAGTGTCTCCCATGACCTTATTTCGTATTGCCTGGCGCGCGTCCTGCCTGCTCGCCCTGCTCACGGCGACGGCCGCCCTGGCCCAGCCGGCCGCGGAGAACCTCGTGACCAACAGCGACTACGCCGCCGACCTCGACGGTTGGCGGCTGACCGGCGAGCTGCAAGCCGAGCTCGTCGACTCCGGCCGCGCCGACCTCGGCCGCGCCGTCCGTCTGCGGACCCGGACCACCGACGTGCCCTGGAATCTGCAGCTCTCTCAAGCCCTCAACGCCGCCGTAGCCCAAAGAGATGCACTTTACGTCCGAGTCTGGCTGCGCAGCCCCGAGTCGGTGCGCGTCACCTTCGTCGTCGAGCAGGCCAGCGAGCCGTACACCAAGAGCCTCAACCGCGAGGCGCGGACCACGCCCGAATGGCAGGAATACCGCTTCGTGGGCCGCAGCGTCGCCGCTTACGAGGCCGGCGCCGCGGCCGTGCGGCTGATGCTCGGCCACGACCCCGGCACGCTCGAGGTCGCCGGCCTTCGCGTCGAGAACCACGGCGCGGCCGAAGGCGTCCAGTTTGACCAGACGATCGACTATTGGGGCGGCCGGCCGCACGACGACGCCTGGCGCGCGGCGGCCGAGCAGCGCATCGCCGAGCTGCGCACCGCGCCGCTGACCATCCGCGTCAACGGCGCCCTGGGCGCCCCCGTGCCCGGCGCCACGGTCCGCGTCGAGCAGGTCCGCCACCACTTCCGCTTCGGCACCGCCGCGCCGGCCGGCCGCTTCGTCGGCACCGACGCCGACAGCGAGCGGTTCCGCGCTGAGGTCGCCCGCCTGTACAACACCGTCACCTTCGAAAACGACCTCAAGTGGCATGACGTGAACCCGGCGGAGCAGCAGCGCATCGACGCGGCGATCGACTGGCTGGACGAGCACGAGATCACCCTGCGGGGCCACGTCCTGGTCTGGAACTTCGAAGTCATGCCGCCGCGCGTGCGCGACCTGGACGCCGAGGCCATGCGCGCCGCGGTCCACCAGCGCGTCACCGACCAGGTCGGCCTGTACCGCGACCGCCTGTACCTCTGGGACGTCGTCAACGAAGCCGTGACCAACACTGAGATTTGGGACCGCATCGGCTGGGACCAGTTCCCCGAGGTCTTCCGCCTGGCCCGCGCCGCCGGCCCCAACATCGGCCTCGCCTACAACGAGTACAACATGCTCAACGACCGCGAGGGCCACTGGCGGCGCAGCCTCGAGAACGCCCGCCGGCTGATCGACGCGGGCGCGCCGATCACCACCTTCGGTGAGCAGGCGCACCAGGGCGTGCCGCTGGTGCCGCTGCCGCGTGTGCTCGAGCTGCTCGATGAAGCCGCCAAGCTCGGCCTGCGCATCGAGATCACCGAGTTCGACCTCGGCGGCGTCGATGACGAGGAGGTCCACGCCCAGTACGTCGCCGACTTCATGACCGCCTGCTTCAGCCATCCCTCCGTCGACGCGTTCATCCTCTGGGGCTTCTGGGAGGGCAGCCACTGGCGGGCCGGCGAGAACGCGGCCATGTTCCGCCGCGACTGGTCCAAGAAGCCGGCCCAGGACGCCTGGGAGGACCTGGTTCTCAACCAGTGGTGGACGCGCGCGGCAGGCGAGACCGACGGCGCGGGTGAGTTTACCCAGCCGGTCTTCTACGGCCGCCACCGGGTCACCGTCGAGCATGACGGCCAGACGGTCCAGGCCATCGTCGAGCGCACGCCGGACAGCCCGGACTGGGTCATGGTCAGCCTCCCGTGAGCCCTCTCGCGGCGAGCGGCTGGATCGGCCTGGGCGGGTTCCTCGGCGCCAACGCGCGCTGGTGGGTCGCCCAGGCCGTGCGCGGCGTGGTCGGCAACCAGTGGCCGTGGGGCATCTTCCTGGTCAACGTCGGCGGCTCGTTCCTCCTCGGCCTGCTGTCCACCTGGGGCGGCGGGGCGCTCTGGGCCAACGAGCGCTGGCGCCTGTTCCTCGCGATCGGCTTTCTCGGCGCCTACACGACCTTCTCGACCTTCGAGCTTGAGACGCTGACGCTGGCCGAGAGCGGCCGCGCCCTGGCCGCCGCCGCGTACGTCCTGGCCAGCGTCGGCGCCGCGCTGCTCGCGGTTTGGGTCGGCGCGCGGTTGGGCCGGTAGCCCAAGGCGGGCGGGCCGCCCCTTGCGCCCAGCGCTAGCCAGCCCTTACAATGACGTAGCACGGCTCAATCCGCCGGAGGTCATGAAGGACTCCGCACAACAACCTGGGCCGCGCCCCGACTGGTTTTGGCTCGGGTGCGCGGCGATTGCCCTCCACTACGCCGCTCGCGGGCCCCACTCCGAGGCCCGTGATCCGCTGCTGCTGGTCCTCGGTCTATTGCTCCTTTGGGTCACCCTGCCGCTCTCCTGGGCGCTCGCCGACCATGGCCTGCGCCTCGCCCAACGCACCGCCGAGCAAGCCCGCCTGGCCGGCCGCTACGGCGCCGACGCCCACCGCATCGCACTCTGGAGCGACCTCGCTGGACCGCTGCACCTGGCTCTGCTGACCACCGTCGGCACGTACGCCCTGTCGGTCGCCTGGCCGTTGTGGGCGGTAGCCGTCATGCTGGTCGCGCGGGTGATCGCCGAACTGCTCTTTGAGCGCCGCGACCTGGAGCCGTCGCCGCGCCCACTGCAGGCCGCCGCGCGGCTCTGGGGCCCGCTGCTGCATCAGTTGGTCCGCATCGCGCCCAGCGGCCTCCGCGGCCAACCGCTCGAAGCCGGTCCCGACCACGCGCTGGCCGAGGCGATCGAGGTTGGCGAGCAGGAGGGCGAGCTGACGCTTGCCGAGACCAACTTGCTGCGTCGCGAACTCGACTTTGGCCGGCGCACGGTGACCGACGTGATGGTGCCCTGGGCGCGCGTTGAAACGGTGCGCTATGGTGCTCCGTTTGCGGAGATTCTGCGCGCGTTGCGTGCCTCCAACCACAGCCGCCACCCCGCCTGCGACGCCGCCGGGCGGGTCGTCGGCGTGCTGCACGCCAAGCAGCTCCTCCCCCTGCTCGATGGCGCTGCGCCCAGCAGCCTGCCTTATCGCCAGGTCGTCCGCCTGGCGCCCGACACCCCGCTTGACGCCGCGCTCCAGGCGCTGCGCGCCAGCCACACCTCGCTCGCCGTGGTTGAGAACGCCGGCCGACCGGTCGGCCTGGTCGCTGTCGAGGACCTGATCGAGGAGTTGGTCGGCGACATCATCGACGAAGCCGACGTCGGCGTGGTCCGCGAGTCGCTGCAGGTCGACGGCCGACGCACCCTCGACGAGCTGGCCGCCAGCGGCATCGACCTGCCCGGCGACGACCGCGAGCAGACGCTGGCCGCCTTCCTCGCCGCGCAGCTGGACGGCCCGCCCGCAGTCGGGCTGCAGTGGCGGCGAGGGCCGCTGCTGCTGACGATCCACGACCTGGACGCCGATGGGGCGATCGACGAAGTGCATGTGACCTGGCTGCTGTCGCGGCGGGTGGACCGGTGATGACCATCGCCCTGCTGGTCCTGCTCGCGCTGACGCTCGGCGCCTTGGAGGCGGCGCTGGCCGTCCTCGGCCGCGAGCGGCTCCGGCGCGGACAGGACGAGCGCGTGCAGCGGTTGACCGCGCTGCTCGCCCGCCGCGAGGAGCTGCACCTGTCCCTGCGCGCCGTCGAGCTGCTGGGCTTGGCGCTGGCCGCCGCGCTGGCCGGGGTGTGGTGGGCGCCGCTGGCACTGGCCGGGGGCGACCTGCTGGCCCGCAGCCTCGGCGTCCTCTGGCCCCGGACGACCACGCGCACCCTCTGGTGGCTCGGTGACTGGATCTGGCGACTAACCCGGCCGGTGACTCGCTGGATCGAGGTCGACGCCGAGCCAAACGACCTAGACGACGAGACGGACGAGGCGGTCTTGGAGGTCGCCGAGGTCGCGACCCTGCCGCCCAGCCGGCGCCAGCGCATCGCCGACATCCTCGATTTTGGCGAACAGACTGTCGACGACGTAATGACCGCGCGCACCGACATCGTCTCGGTCGCCGGTGCGGCCACCGTCGCCGAGGCCAGTGCCGCGGTCCTGGCGAGCGGCCGCAGCCGCCTGCTCGTCGTCGGCGACTCGGCCGATGAAGTGCTCGGCGTGGTCCACGCGCGCGACCTGCTGCGCGCCGAGGACCGCGGGCAACCGGTCGTCGAGCTGGCCCGCGAGCCACTGTTCCTCGCCGACGCGGCGAGCCTCGAGCTGGCTCTGCGCGAGATGCGCGTGGCGCACAGTTCGCTGGCGGTGGTCGTCGACGAGTACGGCGGGACGGCGGGCGTGGTGACACTGGAGGACATCGTCGAGGAGGTCGT
>DHNJ01000036.1:0-5758 GCA_002409445.1 Armatimonadetes bacterium UBA5419 | reverse complement strand
CAATCGAGGACCTGGTCGAGGAGATCGTCGGCGAAATCCACGACGAGAGCGACCCGCACGAGCCGCCGCCTCTCGTCCCCCGCACGGCCGGCGGCTGGCTGGGCACCGGGCGCGCCGAGTTGGACACCGTCTGGTCGACCCTGGACATCGACCCGCCGGACGTCGGCGAATGCCAGACGCTGGGCGGCCTGGTCTTCTCGCTCTCGGGGGACCTGCCCGTGGAGGGTGAGGTGGTGTTCCTGCCACTCGAGCGCCAACGCCTCTGGTTCCTGGTCACCGGCGTCGGCGGCCGGCGGGTGACCGAGGCGGCGTTGGTCCTGCGCCCGGGGCTGCTCGCGGGGCCGGCCGAGGAGTACGAGATCGAACCACCGCCACAGCCCTGGCCCGGCGACCTGGCCCTCTCGACGGTGGAGGATTGGTTGGGGTATGATGATGACCTAGGTGGCCAGGTCCCCAGCGGTGAGTTGTTCGCCCTGTGGCCGGCCGCCGAGCGTGTCGGCCGATCGGTCATCTGGCGCCGTCATCGGGTCAGCGCGGGCGCGGCCCGCGAGGGCGTCCTTGATCTGCTGTGGTCGCCGCTAGACGACGAGATGGGTGGATAGCATGAGCAAGCGTGGCAAGCGTAAGAGTAGGGTTCCGCGGCTCGACCTCGCCACCCTTAAGCACTCCGGCGAGGGCCAAGCCCTCGGCTTTGCCTGGGCCATCCCGGGCATCCTGCTCCTGCTCGTTGCGATCATTGTCTTCTTCACCGCACCCAAGGACGTGCTCGGCAAATCCCTAGGTGTCATTTTGGGCTGGCCGATCATTGCCTGGATTTTGGTCAAGATCGTTGCTGGCCAGCACCAGGGCCGTATCAACAGCCGCTACCGCCAGAGCAAGATGGCCGGCACGTCCTTCCCCGAACTGCGCGAGGTGCTCAGCGAGCTGGCGCGCCGCCTCGAGATCCGCACACTGCCGGATACCTACGTCATCGACAGCAGCTCGCCCTCGGCGACCATCCGCGGCATGGGCAAGCCGTACATGATGATCTCGCGGTCGATGATCGACATGTTCTCGCCCGCCGACCTGCGCGCAATCCTCGCCGTGCTTCTGGGTCACGTGAAGGCCGGCACGGTCAAGTGGCGCACGTTCATCGTCACCGCGCTCGAGATGAACCCGATCCTCAAGCTGCTGGCGCTGCCGATGGTCATCGTCGCCCTGCTCGGGCGCAGCTACCTCGAAGACAGCCAGCTCAGCGCCGACCGCATGGCCCTCTTCGCCCTCCAAGGTGAGGTCGGGACGCTACTCGCCTCGCTGGTGCGGACCTACGGCACGGCCGCTGGCATCGACTCCATCACCATCGAGAGCGTCGTTGAGTTCCTCGGCCGCCGCGGCCTACAGGCCACCGAGACCGACGTCAACAACGCCTTCGTGCTCAGCCAGATGCAGCGCAACGTGCCAGGGCTGGCCGAGCGCTGGAAGAACATCACCGACACGCCGCACGATCCGAAGTTCGTCGCCCAGATGGATATCGCCCGCGCGCGCGAGTTCACGGCCTAGCCGCGCGCCTTCGCGTACGAACCGAGCACGCGCACCCGGCGGCAGACGACCTCGAGATCCTTGATGCCGGCCGACGCTGCTTCGTCGTCGAGGTGACCCTCGATATCGACGAAGAAGGCATACTCGAACGGCGTGTGGCGCAGCGGCCGCGACTCGATCATCGACATGTTCAACTGGTGCCGCCGCAGCACTTCCAGCGCGGCGACCAGGCTGCCGGGTCGGTCGTCCAGGTAGATGATGATCGTCGTCTTGTCGTCGCCCGTCGGCTGTGACCAGGTCGGCCCGAGGGTGAAGAAGCGCGTGCGATTGCCCTTGATGTCCTCGATGTTGCGGGCCTGGACCGGCACGCCGTAGCGCTCACCGGCCAGTTCGGTGCCGATCGCGCCGACCGTCGGGTCGGCCGCCGCGGCTTCCACACCGGCCGCGGTCGAAGCCATGGGCACCAGCTGCGCCTGTGGCGCGTTCATCCGCAGCCAGGCCCGGCACTGGTCCAGCGCCGCGTCCTTGCTCAGGATCTTGGCCAGCTGGTCGGCCGGCCGCTGGGCCAGTAGGTTGTGGTGGATGTCGAGATAGGACTCGCCGACGATGCGGTAGTCACCACCCTCGGCCAGCTGGTCCAGCACCTCGCGGATCGTCCCCGCGGTCGAGTTCTCGATCGGCACGACGCCGAACACGGCATCGCCCGAGCGCAGCCCGTCGAACAGCGCGTCCAGGCTCTCGAAGGCGCGGTAGTCGGCGCAGGCGCCCCAGACCTGCCGCGCGGCGACCTCGGTGAACGTCGCCTCCGGCCCGAGGAAAGCCACCAGCGGCACCTCCTCCAGCGCGCGGCAGGCGGAGATCGCCTCGCGAAAAACCGCCAGCGCGCCGCGCAGCGGCACCGGGTGGACCATCTCCTCGGTCAGCCGCTCGAGGATCTCGCGCTCGCGGCCCGGCACATAGACGGGGATCCCGTGCTTCTGCTTGTACTGGCCAACCTGGTAGGCCAGGCGGGCGCGGCTGATCAGCAGCGTGAGCATCTGCTCGTCGATCTGGTCGATCAAAGCGCGGAGGGCGGGGATATCAGCGTCGGCGGGGGGTGTTTGGAGCGGCATACTGGTCCCTTCGTGCTAAGATTGTAGGGTCGACCGGGCAGTGCGGCAAGCCAGCACGCGCCGGTCGATGCCAACAAGGCACGGGCCGGCCCCCTGGGCTGTCGCCCGCAGGCCGCCGCGGGACCCGAGCAGAGCGGGAATTCCCTCGGACGTTAGCGACGCGACACGACAACTAGGAGGCTCCCATGGCTCAACCAGCCAAGCCGCCCGTCCCCGCCCATGACCCGGCGGTGGGCCGGTGGGTTAAGTGCGCCGGCTGCCAAGAACTGGTCTACCGCCGCCAATTCGAAGGCCTGCAGCGGGTCTGCCCGCTCTGCGGCCACCACCAGCGCCTGCGCGCGACCGAACGCATCGACTTCACCGTCGACGCAGGCAGCTTCCGCGAGCTGTTCTCCGAGATCGTCTCGGCCGACCCGCTCGCCTTCCCCGACTACGGCGACAAGCTGCGCGGCGTCATGCGCCAGACCGGCCTGCACGAGGCCGTCGTCACCGGCGAGGCGACCATCTCCGGCTATCCCGTGGTCCTCGGCGTGCTCGACTTCCACTTCCGTGCGGGCACCATGTCCGCCGCCGTGGGCACGAAGGTCGCCGCCTCCATGGAGCACGGCCGCGAGACCGGTCGGCCCGTCATCCAGTTCATCGCCAGCGGCGGGGCGCGGGTCCACGAGGGGCTCCACGCGCTGACCCAGATGGCCAAGACCTCGGCCGCCGTCGCCCGCCTACAGGCCGCCGGCGTGCCCTTCCTCGTCGTCCTGACCGACCCGTCGATGGCCGGCGTGATGGCCAGCTACGCCTCGCTGGGCGACGTGATCATCGCCGAGCCGGGCGCGCTGATCGGCTTCACCGGCCCGCGCGTGATCGAGCAGACCTGCCGCATCAAGCTCCCACCCGACCACCAGACCGCCGAGTTCCAGCTGGCCCATGGCATGGTCGACCTGGTCTGCGAGCGGATCCGCCTGCGCCCGACGATCACCGCCCTGCTGCGCGCCCTGGTCGGCCCCCGGCCGGCCGGTGAGGAGGCCTAAGCCATGCGCATCATTCCCCTTGAGCAACCCCTGGCCGACCTCCTGGCCCAGATCGACGACCTGCAGGCCGAGCAGCTGCGCCTCTACGACGCCGGCGCCAACGGCCAGGACGTCGCCGCGGATCAGAAGGCCGTCGAGAAGCACATGAAGGAGCTGCAGGTCGAGCACGACCAGCTGCAGGCCGACATCTTCGCCTCGCTGACCCCCTTCGACCGCGTCCAACTGGCCCGCCACCCCGAGCGGCCCTACACGCTCGACTACCTCTCGGTCCTGCTGACCGATTGGACCGAGCTCCACGGCGACCGCCGCTTCGCCGACGACCAAGCGATCGTCGCCGGCCTCGGCCTGCTCGGAGGCGAGCAGCCGGTCGCGGCGATGGGCCACCAGAAGGGCCGCAACGTCGCCGAGCGCAAGGCCCGCGGCTTTGGCCAGGCGGGGCCCGCCGGCTACCGCAAGGCGATGCGCATCATGGAGCTGGGCGCGCGCTTCGGCCACCCGATCCTGACCTTCATCGACACGCCAGGCGCCGCCTGCTCGCCCGAGGCCGAGGAGCTGGGCATCTCCGAGGCCCTGGCCGCCAGCCAGCTCGAGATGGCCCGCCTGCCCGTGCCCACGGTCTGCACCGTCCTGGGCGAAGGCGGCAGCGGCGGCGCGATCGCGCTGGGTGTCGCCGACCACATCATCATGCTCGAGCACAGCTACTACTCGGTCATCGCACCGGAGGCCTGCGCCTCGATCATCTGGCGCGACGCCAGCCGCCCGGCCGAGGCCGCCGAGGCCCTGCGCCTGGGCGCGGCCGACGCGCTGGAGTTCGGCTTCTGCGACGAGGTCCTGCCCGAGCCGCTGGGCGGCGCGCATAAGGACCCGTCGGGCACGGCAACCGCCCTGCTGGCCAGCATCCAAGCGGCCCTGACGCGGCTGAGCAAGCTGTCGCCCGCCGAGCTGATCGAGCAGCGCTGGCAGCGCTTCGAGCGCATGGGGCAGGTCACCACGCTGACCGCGTGAAGTAGGCCGACGCGGCAGGCCGCCGAATCCCGTGCGCGGGTTTGGCGGGTTTTCCCTCGCGGTGCATTGAAGGCACCGAGGAGGACGCGTAGGCCATGGATGACGAGAGCCTAGCTCGTCAGGCACAGTCCGGCGACCGTGAGGCGTTCGCCGAGCTGATGCACCGCCACGCCGCGCCCGTGGGCCGGCTGTTGGCGGCCATGGTCGACCGTCGCGACCTCGTCGAGGACCTGGTCCAGGAGACCTTCTGCTCCGCCTGGGCCGCTCTGCCGCGCTACCGGTCGCACTGTTTCGGCGCCTGGATCCGCCAGATCGCGCTCAACTGCGGCCGCCAGTGCCTGCGCGCGGCCTGGACCCGGCGGGTCTGGCTCAGCAGTGATCCGCCCGAGCCCGTCGGCCCCGGCGCCCACAACGGCCAGCATCCGGTCGCGCCCGACCAGGCCCTGCTCGACGACGAACGCGCCCGGCGCATCCGCGCGGCCATCGCCCGCCTGCCCCACAGGCAGGGCGAGGCCGTGCGCCTGCGCTTCCTCCTCGGCGAATCCTACCCCGCCGCGGCCGCCCTCCTCGGGGTTCCCGAGGGCACGGTGCGCAGCCGCGTCCATGCCGGCGTGACGCGCCTCCGCGCCGAACTGGCGGACTACTTCGAGGAGTACGAGCAGTGAACTGCCCAACCTGCCGTGAACAGATGGCGAACGCCGCCACCGCCGATGCCCGGGCCCACCTCGCCGGCTGCCCGCACTGCGCCGCGTGGTGGGCCGAACACCTCGCCAAACGCGCCCTCGCCCCCGCCGCCGTCCGCGACTGGGCGCCCTCCCCGGCCGCCGTCGACCGCGCTCTGGCCACGCTGCCCGCGCCGGGCCAGCCGATCTGGGTCACGCTGCCCGCCACCGCCCCGCTCGCCACCGAGCCGCGCGCGCCGCGGACTTGGTGGCAGCGGCTGCTGGGCAGCAGCTTCAACGGCGTGCTCTGGCGGCTGGTCGTCGTCACCGCCGTCGGCCTGCTGCTGGCGCCGCCCGACCACCAGTTCGCCCGCGACGTGCGCGCGTTCTGGTGGCGGGCCACCGGTGCGAACGCGCTGCTGCTCGAGCAGGAGAT
>DHNJ01000138.1:489-5170 GCA_002409445.1 Armatimonadetes bacterium UBA5419 | reverse complement strand
CGGCGGGGGCGCCGGCGCTACGTGGAGGGCCGGCGCTCCTTACTTACTCCCCCGCCGGCTCATCCCCAGCAGTGCCCTCGCCCTCGCCCCCCTCACCCTCGCCTTCCTCCGCCAGCCCCTCCGCGCCCGCCTGCAGGGCCGCTTCGATCTGGGCGCGGACGGCGGCGTAGGTTTGGGCGGCGGGGTGGTCGCTGGCGATGAGGCGGATGGCGAGGAGGTATTCGATCAGGGCGAAGAGCATAAGGGTCAGCGCGAGGACGGCGAGGAAAGCGGGGCTGTACTCGCCGCTGAGCACGGCCTGGACCCAGAGGATCGCCGCGACGGTCGGGTAGACCAGGCGCAGGAACGACCAGCGCAGGTCGGCGCCGACCTGGGTGACGCCGACGTGCTCGTCGACCAGGCCGGCCAGCTCGTGGTCGGCGAGGTAGGTGGCGAGCGCGCCGAGGCCGGGGGCGAGGAGGTACCAGAGCCACTCGGGCTGGCCTTGGGCCATGCTGAGGTACCACCAGCAGAGCACGTAGGCCAGCCCGGCGCTGATGAACGCGAGGCGGTGGGTATCGAGGCCGGTGCGCTGATGCAGGGCCCAGAGCCCGCGACCCAGGCCGCGGGCTATGAGCAGGTCAACTTTGCGCACTCGGTCAACGAGGCTGTTCTGGGCCACCTAGACGGACTCCACCTTGACCCAGGCGCGGTTCTCGGCCGACTCGGTGACCGCATCGAGCACCGCCTGGCAGCGCGCGCCGCAGGCGAAGTCGGGGGTGATCGGCGTGTCGTGGGCGATCGCGTTGAGCAGGTCGGCGACCCCGTGGGTGAAGGTGTGCTCGTAGCCGATGATGTGCGCCGACGGCCACCAGTGGGTCATGTACGGGTGCGAGCCGTCGGTCGCCTGGATCAGGCGGAAGCCGGCGGTCGAGCCGCAGGAGCCCGATTCGTTGGCCCGGTCATAGTACTCGAGCTCGTTCATCGTCTCCATGTTCCAGGCCAGCGAGCCCTTGGAGCCGTTGATCTCGAAGCGGTTGTAGTTCTTGCGCCCGGCGGCGAAGCGGGTGGCCTCGAAGGTGCCGAAGACGCCGTTCTTGAACCGCGCGAGCCAGGCCACGGCGTCCTCGACGGTGACCTTGGCGCGCTGGGTGCCGCCTGTCGCGCTGAGCCCGCCCATCGACTCGGCGACCGGCCGCTCGTCGACGAAGGTCTGCTCCATGCCGACGACCTCGGCGATTGTGCCGACCAGGAAGTGGGCCAGGTCGATCGAGTGCGCGCCCAGGTCGCCCAGCGGGCCGGAGCCGGCGATGGCCTTGTCCAGGCGCCAGACCAGCGGGAAGTCGGGGTCGATGATCCAGTCCTGCAGGTAGGTGCTGCGCCAGTGGTAGATCTCGCCCAGCTCGCCCGCGTCGATCATCTGCTTGGCCAGGGCGACGGCCGGCGCGCGGCGGTAGTTGAAGTTGACCATGTGCTTGACGCCGGCCTGCTGGACGGCCTCGAGCATGGCGCGCGCGTCGGCCAGGCTGGCGGCCAGCGGCTTCTCGCAGAAGATGTGCTTGCCGGCCTTGGCCGCGGCCAGGGCGATCTCGGTGTGGCTCGGGCCGCTCGGCGTGCAGATGTCGATCAGGTCGATGTCATCGCGCTCGACCAGCGTGCGCCAATCGGTCTCGATCGTCTCCCAGCCGAACCGGTCCGCCGCCGCGCGCACGCCCGCCTCGTCGCGCCCACAGAGCGCGCGCAGCCGCACCTCGGCATCGGGCGCCATGAACGGCCCGACCTGGCGATAAGCGTTCGAGTGGGCCGTCCCCATGAACTTGTAGCCCACCAACCCCACATTGACGACTTTCTTGCCCACTACCCAATCCTCCTCACCCCCGGCCACCGCCGAGGCACGCTGCTCACTACGGCGCGGGGAGCGGGAGTCCTTCCGGGGGGTGGGGCCTAGATCCCGCCCATGTGGCGTGGGCTGCTAGCCCGCGACCTTAGACTCGGCCGGAGCGCAGCGGAGGGCGAAGCAGGATTGAGTTTGGCAGGGGTGGCTGGGGGCGGTGGTTCGCTGCGGACAGGAGTGTCCGCGGTCCCGGGCGGGGCGGCCGGCTACCGCCCCAACGGAGCCGGTGAGGCAGGTTCGCTGCGGACAGGAGTGTCCGCGGTCCCAGTTAGGCCGAGGCCGGAGGGGGACGGGTGTCGTGGGGGTGTGTCATGGTGCTGCCGCCGGAGCGGCGGCGGTACAATTCAGTGGTCCGCGGTCCCGGGCGCCCCCTACACCAGCGCCTCCACCGGCCCGTCGATCTCGAGGGCGATGACCGTGGCGTCGGCGTCGGGGAGGGTGGCTGGCGAGGTGACGGTTAGGCCCGCGTCGGATTGGGTGGTCTCGATTGGCTGGGCGGGGGCGGCGAGGAGGGAGGCGCGGCGCACGTTGGCGCGCAGCGGCAACACCAGTTGGCCGTCGGCGGGGGCGTCGAAGATGTGGAGGTAGAGGCGGTCGGGTTTCTGGGTGATCCGGCCCCAGGTGGGGGTGGGGATGGGGCTGGCGGTGGTGCCGTAGATGGATTCGCTGTTGGTCTTCATCCAGCGGCCGATGTGGGCCAGGCGTTCGAGGCTGGCGGCGGGGATCAGCCCTTCGGCGGTGGGGCCGACGTTGAGCAGGTAGTTGCCGCCCTTGCTGGCCGAGTCGATCAGGTGGTGGAGGAGTTGGCGGGCGGATTTCCAGTTGGTTTCGGCGGCGTTGTAGCCCCAGGTGTCGCCCATGGTCATGCAGGATTCCCAGTAGACGCCGGGGGCGAAGCCGGTGCCGGGGACCTCCTGTTCGGGGGTGCCGAAGTCGCCGACGCCCTGGCCCTCGTCCATCCCGGACATGCCCGCGCGGCCCTTGCCGACGCGGTTGTTGACCAGTAGGTCGGGCTGCAGCGCGCGCAGGTAGTTGTAGAGATCGACGCCGCGTTCGTGGGTCCAAGAGGCGTCCCATTCGCCGTCGAACCACATGATCGCCAGGGGGCCGTAGTTGTCGATCAGCTCCTTGAGCTGGGCCTTGAGGTGGGTGACGTAAGCGTCCATGTCGGGCGCGCCGGCGTCGCGGTCGTAGCAGGCGATGCGCGGCTCGTAGCCGGGGTGGTACCAGTCGAGGATGCTGTGGTAGAAGGCCAGGCGCAGCCCGTGGCGGCGGCAGGCGGCGGCGAGTTCGGCGAGCGGGTCGCGGCCGAACGGCGTGCGCTCGATCGACCAGTCGCCCTGCTTCGTCGGCCACAGGGCGAAGCCGTCGTGGTGCTTGCTGGTCAGCACGATGTAGCGCATGCCCGCGTCCTTGGCCGCCAGGACCCAGGCGTCGGCGTCGAACTTGGTCGGGTTGAACTCGTCGGCGAACTGCTCGTAGCGCGAGGTAGGGATCTGGGCCTCGGCCATGATCCATTCGCGGTGGTCGGTGCGGTCGCCCCAGACGCCGGCGGGCACGGCGTAGAGGCCCCAGTGGATGAACAGGCCGAAGCGGTCCTCGTTGAACCAGGCCATGCGCTGGGCCTTGTCGGCCGCGGATTCCTGGGTGTAGTCGACGGGTTCGGCGGGGGCCATCGTGGCCAGGGCCAGCATCGGGGTCATCGCGGGGGTCATGGTACACGCATCCTCTGCGCGCCGAGTATGACCGAGGCGAGACCCCGAGGCAAGCCGGGGCGGGCGGTTAGTCGAGGGCGGTGACCGCGCCGCGCGTCTCGAGGGCGATGACCGTGGCGTCGGCGTCCGGCAGGCTGGCGGGCAGCGTGACGGTCAGGCCGGCGGGCGTCTGGGCGGTGGTCACGGCCTGGCGGCGGTCGGCCAGGAGGTAGGCGCGGCGCACGTTGGCCTGCAGCGGCAGGACCAGCTGGCCGTCGGCGGGCGCGTCAAAGACGTGCAGGTAGAGCCGGTCGCGCTTCTGCGTGATCCGGCCCCAGGCCGGTGTGGCGATCGGGCTGGCGGTCGTGCCGTAGATGGCCTCGCTGTTGACCTTCATCCAGCGGCCGATGTCGGCCAGGCGGTCGATGCTCTCCTGGGGGAAGAGGCCCTCGGCGGTCGGCCCGACATTGAGCAGGTAGTTGCCGCCCTTGCTGGCTGCGTCGATCAGGTGGTGGATGAGCTGGCGCGACGACTTCCAGTTGTCCTCCGTGGCGTTGTAGCCCCAGGTGTCGCCCATGGTCATGCACGACTCCCAGTAGACGCCCGGCGCGAAGCCGGTGCCGGGGACCTCCTGCTCGGGCGTGCCGAAGTCGCCGACGCCCTGGCCCTGGTCCATCCCCGACATGCCCGCGCGGCCCTTGCCCACGCGGTTGTTGATCAGGATATCGGGCTGCAGGCTGCGCACGTAGTTGTACAGATCAACGCCGCGCTCGTGCGTCCAGGGGCTTTCCCACTCGCCGTCGAACCACATGATCCCGAGCGGGCCGTAGTTCTCGACCAGCTCCTTGAGCTGGGCCTTCATGAAGGGGATGTACTCCTCCATGTTGGTCGAGCCGGTGGCCACGTCGTTCCAGGCGCGGCGGGTCTCCCAGGCGGGGTGGTACCAGTCCATGATGCTGTGGTAGAAGGCGAAGCGCAGGCCGTGGCGGCGGCAGGCGGCGGCCAGCTCGGCGACCGGGTCGCGCCCGAACGGGGTGCGCTCGATGGACCAGTCGGACTGCTTGGTCGGCCAGAGGGCGAAGCCCTCGTGGTGCTTGCTGGTCAGCACGATGTA
>DHNJ01000138.1:0-350 GCA_002409445.1 Armatimonadetes bacterium UBA5419 | reverse complement strand
AGCACGATGTACTTCATGCCCGCGTCCTTGGCCATGCGGGCCCAGGCGTCGGCGTCAAACTTGGTTGGGTTGAACTGGTCGGCGAACTTCTCGTACTCGCTGACGGGGATGCGCGCCTGCTCCATGATCCACTCGCCGTAGTCGGTGCGGTCGCCCCAGGCGCCAGCGGGCACGGCGTAGAGCCCCCAGTGGATGAACATGCCGAAGCGGTCGTGGTTGAACCAGGCCATACGGCGGGCCTTGTCCTCCGCCGATTCCTGGGTGTAGTCGATCGGCGCGGCGGGCAGGGCCGGGGTCAGGGCGCCCGCGGCGCGCGCGGTGGCGCCGACCTGCACGGGGCCGGCGGACTG
>DHNJ01000227.1 GCA_002409445.1 Armatimonadetes bacterium UBA5419 | reverse complement strand
GCTATCAGCCCACGCCACAAGGGATGGATCTGGGCGGCGGCACCCTTCGTAGCTCCGGCGCCTCGACCGCATTCGTTAAATCTTGTTTCATCCTTTGGCCGAGTCTATGGATGTGGACAGGAATGTCCGCGGTTCCAGTTAGGGTGACTGCGGGCTACGCGGCTCCGGATCCGTATGCGGCGCAGGCTGATAGGCCACACCACAAAGGGGGTGGCCAAGTCTGTTAAACCTCTTGCATCGGGGTTCGCGTCGATCTACTCTTTGCTTTGCATCGTGTGGCGATTCCATGATGGGCCCGGAAGGTCCTAGTCGTGCGATGCGCGGAGGAAGAGGATGCGTATCAGCATCGGGTGTCAGTGGCGGTCCGGAGTGTGGGTCGGGGCCTTGATCGCGGCTCTGGCCTTGGTCGGTTGCGGAAGCGGTGGTGATGCCATCAAACCACCGGACGACGGCGGCGGTGGCGGTGGTGGCGGTGGTGAGCAGCCGCCCAAGACGCAGACCATGGACGGCGTGACCTGGCAGTTCGAGCCAGGGACCGTGTGGGTCCAGGATGGCACCGTGTCGCGCGGTATCATCGGGCAGGATGCGACCAGCCTGACGCTTTCAGGCCGACGGACCGACATCAAGGTCGGCACGATCATCATCAGCACGGCGGGCCAGGGTGCCCTGCGCAAGGCGACCGCGGTCAGCTACACGGGTGGCAACACCAAGGTCACCACGACCCAGGCGGCGCTGACCGAGGCCTTCCGCACGCTGAAGTTCGATCTCAAGCTGCCCTTCGATCAGACGAAGATCGGTAGCCTGACGCCGGCGGTGCGGGGCACACAACTGACCTGGACCAAGGCCGGTGATGCGACGGGTCAAGGCGGGACCCTGACGCTCAAGGAACCGACCATTCTGTTCAACGGCATCCGCCGCGACGCGACCCGGGAGGTTAGCCTGAGCCCATCCTTCGCGATGACCATCAGCCGCGCCGCGGGCGCCACCAAGTCAAGCGTGGAGCTGTTCCGGGTGGCCACCAAGGGGAGCTTGGGCGGTCAGATCTGGTTCACCTACGACGGGGCCGAGCGCACGACCTGGTACGACGGGCAGTTTGGGCCGAGGATTGTGGCTGGTCCGCTGGTCCTGAACCCCAGCCTCAAGCTCGAGAGCAGCACCAAGAGCTCGGTCCCGCGCAAGGATGGCTGGCGCACCGCTGGCTGGCTCAAGACCAACGTCAATCTCGACGTGGCGACGGAGTACCGCCGCGGCTCGGGTTGGACCTCGCGCCGGGTGGCTACGCCGACCCCCAGCGCCGCGGTGAACGAGGTGACCGATGCCGTGACGGTTGATTGCTCCCCGCTCACGGCGGAGGTGACTTGGCGGCTCTACGACTGCGTGGGTCCGACGACGCGCGCGGCCTCCGACGCCAAGCTCACAGCTGTTCGCCAGGCCAATGCGCAGAAGGTGAACGGGCTGAAGGTGGCGGTCAACGGCTGGACGACGCCGCGGGTCGGCATCAGCGCGGGCTCGACGTCCGCGGCCAAGCTGTTCAGCGACGGAAGCTGGAAGCCTGTTGACGTGACCTGGGCTACGCCGCGGAAGAGCCTGTACACGACCTTCGTGCCGTGGCCGCAGGACGTGGGCTTCGAAGCCAGGCCGGGCCGTCAATACGCGGGCGGTGAGCGCTGGCTCCGAGTCGATGTCTTCGGTGAGAAGTACTCCTCGCCTGAGCCTAGCGCGGAGTGGTGGTATTTCACGGTGCCCAACCGCGTACCCGGTATCTACACGATGGAGGTCACCCTGACTAAGCTGAAGATCTGGGATCCGGACGGTCCCGGCGGGATCTACGTGGCGCCCACCGGCCTGCCGTTCGACTGCAGCGTCAATGTCCTGCCCAGGTCCGAGGTGATCGACGCCCAGTACATCAAGCCGATCAAGACGGGCGAGAGTAACCTAAAGCAGGGCCAAACGACGACCTATGAGTTCGAGGTCCTGCCGGTAGCGCTGCGGACTGGCTCGCCGTACGAGTGAGTCGCTCTGCCTCACCAGCCTGCTCGCGCCCGGCATCGGCTTGGTGCGAGCAGGCTGGACGGCGGCACTCTTTGTAGCGCCGGCGGACGGCCGGCATAGCCCAAGTCTTGGCTCGGCCCGCGGCCGAGTCTATGGATGCGGACAGGAATGTCCACTGCGCCGACACGGCGGGTCCCAGTTAGGGTGGCCGCGGGCGTTAGGTGGTCTCGTCACCGTCGGGCTCGTCGCCTTCCGGCTCCTTCGTATCCTCGCTTGGTGGGAGGTCGGTGGCGATTTCACCTTCTTCGAGGACGTCTTCGCGGACTTGGATGGGGAGGCCGAGGCGGAGGGCGATGGCGAGGGCGTCGGCGGGGCGGCAGTCGAGTTGGTGGGGGGTGCCGTGGCGGTCGGTGAGGTGGACTTTGGCGTAGAAGACGTTTTGCCAGAGGTCGTCGAGGGTGACGCCAGTGACGCGGCCGCCCAGGTGTTCGAAGCAGGAGATGATCAGGCGGTGGGTCAGGGGGCGTTGCTCCTCGATCTCGAGGAAGATGCGCAGGACGTTCTGGGCGTCGCAGCTGCCGACCCAGATGGGCAGCTGGCGGCCGTCCTCGGCGGCGAGGAGGACGAAGTCGTAGCCCAGGCGGTCGGCGGCGATGCCTTGGACGGTGACCTGGCAGAGCGCGTCGGACATGGCTAGGCGCCTTCCGGCGGGGCGAGCGCCGGCCGCTGGCGCAGGCTGCCCAGCTCGCTGTTGCGGACCCAGACGACGGTGCCGTCCACGTCGACCAGCTTGGCGCGGCGCGGCCCCAGCTCAGCGACGACCCCCGCCTGCCCGCCGGGCAGCGCGACCTGGTCGCCGGGGGCCAGCGCGTCATCGACCAGCAGCGACCAGCCGGCGACCGCGTCGGTCAGCGGCTCGCGCAGGATCAGGGCGAGGGCAACGAGGACCAGGGCGATGGCCACCGGGTCAACCTTCCAGAGCATGAGGATGACCAGCAGGGCGGCGGTGTTTTGGACCAGGCGGGCGAAGCCGACGGTGTAGTCGCGCAGCTGCCGGCGCCGGCGGGCGCGGGCGGTGGGGTCGCGGTTGGCGTCGCGGCCGTAGACGCTGGTCAGGCGGCGCAGCAGGTAGGTCCGCGCCAGCCAGCCGCCGAGCTCGAAGAGGAGGGCGACGGGGATGGCCAGCATGAGCCCCCGCGCGGCGGCGATGAGGTACGACTGGAAGAGGTTCGGCGGGAAGATCGAACTGTACCAACTCATCGGACGCGTCCTGCCTACGATGATAACCGATCAGCGGGGCGGGCGGGGGGCGCGGGCGAGCATGGCCAGGCAGGCGCGCGCCGTGCGCCATTCGTCGTCGGTCAGCAGGCGCGGGCCGAAGCGGCCGCGGCTCAGCAGCTCGCCCAGCGTGGCGGGCCCCCCCCCCCCCGGCGCGGGGGGGGCGGGGGGGG
>DHNJ01000012.1 GCA_002409445.1 Armatimonadetes bacterium UBA5419 | reverse complement strand
CGGTGCTGGCGGCGGTGCCGGTGGAGCCGGCGCGGCTGGCGCGCCTGGCCGACCTGTTCGAGGCAGGCCTGCCGAGGTCGGTGGCGGCGGTCGCTCGCGACCCGAGGGGCTGGTTGCGCCAGCGGGCGAGGTGGGCGCGGCTGGTGGAGGCGGTGCGGACTGGCGGCGGCCGGACGCGCCCGCCAGCGCTTGCGGCACTTGCCGCGGTGGCCGATCGCTGGCAGCGGTATGGGCCGCTGCTGCGCCGATGGCTATCCGGTGATCCGCTCCTGCGGCGGGGTTGGGCGGCCCAGCGCGAGCGCGACGACTGGCTGAGTGGCGCGTAACCCGGGGGATCGTAGCGTATACTCTATGGAAAGAGATGCCCGCGCGCGCGGCTGGGGAAGTGTTTGTGAACTGGCGTCGTGATCTACTGCTGTGGGTTGTGGTCTTCGGGCTGTTGCTCGTCGGCGTGCAGCTGTTTCAGAGCGCTGCCCGCAGCGACGAGTTCTCCCGCGAGTACTCGCAGCTGCTGACCGACGTCGCTCAGGGCAAGGTGAGCCGGGTCAAGGTGGTGCGGCCGGGCGAGTTGCTGCTGGCCAGCTATGTCGGCGAAGAGAAGCCGTACCGGGTCAAGGGCCCCGGCGACGTGCAGGTGATCGCTGGCGACCTGAAGACCGCCGCCGATCGTGGCACGCTGGGGCAGCTCGAGTACGTCGACCCTTCACCGTGGCCGCGGATCGCCCAGTTCCTCTTCCTCTACCTGCTGCCGGTGCTGCTGATCGGCGGCTTCCTGATCTTTCTGTTCTTCCGCCAGATGGGGCAGGGCAACGCGCAGGCGATGGCCTTCCGCTCCAGCCGGGTCAAGCGCCTAGCCGACCACCTGCCGCGCAAGACGTTCGATGATGTCGCGGGTGTCGATGAGGCCAAGGAGGACCTGGCCGAGGTCGTGGACTTCCTGCGCGACAGCGAGAAGTACCGCAAGCTCGGCGCCGAGATCCCGCGCGGCAT
The DNA here is from genome assembly GCA_002409445.1 of Armatimonadetes bacterium UBA5419. GTDB lineage: Bacteria > Armatimonadota > UBA10988 > UBA10988 > UBA10988 > UBA10988. The sequence goes on along the minus strand of DHNJ01000012.1, from coordinate 3,098 downwards.
CTTGCTGATGGGCCCGCCGGGCTGCGGTAAGACGCTGCTGGCGCGGGCCGTGGCGGGCGAGGCGTCGGTGCCGTTCTTCCATATCTCGGGCTCCGACTTCGTCGAGATGTTCGTCGGCGTGGGCGCCAGCCGCGTGCGCGATCTGTTCGAGCAGGCCAAGGCCAACCGCCCGTGCATCGTCTTCGTCGACGAGCTGGACGCCGTCGGCCGGCAGCGGGGCGCGGGCCTGGGCGGTGGGAACGACGAGCGCGAGCAGACGGTCAACCAGCTGCTGGTCGAGATGGATGGCTTCGAGCCGAACAGCGGGATCATCGTCCTTGCGGCGACCAACCGCCCCGACATCCTCGACCCCGCGCTGCTGCGGCCCGGCCGCTTCGACCGGCGGGTGGTCGTCGACTACCCCGACCAGCGTGGGCGGCAGGAGATCCTCGACCTGTACCTCAAGACCCGCCCGGTCGACGCGGACGTCTCGTCCGACCTGGTCGCCCGGCAGACCGCGGGGCTGACCGGCGCGGACCTGTTCTCGATCGTCAACGAGGCGGCGATCCTCGCCGCCCGGGCCGCGCGCGACAAGATCAGTGCGGCCGACCTGGAGGAGGCCTTCTCGCGGGTGACCATGGGCCGCGAGCGGCGCAGCCGGGTGATGACCCCGGACGAGCGCCGCCACACGGCTTACCACGAGGCCGGCCACGCCCTCTGCGCGCATTTTCTGCCCGATTTCCCACCGGTCCACAAGATCACCATCCTGCCGCGCGGGCAAGCGCTGGGCTTCGTCCTGGCCGTGCCCGAGGAGGAGCGCTACAACCGCTCGCGGCCGGAGCTGCAGGCGCAGCTGGCGATGGCGCTGGGCGGCCGCGTGGCCGAGGAACTGGTCTTTGGCGAGGCCGGTATCGGCACCGGGGCGCATTCGGACCTCGAAGGCGTTTCGGAGCTGGCGCGGGCGATGGTCTGCGAGTACGGCATGTCCACGGAGATCGGCCCGCGCACGATGGGCCGGCGTCATGGGCCGGTCTTCCTCGGCCGCGACCTGGCCGAGGACCGCAACTACTCGGAGGAGATGGCCAACGTCATCGACCAGGAGATCGCCAAGCTGGTCGACGAGGCCTACAACGGCGCGCGGCAGATCATCGGCGACCACCGCGACGGGCTGGAGCGGCTGGCACTGGCGCTGCTCGAGCACGAGACGCTGGAGGGGCATCAACTGCCCGAGATCCTGGGCCCGCCACCGCCGAAGAACGGGCACGGCGTGGAACTGGGCGAGCCGGCGACCGTCTAGCCGTAGACGGCGTGCGGGTCGGCGGCCTCGGCCAGCGCGGCGGCTTCGGCCGCGAGGCGCTCGCGGCAGACCTCCGCGTAGCCGCGATCCTGCTCGATGGCCAGCCAGTGGCGGCCGTGGCGCAGGGCGGCGACGGCGGTCGTGCCGGTGCCGGCGAAGGGGTCGAGGACCAGGTCGCCCGGCTGACTGGCGGCGCGCACGACCCGCTCCAGCAGAGCCAAAGGCTTCTGGGTCGGGTGGACCTTCTGGCCGTCCTCATCGCGCAACCGCTCGGCTCCGGTGCAGAGCGGAAAATACCAGTCGGAGCGCATCTGCTTGCCGTCGTTCTCGGCCTTCATCTGCTGGTAGTTGAAGGTCACGCCCGTCGCCTGCTCGCTCTTCTTGCACCACAAGAGGGTCTCGTGGGCATTGGTGAAGCGGACGCCGCGGAAGTTGGGCATCGGATTGGCTTTGATCCAGACGATGTCGTTGAGCACCCAGAAGCCCAGGTCCTGGAGGATGGAGCCAACGCGGTAGATATTGTGGTAGCTGCCAATGACCCACAACGAGCCCGAGTCGGCGAGGACCCGGCGGCAGGCGGTCAGCCACTGGCGGGTGAACTCGTCGTAGGCGGCGAAGGACTCGAACTGGTCCCACTGTTCGTCGCAGGCATCGACCAGCGAGCCATCGCGACGGTGCAGATCGCCGCGGAGCTGCAGGTTGTAGGGTGGGTCGGCGAAGATGAGATCGGCGCAACCGGCGGGCAACTGGGGCAGCACGTCTAGGCAGTCGCCGACCAGCACCTCGTCGCGATTAGGCGGCGGGGCGAGGGTAGGCCAAGCGACGTGCGGGGTGGACATAGACTAGCGGCTCCGGGTACCTGTTGACACACGCCGGGCGCGGAGGTTCCGCGATTGAACAGCGGCCGCGACCCGAACGCTGTTCGATCGCCGGGTGGCGCGGGGCTGTTGGCGGCGCTCTAACGGGTGCTTAACCGTGTGCACACGGCGTGCGAACGGCGTTCGGGGGCAGTGTGCGGGCGGCCTGGTCTTCTTGACGCGGGTGGTCCTCGCGGCTATAGTGAACACAGGCGCGCAGGCTTGGCGAGCGAGGTTTTCGGGCCCGCAGAAGCCGATGATTGGCGCCCAAACGAGGCAGTGATGGCCACGGATCGTGGTAGCGACGAGATGGCATGCTGGCTGCGCAAGCTCCGCGAGTACGCACGTGGTGCGAGGTTTGAGGCGGAGCGCAGTGCGGCCTGCGACGAGTACCTTGAATTGGTGAATAGACAGGGCGGGCTGACGGGCGGCGGCGCGTGGGTGGCGCAGGCGGTCGATCCGACGGGTGCGCTGGTGGCCGCGGGCGAGGTGCCCGCGGGCGACGAAGCGGCGCGCGCGGCGGTCGAGGCGCAGGTGGCCGAATCGCGTTGGTTCCTCTTCAGCCGGCCCGACCGACGCTGGGACCTGACCCCGGTTGAGTTGTTCGTCGTCGAGACGCCGGATCTGCCGGCGCACGTCGCGGATGGCTTGCTGGCCTGTGCGCAGGCGGTGCATTCGGTCTTCGGCGTGGTCGCCGGCGATCGCGAGAGCGTGGTTCTCGCGGACCAGGGCGGCGCGGTCGACGATCTGTACCGGGTGCGGTTGCGCGCCGAGGAGGCATGGATTGTGCCGGGGTTGGTCATTTCCGGCTCGATCGTGCGCTGGGCGGGCGAGTACCGGTTTCTGACGCCGCCCGCGCGCTGGCCGCAGAAGGTGTCCGACGTACTGGGCCCGCAGGCGGCCCGGCCGGAGCCGGCGGTGGCGCCGCCGCCCGCGCGCGGTTCGCAGCGGCCGGTGGAGCGGGT
>DHNJ01000148.1:5742-5926 GCA_002409445.1 Armatimonadetes bacterium UBA5419 | reverse complement strand
GACCACCCTGCGAGCTCAGCTCACCCGCCGCCTCACCTCGTTAGAAGCCGAGCGCGGACGACTCCTAACATCGTTAGAGACCCTGCTGCCGGCGGCTGACGTGGAGCCGGAGGAGCAGGCTGAGGGCGAGGCCATCGCGGCGCCCGCGACCCCCACCGGCGCGGAGTGGCGTGCGCGGCTGGAG
>DHNJ01000148.1:0-5540 GCA_002409445.1 Armatimonadetes bacterium UBA5419 | reverse complement strand
GCCCGCGATGGAGCAGCGCGGCCAACAACCGCTGGCAGGGCGAGTACCGGTTGGCGCTGCTGCGCACCGACGACCTGCTAACGTCGTTGAGCCGGGATATCGGCGAGGAGTCGGCGGCCGCGCTGCTCCATCGCGGGCCGCACCTGCTGGCCGCCGTCGGTACGGCGCTGCGCGAACCGGGGCTGTGGACCGAGACGGCGGCGGCGGTTGCCGCGGGCAGCGCCCTGTCGGTCATCCGCCACGAGCCGTGGCGCGTCGTGCTGCTGTTCCTCTTGACGCTGGCGGCGATCGGGGTCGGCTGGTTCGCCGCCGGGCGGCTCACCGCGCAGGCCAGCCGCCTCGAGCCAGAGGGTTTCGGCGCGCTGTTGGCGCAGTCGCTGCTGTTGGCCTTCGCCCGCCACCTGCCGGCGGCCGCGGGCTTGCTGACCGCGGGCGCGTTGCTCACCGCCTACGGCACGCAACCGGGCCGCACGCCGTTCCTCGCGCTGCTCTGCTACGCGCTGGCGCTGTTCGTTGGCTTGCGCGTGCTCAATCGTGCTCTGCTGGCACCGTATCCGCCGGCCGAGCCGCCGGCCGACCTGCCGCCGGAGCTGCGTGGAACGTTGGCTCGCCGGCTGGGCCAGTTGATCCTGGTTGGCGTCCTGGCTTACCTCTTGTGGCGCCTGGGCGAGGAATACGCCCTGCGGCCGGCGGTCCTGGACCTGGCGCGGGCGGTGCTGATCGGGCTGCTGGCGGTCAACCTAGCCTGGCTGCTGGTCAACCTCGGCCGGCTGCCCGGCGTCGGCGGCTGGGGGCAGACAGCGCGCTGGCTGGCGGCGGCGGCGCTGGTCGCGGTCATGGCGCTCGAGGCGCTGGGCTACCGTACGCTCTCGGGCCACCTGCTGCGGGGGCTGTTGGGCATGCTGGTTATCGCGCCGCTGGTCTGGGTCGTGCGGCGGCTGCTCGACGAGCTGTTCGGCACGCTGCGCGACGAGCAGGCGCCGTTCACGAGCCGCCTGCGCCGGCGCATCCGCCTGGCCCGCGGCCGTAGCCTGCCGGGGCTGGGCTGGCTGCAGTTCGTCGTCGGCCTCCTCTACTGGCTCGGGCTGGGCCTGCTGGTGCTGCGCTTGTGGGCGACCGCGGGGGCCTACTCGGCGACGCTGGCCTGGGCGCAGAAGCCACTCGGTTGGGGGCAGTGGCAGGTCGAGCCGGTACGGCTGGGCGGCGCGCTGCTGGCCTTTGGTGCCCTGCAGGTTGCCGCGGCCGGGGTGACGATGGCGCTGCGGGTGATGCTGGGCGGCAACCAGCGGCTGGACGAGGGCGCGCGCGACACGTTGGCAACGCTCGCGGGCTATGTCGGCTTCGCGATCGCTCTACTGGCCGCGCTGGTGCTGCTACGGGTCAACTTCGCCGGCCTGGCCGTGGTCGCTGGTGCGCTATCGGTCGGTATTGGTTTCGGCCTGCAGAACATCGTTAGCAACTTCGTCTCCGGGCTGATCCTGCTGGTCGAGCGGCCGCTGCGGGTCGGCGACTGGATCGAGGTCGGCGACCTGAACGGCGTGGTCACACGGGTCAGCGTGCGGGCGACCGAGATCCAGACTTGGGACCGCGCCGATGTGATGGTGCCGAACAGCGATCTGATCGCCAAGCCGCTGACCAACCGCACCCGCTTCTCGCGCTTCGGGCGCGTCACGGTCGCCGTGCAGGTCGCCTATGGCTCCGATCTAACACGTGTTAGCGAGGTGCTGCTGGAGGAGGCTAACGCGCATGAGCGGGTCATCCAGCAGTCGGGCCATACGCCGTTCGTGGTGGTCATGGCGCTGGCGGACCATGGCATCGCCTTGGAGTTGCGCTGCGTGGTCGAGGACGTGATGAGCCGCGAGAGCATCCGCAGCCAGCTGTACACCGCGGTCGAGCGGCGTCTGCGGGTCGAGGGCATCGAGATCCCCTTCCCACAGCGGGTGGTGCACGTCCTCCCGCCGCCGGATCAGGGCAGAGCGGCGGGCGGGATGGAGTCTAAGTAGCCCTCGGCCGCGGCGACCGGATGCAGCTCGGAGGCGATGACGACCACGACGCGCGGGTCGACGTACTGGCGCAGCGTGGCCTGCAGGCCGGCGACCTCCGCCGGCGTGATCGTCCGCGGCGCGCGCACTTCGCCCCGCAGCACGACGGCCGTCGGCTGCATCTCGAGGTCGACGGTGACCAGCCGCGCGGTGGGCAGCAGGAGGCTCAGCTGGTTGGCCAGGCCGGTGCGCAGGCGGCGCAGCAGCGCGGCCTCCTCGGGCGGGCGCGTGCGGCGTGGGGTGGGTTCGATGTACTGCTCGGCGGTCGCGACCCGCGACAGCGACGAACGCACGACCAGCTGCGGCGGCTCGCCGTCGACCAGTGGTAGAGTTTCCTGCATCTCGGCGACCTGGGTCGGGGAGATGGCCTCCGGCGTGCGCACCTGGGCCATGTAGCGGGGGCCCGCGGGCGCGCGTTCGAGGCGGACGTCGGCCAGCTCCGCGCCGGGCAGCTCGGCGAGGTGAGCCAGCAGCAGTTCGCGCGCCTGCGCTACGGCAAGGCTCTCGGCGCTGGGCGGCGTCGGGTCGTCCTCGCGTGAGAAGACCGGCCCGTCGGCGTCAAAGTCGGCGGACGAGAGGCTGCGCACGACCAGCCGCGGCGTGACGCGCAGCCGGCCGGCCAGCTGTCGCTGGAGGTCGGCGACCTGCTCCGCCTCGAGCGGCTGTGGCGTGAGGACCACCGCCGAGACGTCCGCGCCGAGGCCGCGGCGCTCGATGCTCAGGCTCTCCAGCTTCGTGCCCGGCGTGTTGGCCAGGGCTGTGTGCAGTTCGCGCTCGATCGCGTCGCGCAGCTGATGGTCGGCGAGCAGGCCCAGCAGCGTACGCGTCAAGAACCAGCCCACCACGACCAGCGCCAGCAGGCTCGGGCCGAAGCGGCGGATGAGCTGGCGCGGGGTGGTCCGTCGCGTGGCGTTCACCGTGGCCACGCCGGTCAGCAGGAAGACGGTCGAGGCGGCCAGTTGAATCGCCACGAAGTTGGCCAGGAAGAGAATCATCGCCCCCGCCGCGAGCTGCTCCTGGCCCGCGCCGAGGCACAGCCCGGAGGCGGCCAGCGGTGGCACCAGCGAGACCGCGATCGCCACCCCCGGCAGCGAGCCGCTGACCCGCGCGTCGACCATCGCGTACGCGCCCGCGGCGCCGGCAGCCAGGGCGACGACGAGGTCATAGATGGTTGGCTGCGTGCGGGCGAGAATCTCGGAAGTGAGGCCCAAGGTGTACGGCATGCGGCCGATCGCTAGGGCGATCAACAGGCACAGCCCCGCGCCGAGCGCCTCGGCCAGCAACGAGCTCTCGGCGAGCTTGCGATTGCCGCTGGCCAGCCCCAGCGCGAGACCCATGATCGGCCCCATCAGCGGGGCGACGATCATCGCCCCGATGACCACCGCGGTGCTGTTGGCCAACAGGCCGAACGCGGCGATGAGCGCCGAGAGGACCGTCAACACATAGTAGTGCTGGCCCGGGTGCGCCGCGTCGGTGATACGCACCACGGCATCGCGCCGCGCTGCCTCCGCCGCCGTCATTGGTTGCTCGCTCACGCCATTCTGCCTCGTATCTAGCTTAGCCGCTGCACCAACCGGCTTGACGCCGCGCAGCGCTCGATCTATTGTGGCCCTATGCTAGTGGCACGAGGAGAAAGAAACGTGGCACGTGCGCGAGCGTTCACGCTGATCGAGTTGCTCGTGGTGATCGCGATCATCGCCATCCTGGCCTCGATCCTGTTCCCTGTCTTCGCCCAAGCCCGCGAGAAGGCGCGGCAGACCTCGTGCCTGTCCAACCTGCGACAGGTCGGGGTTGGCTTGCGCATCTATGCCCAAGACTACGATGACACGCACATTCGGGTCTACTACACCTCGGCCTGGCGCTGGCATCAGGCGCTGCAGCCGTACCTGAAGAGCATCGACATCCTGCGTTGTCCGTCGGCGGCGGCGCTGGTCGACCCGTATTCGGGGCTGCCGCTGTGCTACGGCCTGAATGCGTCGAGCTACACGCCGGGCGACGCCTCGACCTTCTGGTACGCGCTGCCCGATGCGGCCATCGTCGAGCCCGCGCGCCTGATCCAAGTCGCCGACTCGCACAACAACACCGTCAATCCCGTCACCGGCAGCTACTACGTCGGCGGTGGCGCCCCGTTCATCGAGCCGATCCGCTATGTGGCCTACCGTCACTTGGGCCGGTTCAACGCGCTGTACGCCGACGGCCACGCCAAGGCCCTGCTCACCACCACTCCGCAAGACTGGACTCGTCAGAGGTAAACCATGCCTATCGTCCGTATCACCTACAGCCACCAGTACCACCGCGCCACGGCCCACAACTGGGGCTGCAACATGCGCTGCCGCGGGTGCAGCTACTTGCTCAAGGAGCCGCCGCGGCCGGCGGTCACGCCGAGCCTCGCCGAGGTCAAGGCCGCCCTGGCGAGCATCGACGGCTGCCAGGCGGTCCACTTCATGGGCGGCGAGCCGACGTTGAACAAGCAGCTGCCCGAGCTGCTGCGGTTCGCCAAACGCGAGCTGGGCCTGACGACGAAGCTGGGGCACACCAACGGCTGGAACCTGATCACCGAGGACCTGGACGGCACCAACGTGACACTGAAGGCCTGGGACGATGAGCTGCACCGCGAGTACACCGGTCTGCCGGCCCAGCGCATCCGCGACAACTTCGTCGCCGCCTTCGAGGCCGGGCTGGACATGCGTGCGTCCAGCGTGCTGATCCCCGGCTACATCGACCTCGACCAGCTCGAGCCGATCGTTGCCTTCATCGCCGGCTTGAGCCCGGAGATCCCGTTCCACCTGATGGGCTTCATCCCCGTGCCCGGCGCGCCCTGGCCCCGGCCGACGGAGGACGAGATGGCCGCCGCGGTGGCGTTGTGCCGGCGCTACCTGACGACGGTCGGCAGCTCGCACCTGACGCCGGCGCAGCTGCTCGACCACGAGGCGCGGGACGACCGGTTCATCGTTCGTCAGGTCCTGTGAACCCGGCCGCTCCCGGCCTCCAAGCGCGCACCAAGCTGGCTTGTCTGGTCGCCTTCACCGTCGGTGCGACGCTGGTCACGCAGCCGCCGGCGCTGGCGCTGCTGCTCGGCGTTGGCCTGCTGCCGTGGCTCTGGCTGCGGCCGACGGGCCGGCAGGTGCGCGCGTTCGTCGGTGTGGCGCTGCTGGCGGTGGCTGGCTCGGCGCTGAGTCAGGGGCTGTTCCTACCCGGCCCGCCACGGACGGTGGTCGTCGAGCTGCCGTTTGGGCTGAGCCTGGCGCGCGAGGGGCTGTGCTGGGGCGCGGGGCAGTCGCTGCGGCTGATCGCGGTCGCGGCGGCGGGGCTGGCGCTGGTCGTCTCGACGCCGACCAACGAGCTGGTCGCCGGCCTGGCGGCCTGGGGCTTGCCGCCGGCGTTCGCCTTTCAGCTGGCGCTGGCGCTGCGCTTCGGGCCGGTCATGGCGGGCCAGGCGCGGCGGCTGCACGCGGCGCTTTCATTTTTAAAATACTTATTGGCAATCTTCTCTGTAAT
>DHNJ01000160.1 GCA_002409445.1 Armatimonadetes bacterium UBA5419 | reverse complement strand
GTCGTGTACTCGCGGCGCACCACCTGGCCGCCGGCGGCCTTGACGGCCTTCTCGACCTCGTCGGCCAGGCCCTGGCCGTACGCGGTACGGTCATCGATGATGGCGACCTTCTTGGCCTTCAGGCTCTGCACCATGAACTTGCCGACCGCCGCGCCCTGCTGGGTGTCGCTGGTCATCATGCGGAAGGTGGTTTCGTAACCCTGCTTGGTGTATTCGGGCGAGGTCGCCATGGCGATCTGCGGCAGGCCGGCTTCATGGTAGACGCGCGAGGCGGGGATCGTGGTGCCCGAGTTGAAGTGGCCCAGGATGCCGACGACGTTCTCGTCGACCAGTTGCTGCGCCACCTGCACGCCGACGCGCGGGTCGGCCTGGTCATCGCGCGACACCAGCACGAACTTGGCGGGCTGGCCGTCGATCTTGATGCCCTTCTTGTTGGCTTCTTCCAGGGCCAGGTTCAGGCCGTTCTGCATGTCCTCGCCGTAGTGCGACTGGGGACCGGTCAGGGGCGCGGCAAAGCCAAACTTGATGTCGGCGGCCTGCGCGGCGGCGGCCATGCCGACCGCGGCGATGCTGGCGGCGACAAGCTTCAAAGTGGTGCGAAACTTCATGGGAATCCTCCGGTATGTCGGATGTGGCTTTGTTATACCTGGGCTTTTGGGCCAGGTGATCTATTTGAGTGCGATTGCCGGGTTGCCACAATCGAACTTCAGGTGCGACCGGATTTTGCTTCGAGTGCAACCTCACTCGATATTGGAGATAACCCTTGGTTGCCCAAGGGTTACCCCTCGGTCACGCTCAGCCGATGGTCATGAGGCTGGCGTTGCCGCCCGCCGCCGCGGTGTTGACGCTGAGGGAACGCTCGGTCAAGAGGCGCTCCGGCACGTAGCTGGCGCCGGCCGCCAGCGCGTCGGACGTGAGTCCGTGCACCGCCAGAATGGCGCCCGGGCGACGCGCGATGCGCTGATTCAGCGCCTTGAGCGCATCGCCATCGCCTTCGAACAGCACCGCCTGGTAGTCGGCGTCGTCGACGTCGGTATCAGCCAGAATGCCCGCCTGGCCCTGCTGTTCGGCGTCCAGCGTCGCCAGCAGCGCCTGCGCTAGCGCCGCGCCCTCGACCGGGTCGGTCCCCGCGCCGACCTCGTCAAGCAGCACCAAGCTGCCCGGCCCCGCCTCGGCCAGGATGTGGACCAGCTGCTTGAGGTGCGCGCCGAACGTGCTCAGGCTCTGTTCGAGGCTCTGCTCGTCGCCGATGTCGGCGTAGACGTTCGGGCAGAGCGAGACCCGGCTACCCGCCTCGGCGGGGATGTGCAGACCGCTCCAGGCCATCAGCGTCAGCAGACCCAGGGTCTTCAGCGCGACGGTCTTGCCGCCGGTGTTCGGCCCGGTGATCAGCAGGGTCGTGTAGTCGCCGCCCAGCTTGATCGTGTTGGGCACGACGCTGAGGTCGCTACGCACGGCCAGCAGCGGATGGCGCGCCTCGCGCAGGTCCCAGACGCCGTCCTCGTCGAGCAGCGGCTCGCTCGCCGCCAGTCGCGCCGACAGCCGGCCGCGGGCGCGCGCCTCGTCAAAGATCGCCAGCAGCCGCAGGTTGCTGTCCAGCAGGTCGACCTCGGCGGCGACCAGCCCGCTCAGCGCGCGCAGGATCCGCTCGACCTCGTCGCGCTCGGCCAGCTCGGTCTCGCGCAGCTCGTTGTTCAGCCGGACGACCTCGACCGGCTCGATGAAGACCGTCGCGCCGGTGCTGCTGCGGTCGTGGACGATGCCCTCGACCCGCCCCTGGTGCGTCGTCTTGACCGGAATCACGTACCGCCCGCTGCGCAGCGTGACGACCTCGTCCTGCACCGCGCCGGTCCCTGCCAGCCGCCCCAGCACCGACCGCGCCGTCGACTCGACGCGCCCGGCCAGCGTGCGCAGCAGCCCGCGCAGCCGCCGCAGCTCCGGGCTGGCCGTGTCGAGGACCGTGTCGTCCTCGCCGATGCAGCGGGTGATGTCGTCGACCAGGTGCGGCAGCTCGACGAGTTGGGCCGCCAGGTCGTGCAGCGCCGGCAGCTCCGGCTGGCCGCGCAGGCGCGCGCGCACGTTCGCCGCGCAGCGCAGCGTGTCGGCCACCGCGCGCAGGTCCCGCGGGTCGAGCACCGCCCCCCGCCCCGCCGCCGCCAGCGCCGGCCCCACGTCGTGGAGCCCGCCCAGCGGGATGTCCTCGTCGCGGTCGAGCAGCGTGCGGACCTCGCTCGTCCGCTGCAACCACAGTCGCACCAGGTGCGGCTCGCCCAACGGCGCCAGTTCCGCCGCCGCCTTGAGCCCCAACGCCGAGGCCGCGCCCTGCGCCATCAGATCGCGCAGACCGTCAAACTCCAGCACCGCCAGGGCATGCGCGTCCACGCGAATCATGATAGCACCGCGGATGGTTGTGGTCCGGCCCTAGCCGCGCCCCGCCAGCCACGCCACGCTGACCTCGCCCAGCCCGCCGACGACCAGGTCCGCCGCGCTGAAATCCAGGTGCGCCGTCCACTCCGTCGGCACCGCCACCGCGCGCATGCCTGCCGCCTTGGCGCCGGTGATGCCGTGGATCGAGTCCTCGAAGACCACGCAGGCCGCCGGCGCCACGCCGAGCCGCGAGGCTGCCGCCAGGAAGACGTCCGGCGCCGGCTTGCCGCGCGGCACGTCGCGCCCGCTGACCAACACGTCGAACCGCGCGCGCAGGCCCAGCTGGTCCAGATGCGAGGTGATCGTCGATAGCCGGCTGCTCGAGGCGATCGCCTTCGGGTAGCCCGCCGCCGGCCCGTCCAGAAACTCGAGCACGCCGGGCAGCATCGCCAGCTTCTCGTCGCACAGCGCGTAGAACAGCGTGCGCAGCTGCTGGCGGAACTCCTCGGCGGTGTACGGGCCGGGGAACGTCTCGACGTACTCCTGCGGGCTCACGTCGCGGCCGACCCAGCCGCCGTAGATCTCCGGGGTGATCGTGTGGCCGTGCGGCTCGACCAGCTGCGAGGTTGCCTCGACATACAGTGTTTCGGTATCGAAAAGGAGCCCATCCATATCAAAGATCAGAGCTTGGGCAGGGGTCATTCTGTACTCTCTCCGTGGCGCCCGCGGGCCCGCCACTGCTGGGCGGCGTCCAGCCCGATCGCCAGCACGAACCGCGGCAGCGCCGCCAGCCGCCGCCAGCGCTTCGGCTCCTGGGCCACGCGGAACAGCCACTCCAGCCCCGCCCGCTGCATCCAGCCCGGCGCGCGCTGCAGCCGCCCGCTGATCACGTCGAAGCTGCCGCCGATGCCGATCGACAGCGGGATGTTCAGTTCATGGTACCAGCGGCGGATGAACCGCTCCTGCTTCGGGATGCCCAGCGCAACAAACAGGATGTCCGGCCGCGCCGCGCGTAGCTCCTCGGCGACCGCCGCCTCGTCGTCGAAGTAGCCGTCGCGCACGCCGGCGATCGTCAGGCCCGGGTTCTCCGCCATCAGCCGCTCGGCCGCATCGTGCGCCACGCCCGGCGCCGCGCCCAGCAGGTAGACACGGTAGCCCTCGCGCGCCGCCAGGCCGCTCAGCCGGCGCACCAGGTCGACGCCGCTGACCCGCTCGGGCAGCGGGAAATCGAACAGCCGCGCGGCCCACAGCACGCCCGCGCCGTCGGCGGTGACCAGGTCGGAGGTGCGGATGATCTCGGCCAGCTCGGGCTCCTCGCGCGCTCGCATGATGCCCGAGACGTCGGCGGTGAAGATATGGTGCGCGCGGCCGGAGCGGATCATCTCGTCCATCCGCGCCTCGGCCGACTCGTAGGTCACCGCGTCGATCGGTACGCCGAGGATGGTCACCTTGCCCGCGTCGGTCACCGCCACCCGCGCGGCGATGCGCGAGAGCAGGAAGAACGCCGCGCCCGCCGCCGGCAGCAACAAGACCAGCAGCAGCACCTTGATCCACAGCGGCACCGCGACCAGCCCGACCAGCGCCAGCGCGGTCAGGCAGCAGTAGGCCTGCAGCCCCAGCAGCAGCGCCACCGCCCGCGTGTGGGCGAAGCCGCGGCGGCTGAGCATGTCGCCCAGCGTCCGCGCGCGGTCGAGCGCCGCCGGGTCGCCGCGGCCGGCCCTCCGCCACGGCCGCTCCATGTACAGCGCGTTCAGCGCCGGCACCGCCAGCGACAGGCCCGGCAGCGCGATCAGCAGGAACGCCGTGTGCTTCAGCGTGCCGATCACCGTCAGCACCGCCAGCATGAACCCCAGCAGCCCCGCCCCGGCCCGCCCCAGGCTCAGCCCCGCG
>DHNJ01000124.1:3563-3929 GCA_002409445.1 Armatimonadetes bacterium UBA5419 | reverse complement strand
CCGACGAACTGGCCGCCCTGCCCTGGCTCCCGCTGGCCGCCGAACTGCCCCCGCCCGGCACCCCCCTGCGCCTGCTCACCCCCGCCCCCGGCCCGCCGCGCACCCTGACCTGGGGCCCCCCGCCGGCCCAAGCCCCCAGCGGCCTCTGGCTCAGCGCTCCCCTGGCCCAAGGCCAAGCCGGCAGCGCCCTCATCGACCCCACCGGCGCCCTCGTCGGCCTCGCCCACGGCAACATCACCGCTGGTGGCGGCCAGCGGGGCCACGCCATCCCCGCCCCCACCATCGCCACCGCCCTGGCTACCCTCGACGAGCCGGACGGGCCGTAGGGCGCGCGGCGGCCTCCAATCGTAGCGCCGGCGCCCTCGC
>DHNJ01000124.1:0-3307 GCA_002409445.1 Armatimonadetes bacterium UBA5419 | reverse complement strand
GTCCGCGGTCCCAGTTAGGCCGCTGCCCACCAGGTCCCCTTCGGCGCTACCAGAGCCGCCGCGCTGCCGCCGGAGCGGCGGCGGTACAATGCGGCGGTCCGCTGCCTCACCAGGTCCCGCCCGGCACCACCAATCCCCCACCAGCGCCGTCGCCCTCGAGTAGATCGACACACCGTAGCCATCAAATACCCCATGGGGTATCTTGACGCGCGGCCCGCGTGCCCCTACACTGACGTCTTGACGATTGGTAGGAGGGCAACTATGGCAGGACATTTGGTCGTGATTGGCGGCGTGGCGGCGGGGCCGAAGTTGGCGGCGAAGGCGCGGCGGGATGACCCGGAGCTCGAGATCACCCTGGTCACCGCCGAGGGCATGATCAGCTATGCCGGTTGTGGCACCCCCTACTACCTGGGCGGGACGTTCCGCGATCGCGACAAGTTGATCGTCCGCGAGGTCGATGATTTCGGCAAGAAGAACCGCGTCACCATGCTCACCGAGCATCGCGCGACGAGCATCGACCGCGCGGCGAAGACCGTCGAGGTCGTTGATCTCAAGACCGATGAGGTCAAGACGCTCGAATACACCAAGCTGGCCATCTGCACCGGCGCCAGCTCGTTCGTCCCGCCGCTCGAGGGCCTGCCGGCCGAAGGCGTCTTCGCCCTGCGCACGGTGACCGACGCGCTGGCGATCGATGACTACCTCAACAGCCAGAACGGCCGCCGCGTGGTGGTCGTCGGCGGCGGCTACATCGGCCTCGAACTGGCCGAGCAGTTCCACCAGCGGCAGCTGGAGGTGACCGTCGTCGAGCTCGCACCGCAGGTTATGCCGCGCTTCGACACGACCGTCGCGCTGGCCGTGCGCCGCGAGCTGGAGTCGATGGGCATCGAGGTGCTCCTCGAGACCCGCGTCACCGGCGTCGAGGCCGACCACCGCGGCCGGGTCACCGGCGTGCGCACGAGCCAGGGCCTGCTCGCCGCCGACCTGGTCATCCTGGCGATTGGCGTGCGGCCGAACACGCAGCTGGCGGCCGACGCCGGGCTGACGCTGGGCCGCTCGGGCGCCATCGCGACCGACCCGACGATGCGCACCAGCGACCCCGACATCTACGCCGCGGGCGACTGCGCCGAGTGCCTCGACCGGGTCACCGGCCAGCCGACCTGGGTCCCGCTGGGCAGCACGGCGAACAAGATGGGCCGCACGGCGGCGATCAACATCTGCGGCGGCCACGACGAGTTCCCCGGCATCGTCGGCACCTCGCTGGTCCGCGTCGGCACCCTCAACGTCGGCGGCACCGGCCAGACCCAGGCCCAGCTCGAGGCCGCCGGCTACCAGTTCGACTCGGTGCTGATCCCCGCCGCCGAGCGCCCGACCTACATGCCCGGCACCGGCGAGGTGACCCTGATCCTCCACGCCGAACACGGCTCGCGCCGCGTCCTCGGCGCCCAGGCCTACGGCACCGGCGCGGTCGACAAGCGCATCGACGTCATCGCCACCGCGCTGAGCGCGGGCATGACCGTCGACGACCTGGCCCAGCTCGACCTGGGCTACGCGCCGCCCTTCGCCCCGGCGATGGACGTGGTCATCACCGCGGCCAACGTCCTGCGCCACAAGCTCGACGGCACGACCAAGAGCGTCATGCCTGAAGCCCTGCGCGACGAGCTGGCCGAGGGCACGCGCATCCAGCTGATCGACGTGCGCGAGCTGGACGAGTGGCAGCAGGGCCGCCTGGCCGGCGCGCAGCTCGTCCCGCTGGGCACGCTGCCGGACCACTGCGATAACCTCGAAGACTGTCAGATCGTCGTCTACTGCGCGCGCGGCGGTCGCGCGGCCAGCGCCTTCCGGGTCATCCGCCGCGCCGGTCACGAGAACGTCTGCTACCTCGAGGGCGGTACCACCGCCTGGACCGGTGATCTCGAAAAGTAGGTGGCCATGGGCGACCTGCGTGCCTATCTGGTGACCCGCGGCGAGAGCGACGCCGGCGGCGGGCAGTTCAGCGAGGTCGGCGTCGACGAGGCGCTGGCCCGGCTCGACGACCCCGCGGTCTGGCCCTGGTTCGACCTGGGCCAGCCCGCCGCCGAGGACTTCGACCCCCTGCGCGAGCCGCTCGGCCTCCACCCGCTGGCGGTCGAGGACGCGCTGGCGCACGACCAGGTCGCCAAGACCGAGGAGTACCCGGCGCACACGTTCATCCTCTTCAGCCGCTGGACGATCACCAAGCACCGGCCGAAGATCGAGCAGCTGAGCTTCTTCGTCGGCGACGGCTACCTGCTCTCGGTCCACCCCGACGCCGCCGAGTCCGAGTTCGCCGCGCACCTGCGCGAGGCCGCCGAGCGCGACGCGACGACCCTCGGCCACGGCCCCGACCGGCTCCTGGCGGTCCTCCTCGACCACGTCGTCGACGGCAAACTCGAGACGATCGAGGCCGTCGAGGAGGTCCTCGACCGCACCGAGGAGCGCCTGCTGACCGACAACGGCGAGCTCAAGCCGACCGAACTGGTCCGCCTGCGCCGGCGGCTGCTGCGGCTGCGCAAGAGCCTGGTCTACGAACGCGAGGTCATCAGCCGCCTCGTCCGCCACGACTCGCCGCACATCTCCGAGGATGTCTCGTACGCCTTCCGCGACATCAGCGACCACCTCGTCCAGTTCTACGAGATGCTCGAAATCGCGCGCGAACTGCTCTCCAGCGTGACCGAAATGCACCTGGGCATGGTCAACAACCGCATCGCGGTGATTGGCAACGAGACCAACTTCGTCATGCGTCGGCTGACGATCATCAGCGTGATCTTCATGCCGCTGACGCTGCTCTCGGGCATCCTCGGCATGTCCGAGTACACGGTCATGACCGGCGGCGAGGGCAACATGCGGCTCGCCTATCCCATGCTCATTGGGCTGATGTTCGTCCTCGCGCTGGTCAGCTACGCGCTGCTCAAGCGCCTGGACCGCCGCGACGACCGACAGCCGGCGCCCAACGGGGAAGGGGAACCTTAACGCCCCGTTCCATCGTCCCACACAACGATGGCGCGGCGCTCGTCATCGTTTGCGGTTAGCGGAGCGTTAGGTCGAACAACGGAGGCGGCATGGTGAGCGAGGTTGGGCCGAGCGGCGCGGTGGGCGGCGGGCAGAACAACTCGCGTCGCCCCGCGCTAGCGCCGGCCACCCGCGCCCAGGGCTGGGAGCTGTGGCTCAGCACGCTGGCCGCCGCGCCGCCCGCGGCCGTGGCCAAGATCCGCCCCCCCGCGCTGGCCGTGGCCACCGGCCGCTTCGCCGAAGGTGACCGCGACCCGCGCCTGATCCTCATCCTCGCCCG
>DHNJ01000269.1 GCA_002409445.1 Armatimonadetes bacterium UBA5419 | reverse complement strand
GCGGCGGCCGCGGCGCGCCAGAGGTCCATCAGCGGGCCGACGGTCGGGTCGAAGGCGCCGTCGGTCAGCGCGGCGAGCTCGACGATCTCGGCAAGTAGGGCCAGCGTTTCGCCGCTGACGGGCACCAGGTGCCGGCCGGCAGCGGCGTTGATGCGGCCGATGTCGGAGTGGGGGCGGAAGCGGCTGAGCAGGCGGTCGGCGCGTTCGGCTTCGAGCAGCGCCTCATCGGCGGCGAGCAGCCAGTCGTGCGGCGCCGAGTCGGGCAGACTGACGCGGAAGACGGTGTTCATCGCCGGGCGGGTGCGATAGATCATCGGACGGGTGGGGGGCGGTGACAGCGACGCCGTGGGGGCAGCGAACTACCCACCACGGCGTTGCTTGTCAGTTGGGCGGCCTACTTCGTCGTGGCCGGGCGGTTGAGCCACTCACCGGTGACGGTATCGATGTTGACGGTCGTCGACTGGCGGTAGGCGACGTCGGCCAGCGCGAGCGGGACCATGCCGGCATAGGCGAGGTCCATCGGGCTGTTCGGCGTCTCGCGGGTGCGCACACAGTGGATGAAGTTGTCGCGGTGCGGCTCGTGGAGCGCGGCCGTGACCTGCGGGGCATCCTCGACGATCGGGTCGAACTCCTCGGCGAACGGGCGCTGCGGGTTGACCGTGATGCGGCCGCCGGCTTCGGCGGTGAACTCGATGACACCCATCTGGCCGCGGATGACCGGGGGCACGCCCAGCTCGTTCTCGGTGCTGCCGGCCAGGAAGATCGTGTGATCGTCGTAGTCGACCGTCATGAGGAACGTGTCGGGGACCTCGCGGCCGTCCTGCTGCACGTAGTTGCCACCGTTGGCGGTGACGCGGTGCGGGAGCGGCGGCGCCTCGTTGCCGTAGAAGGCCTTGAGGAAGGCGTAGATGCGGTGGGCCAGGAGGTCACCGCTGATGCCCGAGGAGTAGTCCCAGTACTTCCGCCAGCGGTGGAACCGTTCGGCGTCCCAGGGGCGGTCCGGGGCGAGGCCGTACTCGGTGCCCAGGAACAGCGGCCAGTTGACGCTCTGCGCGTTGGCGTCCGGGTCGATGCGGCTGTTCCACTCGCCGGTCGGCGTGTTGCGGCAGTAGCTGTTCTGGCTCCAGACCAGCGTACCGATCGTCGGCAACAGCTCGTGGATGCGCAGCCACTTGGGGTCCGAGCAGTTCTGGTTGCCGAGCTGGAAGACGCGGTCGGTGTGATTCTGGTAGAAGTCGTAGCAGCGCTTGGCGTCGTCGAAGTGCAGGCAGAGCGGCTTCTCAAGGTAGAGATCCTTGCCCGCGACCATCGTGTCCATGAACATCTGGGCGTGCCAGTGCTCGGGCGTGGCGACCAAGACGGCGTCGACGTTCGGGTCGGCGAGCAACTCGCGGTAGTCCGTGTAGGCCTTGGCCGCGGGGTTTTCGGTCCGCTCGAGCGCAAGGTCACGGCGCTTGTCAAAGACGTCGCAGACCGCGGTCACGGCGACGTTCAGCGCGTCCGCGTTCTTGACGAAGTAGCCCATGTGCGCCAGGCCCATGTTGCCCAAGCCGATGAAGCCCATGTTGATGCGGTCGTTAGCCCCGATCACCCGGGCATTGGCCTGCGCGAAGGCCCGCCGCGACCGCCAATCAACGGTCAGGGCCGCAGCGCCGGCCGCTAGGCCGGTCGAAAGGAAACGGCGCCGGCTAGCGGTCGTCGCTTGCGTCTCACTCATCAGTGCTTCTCCTCACTACAGCTAGCGCGAATCTACGCCAGCTTGAAATCATCGGCCGCGAAGGTGACCGCCTCAGCATCGCCCGCCGCCGCCGCCTCGGCCGCGGCAATCGCGACGAGGTTGGCCTCGTAGGCGCGCTGCCAGTTGACCAGCGGGCGGTCGCCGGTGATGATCCGCTTGGCGAAGGAACCGAGCGCATAGTACAGCGGTTCCTCGACCGGCAGGTGGTTCTTCTCGAGGTCGTCGATGCTGAACCCGCCCGGCGGTGTGGCGAACAACAGGATGCCCATCTCGTTGAGCATGTCGGCCTTCTTCGCGTAGACCTCCCAGCCCGCGGCCGGCGACGAGGGCTCCTTGAACAGATAACCGATGCTCTGCGCGCCGTTGTCGCGGACGAGGATGGTCGCGTCCGTGCCGACCAACTCGTCGCTGTTGCCCCAGTGGGAGCTGGCGACCGAACTCTCGAGCATGGCGGGCACGCCGCCGGCGAAGTTCATGTTGGTGA
Organism: Armatimonadetes bacterium UBA5419; assembly: GCA_002409445.1. Taxonomy (GTDB): domain Bacteria; phylum Armatimonadota; class UBA10988; order UBA10988; family UBA10988; genus UBA10988. Next base: position 2,035 of record DHNJ01000269.1, on the reverse strand, counting down.
AGGCGGTGTCCGGGACTTCCCAGCCGTCGTCCTGCCAGGTGGTCTGCACGCCGGACGCGGTCAGCGACTGCGGGCGGGCGCCGAGCCAGTAGATGGCCAGGTCGATCTGGTGAATACCCAGCTCGCCGACCGGCCCAAGCGAGGTCTCGCTGTAGGCCTGCCAGCTGCGCTCACGCGCGCGCTCCTCGGTCGCGCCAGGGCGCATCCAGTTGACGCGCTGGCGGCTCTGCGAGCGCATGACCACCGCCTGCTTGATCGAACCGTCGACCGCGGCGGCCTTGACCCGCCGGCTGAGCGGGTGGCAGCGGCGCTGGAGACCGGGCTGGAAAACCAGGTCGGTGTCGCGCGCGGCGGTGGCGATGGCGGTCAGGTCATCGCGGCTGACGGCCAGCGGGGCTTCGCAGTAAACATGCTTGCCCGCGGCCAGCGCCTCGAGGACGATGTCGCGGTGGAGGTAGGTTGGTGTGGCGATCAGCACGCCGTTGATGCTCGGGTCGTCGAGCACGGCCTTGTAGTCGGCGACAAACTTCGCCTGCGGGGCGACGGCCTCGACCTTCGACTGCTCGGTGTCGGCACTGTCGCAGACGACCGGCACGCTGACGTTGGGCAGGTTCATGCCCACGCGCAGGAGCTCTTTGCCCCAGATGCCGGCGCCGATCAGGCCCAACGTGACGGGTTCGGGCGGTAGCTCGTCGTCTTCGCTCACCTGGACCGCTTGGGCCCGGAGGCGCTGGCCGCTCGCGAGGATCGCGGCCAAACCCAGGGCTGCCGTGCCCTCAAGAAAGTGTCGTCGTGGCATCTGCTCCGCCATTGGTCTGTCTCCTTACTAGCTGCTACCGCTGTCGTGCATCGTGACCGCGGCGTATCTTCGTCAATGATCGTGACGCGATTCGAGACGCTCAGGTTCCGCGCGAGCACCCATCCAGCCGCATGATAGCACACTGGAACCACCACGACCGAGTCATTGGACCGTGTTCGGGAGGCGCCTGTCAACGCCTTATCGTCGCGGTGTTATCCTGTGTGGTAACGGGTTCGCAAACCGAGGTGGCTTCGGGAGTGTGGGATGGATGGTGCTCGGCCGCTCTGGCTCTGCCTGCTGCTGCTGCTTGGCGTCGCCGTGGCCGCCGATCCGCTGCCCGCGGATCTGCGCGCCGAGCTGGCGGCCGCCGAGGCTGCCGCGCCGGCCGAGGTCGCCAGCTACCTGCCCGACCTGCGCGGTGACGACTCCGTCGACCGCCTGACCGCCCTCCTGCGCCTGCGCGCGCTCGGCCCCGGCGCCGCGGCCGCGACTCTTGCGGTCGCCGAGCTGCTCTGGCCGCCCGCGGCGGACCAGGACCTACTCATCGACGGGCCGACCGAGCTGCGCACCGGCGAGCTCGCCGCCGAGGTCTTGGCCACCTTTGGCCAGCCTGCCGTGCGCCCGCTGGTGCTCGCGCTGTGTAGCGAGTCGGCCAGTGCCCGCAGCGCCGCGGGCCGCGCGCTGCGCGCGATCAGCCCGCGCTGGGCGCTCGAATCCGCGGCCCGCAGCCAGTTGCCACAACTGCTGGAACTGCTTGACGCCGAGTCGGCCGACGTCCGGCGCGCCGCCGCCGTGACCCTCGGCCAACTGGCCGACCCGCGCGCGATCGAGGTCCTGCGCGGCCGCCTGCTCGCCACTGATGAGGTTGTCGCAGTGCGCCTCGCGGCCGCCCGCGCACTGGCCGGGCTGCCCGGCGACGAGGTGGTCGCCGCGCTCAATGCGGCGATGGCCGACCCCAGCCCCGAACTGCGCGAGGCGGTGGTCGTGCTCCTGGGCGCGCGCCGGCCCGCGCCGACCGACGCGCTGCTCGCCGCGCTGGCCGACACCGAGCCGAAGGTCCGCGCCAGCGCCATCTCGGCCCTGCGCTACACCCGCGACGGGCGCGTCGGCCCCGCGGTTGTGCCGCTCGTCGCCGACCCGGACCAGCGCGTGCGCGCCGCGGAGGTCATCGCCCTGGGTGACTTGCGCGATCCTTCGTTCCTCGACCCGCTGTATACCGCGCTCGACGACCCCGTG
>DHNJ01000270.1:23723-23868 GCA_002409445.1 Armatimonadetes bacterium UBA5419 | reverse complement strand
CGCGCTGGCCGGCGCCGACGACCTGATCTGCGTCACCGGCTCGCTCTATCTCGTCGGCGCCGTGCTCGCCGCCCACCCGGAGACCGCCGATGACCCGGCGTGAGGTCGTCGCCCGCGCGCTGGCCCACGAGCGGCCGCCGTACGT
>DHNJ01000270.1:21068-23597 GCA_002409445.1 Armatimonadetes bacterium UBA5419 | reverse complement strand
CGTACGTGCCCTGGCACTTCAGCTTCACCGCCGAGGCCGCCGAGCTGCTCGCCGGCCATCTGGGCAACGCCGACCTCGACCTGGCCGTCGGCAACCACCTCTGCACGCTGGGCGACGGCATCGGCTTCTTCGAGCCGCTCGGCGCCGACCGCTGGCGCGACTTCTTCGGCGTCGTCTGGGACCGTAGCGTCGACCGCGACATCGGCATCGTCGTCGAACGGCCGCTGGCCGAGCCGACCCTCGCCGGCTACCGCTGGCCCGACCCGCTCGACCCGCGCTTCTTCGCCGATATCCCCGCCCGCCTGGCCCGCTACGGCGACCGCTACCGCGTCTTCCAGCTGGGCTTCTCGCTCTACGAGCGCGCCTGGACGATGCGCGGGATGGAGGAGCTGCTGACCGATTTCGCCCTGCAGCCCGAGTTTGTCGACGAGCTGCTCAGCGCGATCACCGAGTGGAACCTGGCCCAGGTCGAGCGCGCGCTGACCTACGACATCGACGCGGTCTACTTCGGTGACGATTGGGGCGCGCAGCGCGGGCTGCAGATGTCGCCGGCGATGTGGCGACGGTTCATCCTGCCGCACCTGCGCCGGCTCTACGGCCGCGTGCGCGACGCGGGGCGGGCGGTCTTCATCCACTCCTGCGGCGCGGTCGACGAGCTGTTCGACAACTTGGTCGAAGCCGGCGTGACCTGCTTCAACCCGTTCCAGCCCGAGGTCATGGACGTCCACGCGCTGTTGGCGCGCTACCGCGGCAGGCTGGCCTTCCATGGCGGGCTCTCGACCCAGCACACGCTGCCCCACGGCACGCCGGCGCAGGTCGAGGCGGAGGCCCAGCGGCTGCTGGCGGCCGGCGCGGCGGGCGGCTACATCCTCTCGCCGGCCCACGCGGTCGAGGGCGATGTGCCGCTGGTCAACCTGCTGGCCAGCCTCGAGGCGGTCTGGCGCCAGCCGGGTTACGAGCCGTCGTCCAGCCCGTAGCGGCGGATCTTGTTGTACAGCGTCTCGCGGTGGATGCCGAGCCGCTCGGCGGCCTGAGTCCGGTTGCCGCCGCAAGCCTCGAGCACGGCCCGGATGTGCCGCTGTTCGAGCTGCTCGAGCGTCTCGTCCAGCGCACCCTCGACGGCGATGGCCGAGCGTTCGCGGCGCGGCTGGAGGAAGTCGAAGTCGCTCGCACCGAGCGTGTCACCGGTGGAGAGGACCACCGCCCGCTCGATCGCGTTCTCGAGCTCGCGGACGTTGCCCGGCCAGTGGTACTCGGTCAGCCGGCGCAGCGCGGCCGGCGCCAGCCGCCGCACGCCGCGGTTGGTCTCGGCGGCGCTGCGGGCCAGGAACTGCTCGGCCAGCGCGGCGATATCGCCCTGCCGGTCGCGCAGCGGCGGCACATTGATGTCGATCACGTTCAGCCGGTAGTAGAGGTCCTCGCGGAACGGCGGCGTGCGCGCGGGGTCGCGCAGGTCCTGGTTGGTCGCCGAGATCAGCCGCACGTCGACCTTGATCGTCTCGGTCCCACCGACGCGCTCGAACTCACGCTCCTGCAGCACGCGCAGCAGCTTGATCTGTACCGCGGGCGAGATGTCGCCGATCTCGTCGAGCAGCAGCGTGCCGCCGGAGGCCAGCTCGAAGCGGCCGATGCGCTGCTTGCGCGCGTCGGTATACGCGCCTTCCTCCGCGCCGAACAGCTCGACCTCGAGCAGCGTCTCGGGCAGCGCGGCGCACGAAACCTTGATGAACGGCCCCTTGGCCCGCGGACTGCGGTCGTGGATCGCCTGGGCCACCAGCTCCTTGCCCACGCCGCTCTCGCCAGTAACCAGGACGGTCGCATCGGTATCGGCGACGCGGTCGACCAGGTTGAGCACACGGTGGATTTCAGGGCTCTCGCCAAGGATCTCGCGACCGCCGCTACCGCCCTTGGAGATCTCCTGGCGCAGCGCCTCGTTCTCGGTATGCAGCGCACGCGTGGCGAAGACCCGCTCGAGGCGGAAGGCCAGCTCCTTCGGGTCGACAGGTTTGGTCAGGTAGTCGGCGACGCCCGCGTGGAGCATATCGACCGCGTGGCCGATGTTGCCATAGCCGGTCATCACGACGATGGAAACGTCAGGGTGCTCCTCGCGCAGGCGGACGATCAGCTCGTCGCCCGACATCCCGGGCATCCGCAGATCGGTGATGACCACCGGGATGTTGTGCTCGCGTTCGGCTTGCAGGGCCGCCTCGCCCGAGGACACCGCGGTCACCAGATACCCCGCGCGGCGGAGCACCGCGCGCATGCTCAGGCGGATATCCTCGTCATCGTCAACCAGCAAGATGCGCTGCTTGGCGCTAGCCATGCTCACCTCCGCCTCCATTGTAGGGGATCCGCCCCGCTCGGTCATGAGTCGGGCCCGCGCGGCGCCCTAACTGGGACCGCGGACATTCTTGTCCGCATCCTTAGACTCGGCCGCAGCGCAACGGAGGCCGAAGCAGGATTGGGCCAATGAAGGCCAGCCGCCCGAGCTACGAGGAGCACTGCAGCCCAGATCCACCCATGTGGCGT
>DHNJ01000270.1:10106-20888 GCA_002409445.1 Armatimonadetes bacterium UBA5419 | reverse complement strand
GACCTTAGACTCGGCCGGAGCGCAGCGCAGGCCGAAGCAGCATTGAGCCGATTCTGCTTCCGGCCCAGCGACTGTTGTCCCATCCCCTACGTCCCAGCTGGGCTGCGCCCAGCGTTGTAGGCTAAAGCCCACAACCCGCCGGCTCAAAGCCGGCGCTCCGTTGGCGCGCCACCTCGACGGCCGACCACCCCGCACAACCGATCGGCATTATGTTAACTGCATAACGGATGTACAGCGCCGGCGGGACCTTGAGGGTCGACCCCGCACCAACGGTTGACAAGATAGTCTGCGCCTGCCTATGATCCCCTATCCTGAGAGTGGGCAGTGGGTGTGACCTCGGAGCAAGCCAGCGCATTGTCGTGGAACCGTCATCTAGCACGGGAACAGCCATGGGTGGCGCTGGCGGTTGGGGTGTTTCTCCTGGTCGCGATCGCCGCTCTGCAGCTCGGTCTGCGGACCCCCTTGCTCACGATCCTCGGCGCCCTTTTGCTGGCCGCCGCCTGTGCGGAGTTTTGGCTGCCGGTGACCTTCGAGCTGGATGCCGAGGGCGCTAGCCGCGTGACGCCGCTGGGCTGCCGCCGGGTCGCCTGGGCCGAGGTGCGCGCCGCGCGCCAGTTCGACGTGGGGCCGCGGCCCGGCGTGCTGCTGTCCACGGTGCCCGGCGACAACGGCATCGCCGCCGCCTGGCGCGCGGTTTTCCTGCCCGTCGGGCGCGAGGGCGCGCCCAGCCTTGACGAGCTCGTCGCCCAGGTCGCCGCCCGCGCCACCGCCCGCCAGCGCCCGGAGCCCATCGATGCTTGATGGCCTGGGCGCACCGAGCGGGCTGGCCGCCGCCGATGACGTTGCCGCCGCCGTGGGTGCCGCGCCCACGCCGCTGCCCGAGGCTGCCGAGCGCGCTGCGCAGTTCATCGTCAGCCGCGGGCTGGCCACCCCCGCCGTCCTGTTTCTCGCCCTGCACCGCCCCCTCGCCCACCTCAGCTCGCAGGCAGTCATGGCCGGCAGCGGCCTGCTCGCCCCGCTGTTCGGGCTCGAGGGGTTCCGGGCACTCTATGACACGTTGAGCCAACCCGAGACTTTCGACGCCTTCCTCGACCGGCTCGAGACCCTTAGCCACAAAGACGCCGCCGCCGGCCCGGGAGCGCCATAGTGGAGTTCGCTAACCCCTTCGCCGTCCTCCTGATGGGCGTGCTCGCCGCGTTCATCCTCTACAACATCCGCCGGGGCAACCTCGGCCGCCAGTTGTTCATCCGCGAGGTGCCCGGCGTCGCCGCGATTGACGAGGTTGTCGGCCGTGCGGTCGAGCTGGGCCGGCCGGTCCTCTTCTCCACCGGCCTGGGCGGCATCGATATCGTCACCCTGCAGGCGATCACCGTCATTGGCCACGTTACCAAGCTCGCCGCGCGGTTCCGCACGCGGGTCATTGTGCCGACCGTCGACCCGATGGCCATCCCGCTGATCGAGGAGGTCCAGCGCGAGGCCCACGCCGCGGTGGGCGCCGAGGAGGCCTACGACCCGGCCGACGTGCGCTTCCTCTCCGGCGAGCAGTTCGCCTACGCCGCCGGCGTCGTCGGCATCCTCCACCGCGAGAAGGCCGGCGCGACCTTCTTCTTCGGCAACTTCGCCGCCGAGTCGCTAGTCCTCACCGAGAACGGCCAGCGCGTCGGCGCCGTGCAGATCGCCGCCAGCCCCGACAGCGGCCAGATCCCCTTCTTCCTGGCCACCTGCGACTACGTCATCATCGGCGAGGAGTACTACGCGGTGACCGCGCTGATGAGCGGCGACCCGGTCCTCCGCGGCAGCGTCGTCGGCCAGGACTACATCAAGCTCGTCCTCCTGGGCCTGATCATCCTCGGCGTGGTCCTGACCGCCTGGTCGATCCTCCAGGCGCAGACGGAACCTCATTTCCTCAGTCGCTGGCTTGAAGGCGCGGGAGGCTAACATGGGCGGCTCTTATCCCTATCCTCCCGGCCTGGGCCAAGAGTGGCTCGTGCAGCATCTCTTCCGGCCGCTGCCCGGCCCGCTCGCGCTGCTGGCGGTCTTCGGCTGCGTCGCGCTGTTCGCCCTTTGGGTCTGGGGCATGATGCGCCTGTCGTCGGGTGGCCGCCGCCGGGTGACCGCGATCTGCACCTTCCTCGCCGGCCTGTTCTACGCCCTGGCCTTCTTCCTGCCGCCCGGTAACGTGGCCACAGGTAGCGCCGAGATCGGCGGCCAGCGCGCGAAGTTCACCGCCGATATCACTTGGGACGAGATCCCCGACCCGAACCCGCCCGCGCCGCCCGCCGAGGGCGAGGAGCCACCCGAAGAGCCCAGTTGGCGCGAGCCGCGACCGATCGAGCGCAACCTCACCGGCCGCCTCGAGCTGACCGAGCTGGCCAACGAACCGACCGCCCAGGACGGGCGCGACTTCCTGACGATCAGCGGCAAACAGAACGCTGACGGCACCTGGGCGCTCGAGTCGCTCGGCCCCGATGGCCCGACGCCGCTGGTCGCGACGAGCGACGGTGGCTACGCGGTCACCACCGCCGCCGGCACCGGCCGGCTGCAGATGCGCGTCCAGCCCGCGGCCAACATCGTTAAGGGCTACGAAGCACCGCTGGCCAACGCCCTCAACATCCTCGGCGGCTTCGCCATCTTTCTGGGCCTGATCAACCTCAGCCTGGTCCACGGGCGGACGCTGTTCGGCGCCAAGCCCGGCTGGATCAACTCGCTGGCCTTCTTCTTCGGTCTGCTGGGCATGATCATCTTCGGCCTGGCCGCGCTGAAGTACAAGGACCTCGACCCGACCGCGCCGCAGCCGTTCGTTGCCGCGGCCTATGCGGTCATGTTCGACGGGTTGCTCAAACCGCTGCAGTCGACGACCTTCGCCCTGCTGGGCTTCTTCATCGTCTCCGCGGCCTACCGCGCCTTCCGCGTGCGCACCACCGAGGCCGCGCTGATGACCATCGTGGCGTTCATCGTCATGCTCGGCCAGGTGCCCCTGGGCCAGATGCTAACCGCCTGGATCCCGCTCGACAGCCCCTGGGCGGTCCTGCGCATCGAGACGGTGACCAACTGGCTGCTGGTCACGCCGAACACCGCCGCCTCGCGCGGCATCCTCTTCGGCGCGGCCGCCGGTTCGTTCGCGCTGTCCCTGCGTGTCTGGCTCAGCCTCGAACGCGGCGCCTACTTCGGCAAGGAGTTTTGATCATGAACGCCCCGCTACTCCGCGCCCTGTCCGGCTTCCGCCAGATCGACTCGCGCTGGATCGCGCTGATCACCGTCGTCCTGCTGGCTGTGCCCATGTTCGTCAGCGTGCCGCTGAAGATGGTCGCCTTCCCCGCCACCCGGGCGATGAAGAAGGCCATCGACGACCTGCCGCCCGACGCGATCATCGTCCTCTCGACCGACTGGGACTCGGGCACCCGCGGCGAATGCATGCCGCAGACCGCGGCGGTCATCGACTACCTGTTCAAGACCAACCGCCGCTTCGGCATCATCGGCTTTATCCCGCAGGGGCCGGAGCTGGCCCAAGATCTGTGCGATGAGCTGGCGCGCAAGCACGGCAAGACCTACGGCAAGGACTGGATCAACTGGGGCTACCGCCCGAACTACGTGGCCACGATCATCGCCATGATGAACGACATCCCCGGCACGCTGAAGAACGATATCCGCGGCGACTCGCTGGTCAACGAGCCGCTGACCCAGGAGCTCAAGACGCTCAAGCGCGCCGGCCTGCTCATCGAGATCACCGGCACCCGGCTCTACGGCGTCTTCCTCCAGTTCGCCGCCGGCGTACCACTGGCCTTCGGCTGCACCGGCGTCTCCGGGCCGGACATGTACCCCTACCTCCAGTCGGGCCAGGCCAAGGGGCTGCTGGTCGGGCTGGGCGGCGCGGCGCAGTTTGAAGACATCACCGACTACCACGACGCCCAGGGCAACCGCGGCGGCCAAGGCACCCGCGGCATGGGCAGCCAGTCGCTCGGCCACCTGCTGGTCATGGTGCTGATCGTCATGGGCAACCTCGGCGTCTGGGCCCAGCGCCGGCTGGACGACCAGCCACCAGGCAGTCTACCGCCCAGCACGCCGGCGGACGGCGCGCCGGCTGGCGACGAGGAGGTGACCTCATGATGGTCGCCCCCGCCACCGTCGAGACCGTCACCAGCATCGTGGCCATCCTCGCCACGCTGGCGATCCTCTCGGTCGTCTACCGCGAGAACCCGGTCTACCGCCTCTTCGAGCACATCTTCGTCGGCGTGGCCACAGGCTACGGCGTGGTCGTCATCTGGAGCAACTACCTCGGGCCGGGCTTCTGGAAGCCGCTGACCGAGGGCGTCTGGTATGTGATCATCCCGGCCCTGTTCTCGCTGCTGTTCTACACGATCTTCTCGCCCCGCTACGCCTGGCTCAGCCGCTTCCTGATCAGCGTGCTCTTCGGCCTCGGCGCCGGCCAGGTCTTCCGCGGGTTCACGACCGAGGTCTTCCCACAGATCTCCGGCAGCTTCCTGCCGCTGCTGCCGCGCGAGGCGATCGGCGAGACACCGGCGGTGACCTGGTGGACGGTGCTCGATAACACCGCCTTCCTGGTCACGCTGCTGTCGGTCATGACCTACTTCTTCTTCAGCTTCCGCCACGAGCACAAGTCCGTCGCCCGCACCGCGCGGCTCGGCCGCTGGCTACTGATGATCGCCTTCGGCGCCACCTTCGGCAGCACGGTCATGGCCCGCTTCTCGCTGCTCATTGATCGGTTGCAGTTCCTCTTCGACGGCTTCGGGAAGCTGTTCGGCGGCTAGCATTCCGCTCCGGCATTCGCTATCATGGGCGCTGGGATGTCCATGATGAAGTTGCCCGTTGCGCTGCTATTTGCCGTCCTTGCCCTCGGCGCCGCCGCCCCCGCCGCCGATCTCTCGTTTGCCAACGATGGCCTGCACGTCGACGCCGGCGCGATGGGCACCTACACCATCGAATGGCCGCAGCTGGAGAACGGCGGCCAGGTCGCCCCGGCCGAGGTCCGCGTCGAGGGCCAGACCGCGCGCCTGCGCTACCCCGGCGGCGAGGAGCTGACCGCCCAGATCACCGACGGCGTGCGGGTCACCTACCGCCTGGCCCAGCGGCCGGCCGCGGGGCGCCTGCGCATCGGCGGCCTGCTCGATTTCAACCTCTCCGAGGGCGGCACCTGGCAGATGGACGACCAGCCGGCCCAGCCCTTCCCGCCGGCCCAGCCGCCCGCGCCGCACCTCTGGCAGGCCGTCGTCGACACCTTCACGATCACCGACCCGCAGGGCAACGAGCTGGCGCTGCAGCTGCCGATGGGCGCCTGGGTCCAGCTCCAGGACAACCGCGAGTGGGGCTGGAAGATGTTCGCCTGGTTCTTCGTCGCCCCGATCCAGGACAATCTGGAGATGGCCATGACCATCGGCTCCCGGACCGCGACCGGCCCGGCGCGCGTCGTCGTTGACGCCCTCGGCCAGGACGCCAACAGCGACTGGGAAGGCAAGATGCACGACGTCGCCGAGCTCCAGACCGACCTCGCCGACGAGGCCGCCTGGGCCGCGACTCTGCCCCAGGAGCCCAACCGCGACGTCTACGGCGGCCGCGAGGGCAGCCGCGACGCCCTCGGTCTCGAGGCCACCGGCTACTTCCACGTGCAGAAGACCGGCGGCCGCTGGTACCTGGTCGACCCGGCCGGCAACGCCTTCTTCCACCGCGGCATCTGCGTCTTCGGCACCGGCGATGACTACACCTACATCGAGGGCCGCGAGCCGATCTACGCCTGGCTGCCGTCCTACGACGGCGAGTACAACTCCGCCTTCCGGCCGAACGAACCGTCCGCCTTCAGCTTCCACCGCGCCAACCTCATCCGCCGCGACGGCGGCCCGGTCGACGCCGCGGCCATGGCCCGGCGCAACATCGACCGCGCCCGCGCCTGGGGCTTCACCTCCGTCGGCGCCTTCAGCGGCGTGCCCGGCGAGGTGCTCAATGAAAAGCAGTTCCCGTACGTCTCCAGCCTGCCGCTGGGCCAGTGGGACTACGGCCTGCAGCGGCTGCCCGGCCTGAACGAGACCTGGGACCCGTTCGACACCGACAGCCAGGCCATCGTCGAGCGCGCCTTCTCCGAGCGGCTGCCCGGCCGCGCCGAGGACCCGCTGCTGATCGGCTACTACCTGATCAACGAGCCGGCCTACCAGGACATCCCGCGGGTCGTCCCCGGCCTCGACGGCCAGTACGCCGCGAAGCACGCCCTGGTCGACTTGCTGCGCGGCCGCTACGCGACGATCGCCGACTTCAACGCGGCCTGGGACCTCGACGCCGCCGACTTCGACGCGCTGGTCGACCTCGGGCTGCCGGTGACCACGGCCGCCGCCTCGGCCGACATGGCCGCCTACTACGAGCACTTCCTCGAGACCTACTTCCAGCTCGTCCATGACACGTTCCGCAAGTACGACCCGAACCACATGCTGCTGGGCAACCGCTACCAGTCGATGACGACCAACAACGAGATGGTCTGCCGGGTCACGGGTAAGTACGTCGACGTCTACTCGTTCAACTACTACACCCACTACCTCGACACCGAGTTCCTGCGCAAGCTCAGCACCTGGGCCGGCGACAAGCCGATGTTCCTCAGCGAGTTCCACTGGGCCTCGCCGCCCGACAGCGGCCTGCCCGGCGGCGCGCGCGACGTCAACAGCCAGGTCGAGCGCGGGCTGGCCTACCGCAACTACCTCGAACAGGCCGCGGCGACCGGTTTCGTCGTCGGGCTCGAGTGGTTCACGCTCATCGACCAGGCGCGCACCGGCCGCTGGTTCCAGCGCTACAGCGGCGAGAACGGCAACACCGGCCTGCTCAGCGTCGTCGACCGCCCCTGGCGCAAGGCGATCGAGCCGATGGCCCTGGCCAACGCCCGCGCCTACGACGTCTGGACCGGCGCCGAGGCGCCCTGGAGCTACGACAACGAGCGCTTCAGCGGCCTCGGCAACGCCGTGCGCACGGCCCAGGTCATGCGCGCGCCCGGGCCGATCAACCTCGACGGCACGACCGCCGGCTGGCCCGGCATGCCCGCCGAGGAGATCGCCAGCAGCCGCCTCGCCCAGGGCGCCGACGCCGAGGGCCTCTCGGCCACCTTCCGCCTGGCCTGGACCGACGAGCACCTGCACCTGCTCTGCCAGGTCGTCGACTCGACCCCTCGCCAGAACACGCACACCGGTGCCGACATCTGGATGGCCGACGGCGCGGAGCTGTTCATCGGCCTCGAGGAGCCGGACCAGACCGGTCCGTTGCTGTTCACCGACCGCCAGGTCCTGCTCTCGGCCGGCGTGGTCGATGGCACCTCGCCCCACTACCTGGCCAACGCGCCGGCCCAGGCCCCGCTCGAGCTGGTCAGCCTGCCGACCGCCGACGGCTACGTCCTGCAGGCGGCGATCCCCTGGTCCTCGCTCGGCTTGACCCCGACGCCGGGGCTGCGCCTGCGCTTCGACCTGGCGATCGACGACAGCACCGACGGCAACAGCCGCCGCGCGCAGCTGGTCTGGAGCGGCACCGACCGCAACTCCGGCGACCGCAGCGCCTGGGGCCGCGCGGTGCTGGGCGAGTAGGAATCCGGCCGCCCGGGGCGAATCGCGCCATACTAGTCAGAGAGGAGAGCTACCATGGCCGACGATCTTCCGCCGCGCGAACCCGTCCCCGGCGACGCGCCCGAGCCGCTGCCCAGCGACGAGTACCGCACCCTCGAGCAGTGTGCCCTCGCCCCCGACGATCTCGCCCTGGTTTCGCTGGCCGCGGGCATCCTGGGCCTCATCCTGACCATGGGCCAGGGCAGCGCACTGATCACGCTCGCCCTCCCCCTGATCGGCGCCACCGCGGTCGTCTGCGGCTGGCAAGCCCTCCGCCACCTCCGCAACAACGCCTCCCGCGAACCCGTCGCCCTCGCCGGCCTCGCGCTCGGCGTCCTAACCCTAGCCATCTGGATCCTGGGGCGGGTCGTGCGGTGGTAGGGGGGCGCTGTGCGCGGCCTCACTAAGCGGTGGCGGACATGCTGACGGACGAGCAGATCGCCGCGCTGCTCGCCGAACCGAAGCGAGTCGTGACCGACCCGCTGAGTTCGTTGCGGCGAAAGGGCGCCCATCTCGAAGCTACCGCCAAGGTAGCCGCCGACAGCAACGCCGACTTCCGCGTCGTCGTGCGCGTCTCGACGGTCAACCCCCACAACTTCTCCGTCATCTTGATGCATCGCCCGCGAGGCGGGGTATGGTTGCGGTTGCGGCGGTACAATGGACGCAGCCACTTCCACACGAACCGCCTCGAAGGTAACCGGTTCTACGCCTACCACATCCATACGGCCACTGAGCGTTACGCGGCGACCGGGGGCGCGGACCTGGAGAGCTACGCGGAGGCCACCGACCGGTACGCGGACTACCGCGGGGCATACCGCTGTCTGCTCCGGGACTGCGGTTTTGGCGGCCCTGGCCCCGATGATGGGCAGTTGAGTCTGTTTCCGGAGGAGGACGAATGAGCGTCGAAGCTATCGCCGATGCCTTCCGTCGGTCGGTTGGCGCGCAGGTCGAGTTGCATGCGGAGGGTCACCACCGCTACCAGGTCCTCACGCCGTTCCGCTACAACGACGGTGACCACCTTGGCGTGGTGCTCAAGCAGGTGGCCGGACGATGGCAGCTGACTGACGAGGGCTCGACGCTGATGCGGCTGAGCTACGACCTAGACCTCGCCGACCTCCAGAAGGGCACGCGCGCCGTGATCATCGACGGCGCGCTCGACGAGTACGGGCTAACCGCCGAGGATGGCGTTCTCTCGACCACCGTCGAGGGCGACGACTTTGGCAACGCGCTGTACAGCTTCATCCAGGGCCTCCAGCGCATCTCCGCCGTCAAGCTGCTCTCGCGTGAGCGCGTTGCCTCGACCTTCGGCGACGACTTCCGCGCGGCGCTGGCCGACTGGTTCGACCCGAGCCAGTGGGAGGAGCGCTGGCACGACCCAGAGCGCGACGCGGACGGACGCTACGCCGTCGACTACCGCCTCCTGGTCGGCTCGCGGCCGGTGTTCCTCTTCACCCTGGGCAACGACACGCAGGCCCGCGACGCCACGATCGCCCTGCATCAGTTCGAGCGCTGGCACCTCGGTGTGCCGTCCGTCGTCGTGTTTGCCGACCAGGCGACCATTGCCCGCCCGGTCCTCGCCCGCCTGAGCGATGTTTGCGATAAGCAGTTCTCGTCGCTGGGCGGCAACGAAGACCGCATTCCGGAGTATCTGCGCCGCCTGGCCGCCTAGCCCCGCCGACCCCTCACCCCGTCCGCCGCCGGCATTCCTCCGCGGCCCAGAGCTGGGCCAGGCCGAGGCCCAGCAGCCACCAGGGCAGGGTCCACAGGCCGACCGCGCCGGCCAGCACGCCGTAGAGCGGGGGGAGGGTGGCGGAGCCGACGTAGCCGAGGGCCATCTGGGCGCCGATCGCCGCGGCGGAGGCGTTGGGGCCCCAGCGGCGGGGGGATTCGTGGACCATGGCCGGGAAGACCGGGGCCAGGCCCAGGCCGATCATGCTCAGCGCGAGCAGCCCGAGCCACGCCGGCTGGGGCAGGAAGAACAGCACCAGGCCGCCGAGGCACAGTAGCTGGCCGCCGCGGATCAGCGCGGTGTTCGAGAACCAGGTCGCCAGCACACCGGCCAACATCCGCCCGACGGTGATGCCCACCGCGACCAGCGCCGCCCAGCGCGCCGCCACGTCGCGCGGCAGCCCGCGGACCTCGACCAGGAAGCTCGCACCCCACAGCAGCGCGCCGATCTCCAGGCCGCAGTAGGCGACGAAGACCAGCGCCGCGGCCGGGAAGCCGGGCAGCGCGAACAGCTGGCGCAGGCTCAGCACGCGCGCCACGCTGCCCGTGCCGTTGGCCTCGTCGGCCGCCTCGCCCGCGCGCCACAGCCGCCCCGAGAGGAAGAGCGCCAGCCACATCGCCGTCTGCAGCACGGCGATCACCACGTACCCGCCGCGCCAGCCCGCCGGCCCAGTCAGCTGCTGGGCCATGATCAGCGGGCTCACGCTGGCCCCCACGCCCCAGAACCCGTGCAGCCAGTTCATGTGCGCCGCGGCGTAGCGCCGCGCAACCAGGTCGTTCAGCGCGTTGTCGACCGCGCCCGCGCCGAGACCCAGTGGCAGCGTGAACAGCACCATCCAGGCGAAGCTCGGCGCGTGCGCGAAGCCCCACAGCGCCGCCGCCGTCGCCGCCGTGCTGGCCAGGACCACACGGTACGTGCCCCACCGCCGCAGCAGCCGCACCCCCGTCAGCGCCGAGACGACCGTCCCGCCCGTGCTCAGGATGCTGAGGATGCCCGCCGCGGCCAGCGGCACGCCCAGGTCGTGGTACATCGCCTGCCAGCCGGCACCCAGGATGGTGTCGGGCAGTCCGAGACTGATGAAGGCTAGGTAGACAAGCGCCAGAAGCACAACAAGCCCAAAGCGGCTACCAGGTTACCACGTAGCGGCCCGCGCCCGTGCGCCCCGCGCGGAAGGTCAGCCAGCCGTCCGCCGCGCTCGCCTCGACCGCGCCTAGATCGGCCTGCTCGCCCGCGCTCAGCGCCCGCACCCGCGCCCGCCGCGCCGCCGCGCCGAGCTCCAGGCTGACGCTGAACTCTGTGTCGCGCGGGTACGGCCAGACCGTCGCCTGCCGCCGCCCCCAGACCACGCGCGCCGCGCCGTCCGTGCGCAGCCGCTCGACCTCGACCCGCGTGCCCGCCGGGTTCACCCGCTCGCCAAAATCGGGGCCCTCCGGCGCCGCGCGCTCCTCGTCACTCAGCTCGACCAGC
>DHNJ01000270.1:3884-9960 GCA_002409445.1 Armatimonadetes bacterium UBA5419 | reverse complement strand
CGTCACTCAGCTCGACCAGCCGCACCCGCGTCACCTGCTCGCCGTCGCGCGTGACCGCCAGGCGGCCCAGCAGAATGCGGTCGAGCGTGGCGCGCGGCCCGACCAGCGGCAGCCGCCGCCCGTCGTGCAGGCCGATTGTGATGTCGTAGGTGTCGTACTCGGGCGAGACGGTGACCGTGTGCGGCCCGTCGACGATGACCTCGCCGGCGCGCCAGGTGCTCGTCGGGCGCGGCGCGGCGTGGTCGCCCTGGAAGACGATGTGGTCGCCGCCCCACTGGCTCACCGCGTCGTTGTTGAAGTGGACCAGCACGTTGTAGTCGCGGTCCAGGTCCTGCTCAACATGCCACTCGTAGGTCAGCTCGATCTGGTCGCCGCCGAGGTAGCGGAAGCGGGCCAGCTTCGGCTCGATCCGCGCGTGGCGGCGCACGTACGCCTCGCCCAGGAAGCTGGTCCGCGCGTCGGCGTAGGTGAACTCGGGCGTCCGCGCCCAGTCGACCACCCGCCCCTCCCGCAGCGCCGTGCCCACGTCCGTGCCCGGCCCGCTGGCCCGCCAGCCCCACTGCGGCAGCGTGTGGCCCTCGATCGCCCAGGGCTCGGCCGCCCAGTTGACCCAGACCGTCAGCCCGTTGCTGTAGCGCACGCGCTGGCGCCAGGTGTCGCCCAGCGCCACGGCCACAGACGCCGGCACGAAGCGGTCCTCGACCCAGTACTCGATCGCCGTCGGCCGCGCGGTATGCACCAGCCGCTGCACGCCGGTCAGCAGGTGGTGCTCCTTGGCCACCAGGTCCTCGCGTCCGACCAGCGCCGCGCCGATGAACCCCGCGTGCCCATAGGCCACGGTCTGCGCGCGGTAGCGGTCGAGGTCGGTGTAGGTGCCGACATTGGTGCCGAAGTTGGCGTTGTAGCCCTGCTGGAACCAGCGCTCCAGGTAGCCCATGCCGTGGTTGACCATCTGCGGCTGCAGGCGCAGCAGGTCGAAATCGAGCAGCGGCGTGTGCAGCTCGCCCTCGGCCACCTGCGCCTCGACGCCGTCGACCCGGCCGCCCCAGTAGAAGTGGTTGTTGCCCTCGCCCAGCAGCGGCCCGCCATGTGCCCGCCGCAGCAGGGCGAACAGCTCGGTGTCCCAGGCGAACCGCCCGCGCGCCATCGCCGCCAGCGGCTGGCCCGCGTCGTGCTCCAGGTGGATCCAGGGCGGCGCACTCATGTTCACGTCGAGGTAGCTCGCCGTCGTGCCGAAGCGGCGGTGGATCTCGGGCGAGGTCTGCCGCACGAAGCGCATCGCGTGGTTCGGCTTGAGCGTGTAGCTCTGCACGCCCGTGCCCTCGTTGAACCAAGCCAGCGCCGGCGAGCCGTCCGGCTCGAGCGCCCGCAGATGCGCCTCATAGCTCGGCGCATCGGGGTACAGGTCGATGTAGTTCTCGTGGACCGACCACGGGTAGCCCAGCTCGCGCGCCGTGTCGCCAAACAGCTTCATCCCCTCGTCGCCACCATAGGCCGGGTTGGCCGGCAGGTGGTCCGGCAGCTTCACGTCGTAGCCGTAGCGCTGCCAGTCGTGCTGGATGATGATCATGTGGTCGACGCCGCGGTCCTTCAGCCTCCGCAGCAGGTCCGCGTCACCCGCGTAGCCGCCCGGCTGATGGCCCCAGATATCGAGCACGATCAGCGGCGCCAGCAGCTCGCGGTACGGCGAGACCGGGTGCGGCAGGTTCGGCAGCGTCTCGGCCAGGTGCGGCGAGACCGCGACGTAGCCCTCCTCGCGCAGCGGGTTGCGCGTGCCGTCGGTCTTCGCGTGGTAGGCCGCCTCGCCCTGCGGCGCGCGGCTGGCGTTGCTCTTGGTCCAGTCCAGCCAGCGCCCGGTGTACAGCCCCGGCGTCGGCAGGTAGAACAGCGTGCCCGCCAGGTACGGCACCTGCACGCCGCGCCGCCGGTCGACGCCGGCGACCTGTCCCAGGCTAAACGCCGCTGCCAGCAGCTCGTCCGACTCGGCGCTGACCGTCAGCGCGCGCCCGGCCAGGCCCAGCCGCCATCGCACCGTCGCGCCGCCCTGGCTCGCCGGGTAGCGCCAATCGACGCTGACCGTCCGCGCCTCGCGGTCGATGTGCGTGCGCAGCGCCTCGCCGCCCACGCCGCGCACCGGCCCCTCGCCCAGGTCGAAGGTCACCCCGCCGCCCGCCGCCGGCTGGAACGGCGCGCCGCCGTCGACTTCCACTGTCAGGTCGTCCAGCGTCCCCGTCGTCGGCCGCCAAACCCACTCGAGGCTCGCGTCGGCCGCCGTCGCGCGGAACACATACGCCCCGCCGCGCACGCTCAAGCTGTGCTCCTGCGGCAGGAAGGCCGGCGGCCAGACACCCTCGCCGCCGCCCGCGCGGTTCAGCAGCGGCGCCAGGTCGCGCCCCGCGACCGCCTGGTACGCCGGCCGCGCGGCCAACGCCGCGGCCGTCGGCGCGTCGCTCTCGCCCGCCTCGCCCGCGACGATCCGCCCGTCCCAGTAGGAGAAGTCGAACGACGCGTTGCCCGCCGGCCCCGGGTGGACCTGCAGCCGCAGCCGCACGGTCTGCCCCGCGTACTCGCTCAGGTCGAAGCTCTCGTCGCTCCACTCGGCCGCCTGGTCGTGGTCCTGCAGCAGCCGCCGCCGCTCGCCGCTCGGCGCGAAGAGGAACGCGGTGAAGGTCACCCCGTCGCTGCGGCCCGGCGCCGCCGCCTGCGGGCTCAGCGTGTGGCCCAGGTGCAGCGTCAGCGGCCGCAGATCGGGCAGCGCCAGGGCGTAGTCAATCCACAGCGGCCCGCTGACCCCGCGCCACGGCACGTGGAAGAACATCGCCGTACGCCCCAGCATCTGCACCCCCGGCTGGTACGCCGCGCCGCGCGGGCTATCCATGTCGCTCAGCCAGCCGACCGGCAGCTCGATCGGCTCAACCCCCTCCGGCTCCATGCCGCCGCTATAGCTGCCCAGGTCGCCCAGCCAGGTCGTGCCGGGGCCGATCGCCACCGGCTCCACCTCGGCGCCGGCCAACGCCGAACCCAGCAACAGCAGCGGTAGCACACGCAAGCCGTTCATCACCGCCCTCCACCCGTGCAGGTACGCCGCGCGCGCCGCCGCTCCTGCCCCTTGCCCTCGGGCGTGGCACGGCCTACACTTCGCACAGCAGTGCGGTGGCGGGCCTATGCGCGGCATCGTTTTCGACATCATCGAGTTCGCGGTCCACGACGGGCCGGGTCTCCGGACTACGGTCTTCCTAAAGGGTTGCCCGCTGCGTTGCTCCTGGTGTCACAACCCCGAAGGCCTTCACCCCGCGCCCCAAATCCTCACCTCACCCGCCGGCGAGCGCCTGGCCGGCCGCGTCTGGGAGGCCTCCGAGCTCGCCGCTCTGCTCAACCGCCAGGGCGACCTGCTGCGTCCCAACGGCGGCGGCGTGACCTTCTCCGGCGGCGAGCCGCTGGCCCAGTACGAGTTCCTCCTCGCCGTCCTGGCCCGTCTCGACCACCTCGACGTCGTCCTCGACACCTCCGGGTACGCCCTGCCCGAGGTCTACGCCGAGGTCGTCAGCCGCTGCGCCCTGATCTACCAAGACCTCAAGCTGGTCGACCCCGCCGCCCATGTCCGCTGGACCGGCGCCGATAACGCCTGGATCCTGGCCAACATCGCCCAGCTGCCGCGGCTCGGCGTGCCGTTCGTCCTGCGCGTGCCGCTCGTCCCCACGGTCACCGACACTCCGCTCAACCTGCGCGCCATCGCCCGCCTCGCCGACGGGCTAGACGGGCTGCTACGCGTCGATCTGCTGCCCTACCACCGCGCGGCCGGCGGCAAGTACCGCGCCTGCGGCATGGATTTCGTCCCCGACTACCCCGAGGACGCCCCGCTCAACCTGGACCTCTCCCCCTTCGATGACCTCGGTGTCCCGGTCCGCCTGGCCGGCGAGTCCTACGATGCCCCTCTCTGAGCGCCTCTCCGCCATGCGCGAAGCCGTCCGCGCCGGCGCCCACCACCACTACCGCCACGACGACACGCCCGACATCGCCGCCGAGGCCGCCGCCCGCGGCCTGACCTGGGCCCAGCGCGCCGCCCTGCGCACCGTCCGCATGTGCGCGGGCGAGCCGCCCATCATCGAGCCGGACCAGCGCATCGTCTTCACCCGCACCCAGCGCCGCGTGCCCCCGCTCTACACGCCGGACGACTGGGCCGCCTTCCGCGCCACCCTCGACGGCGACCCGAGCGGCGAGATCAACAACATCTGCGCCGACTGGGGCGCCGTCCTCGACCAGGGGCTGCTCGCCCGCCGCGCCCAAGCCCTGGCCACGCGCGCGCGGCTCGCCGCCGACCCCGCCGCCGTCGAGTTCCTCGAGGCCGCGGTCGCGACCATCGACTCCGTCCTCGACCTCGCCGCCCGCTACGCCGCCGAGGCCCGCCGGCTCGGCCGCAACGACCTGGCCGCTGCTCTCGACGAAGCGCCCGCCAACCGCCCGACCAGCTTCCACGCCGCGCTCCAGGCCCTGCGCCTGCTGCAGGCCGTCGTCTGGCTCAGCGGCCACATGCACGTCGGCCTCGGCCGCCTCGACCAGTACCTCTGGCCCTACCTCGCCGCCGACCTGGCCGCCGGCCGCCTCGATTGGCCCGGCGCCGAGGAGCTGCTGGCCGAGTTCTTCATCAGCCTCAACCGCGACAGCGACCTCTACCCCGGCGTGCAGGTCGGCGACAACGGCCAGAGCGTCATGCTCGGCGGCGTCGACCGCGCCGGTCGCGAAGCGGTCAATCCGCTGACCTGGGCGGCGCTGCGCGTGGCCGGCGCGGTGGCCATGATCGACCCCAAGATCAACCTCCGCGTGACGCCCGACACCGACCACGAGCTGCTGCGCGAGGCCTCGCGGCTGACCCGCCTGGGCCTCGGATTTCCCCAGTATGCCAACGACGACCAGGTCATTCCCGGCCTCGTCGCCTTCGGCTACG
The DNA here is from genome assembly GCA_002409445.1 of Armatimonadetes bacterium UBA5419. Taxonomy (GTDB): domain Bacteria; phylum Armatimonadota; class UBA10988; order UBA10988; family UBA10988; genus UBA10988. The sequence continues at coordinate 5,015 of DHNJ01000270.1, read as the reverse complement.
ACTGGGAGGACGCGCGCGACTACACCGTCGCCGCCTGCTGGGAGTTCATCATCCCCGGCCGCGGCATGGAGATCGTCAACGTCGGCGCGGTCAGCTTCCCCGCCGCCGCCGACGCCGCCATCCGCGCCGGCCTGGCCGCGGGCGACGCCGGCTTCCAGTCGATCCTCGACCGCTGCGAGGCCGAGATCCGCGCCCAGGTCCACGCCCTGATCGAGCCCGAGCGCCGCCTCATCCTGCCGCCCGCGCCGTACTTCTCGGTGCTCATGGACGGCCCGCTGGCCACCGGCCGCGACCTCAGCGCCGGCCTCAAGTACAACAACTTCGGCCTCCACGGCGCCGGCTGCGCGGCGGGGGCCGACGCGCTGCAGGCCATCCACGAACTCGTCTACGACCAGCGCACGCTCGCTCCCGGCGACCTGCTGGCCGCGCTCGACGCCGATTTCGAGGGCTACGAGTCGCTGCGCACGCGCCTGCGCGAGACCGTGACCAAGGTCGGCAACAACGACGACGACGCGGACGCGCAGCTGGTCTGGCTCTTCGAGCGCTTCGCCGCCGCCTGCGCCGCCGAGGGCGACAACGGCCGCGGCGGCCGCATCCGCCCCGGCACCGGCACGGCGATGTTCTACGTCTGGCTCGCCCGCGGCCGCGCCGGCCTGCGCGAGCCCGTCGTCGGCGCCACCGCTGACGGCCGCCACGTCGGCGACCTCTTCGGCGCCAACCTCGCCCCCACCCCCGGCGTCACCGTCCGCGGCCCCCTCAGCACCCTCCAAACTTTCGCCAAGATCCCCTACGACCAGATCGTCAACGGCGGCCCCGTGACCCTAGAGCTAGCCGACAATGTCTTCCGCGGCGACGAAGCCCTCGACAAAGTCGCCCTCCTCGTCCGCGCCTTCGCCCAAGTCGGCTGCCAGCAGATGCAGATCAACACCGTCAACCTCGCCACCCTCGAAGACGCCCAACGCCACCCCGAACAACACCGCCACCTGATCGTCCGCGTCTGGGGCTGGTCCGGCTACTTCGTCGAACTCGACCCCGTCTACCAAGAACACGTCATGTCCCGCCACCGGCACGGGCTGTAGGCGAGGCGACAAGATCCACCGGCAGCCCAAGAGAAGGAGCGCCGGCCCTTGG
>DHNJ01000270.1:0-3690 GCA_002409445.1 Armatimonadetes bacterium UBA5419 | reverse complement strand
CAACGCTGGGCGCCAGCCCAGCCGAGACCTACTACCCCGACACACTCGCTGATGCCGTCGCCGCGCCGGCCACCCCTGCCCGGGACCACAGAATTGTACCGCCGCCGCTCCGGCGGCAGCCCGACCGCCCACCCCAGCCAACGTAACCCCGTCCGCCGGCCGCCCGCCCGGGACCGCGGACACTCCTGTCCGCACCTGCCCGTAACAATGCCGGCGAGCGCCGGCGGTCCCTTCGGTGCTCCGCCCCTTCACCTGGCCCCATCAGCCAGGCTGTGCCGCACCCCTGCCGCCGAAGCGGCGGCGGTACAATTCGGCCGCCAACAGCGCCAGCAGATAGATCAACCCAACGTGGCCGGCACCCACTGTGGACCGCCGGCGCTCGCCGGCATTACCTAGTACTGTTTCGGCCTCCGCTACGCGCCCGGCTAACCAGCCAACACCTATCTCCCCACCTCCGGCCACAACAACCACACCGCCAGCCCCACCAGCAGCACCGCCAGCGCTAGCTTCGCCACCCCCAGATGCTGCCGCGCCCACGCCGCCGCCCGCCCGCTGGCCATGCCGCGCCAGGCCGCGACGATGACCACCAGCAGCGGCGCGATGAAGCCCGCGTTGTAGGTCAGCAGCAGCGGCAGCGCCCGCGCGCGCAGCTCCGGCTGGCGCAGGGCGACGAGCACCGGCAGGTAGACCTGGCTCGTGCAGACCAGCTCGATCAGCGTCACCCCGACACCCGCCGCGCTGGCCCCCACGACCCACGCCCAGCGCGGCGCCTCCGGCCGCAGCAGCGCGTGCAACAGCGCGTGCAGCCGCTGCTTCAGCCCGCGCGGCAGCTGGGCGTGCAGCTCGCGCGTCGGCGCGCCGCGGCGCAGGGCCAGGACGTCGGCCACCTGCACCGCCGCCGCGACCAGCGCCAGCCCGGCCACCGCCCAGCGCAGCACGTTCGCCAGCACCAGCCGCCCGCTCAGCGGCTCCAGCGCGGCAAGCAGCCCCAGCCCCAGCAGCAGGTACGTCGCGTAGACCGCCACCGCGTAGGCCAGGCCGACCGCCAGGATCGTCGCGCGGTCCGAGCCGAGCCGCGTCAGCAGCGCGACCAGAAACACCGCTGTCGCGAACGCACAGGGGTTCAGGCCGTCGAGCAGGCCGAGCAGGAACATCGCCCAGGCCGTCGCCCAGCCCCATGGCGGTAGGCCCGTGTCGTCCTCCGCCGCCGCGGCCAGCTCCAGCTCCACCCGCGCGGGCGGCGCGGTCGGCGTGCGCAGCTCGGCCAGCAGCAGCGGCCCTAGCTGCGCGTCGATCTCCTCGCCCGCCAGCGCATGGCTGCCGACGAACGCGTACGTGTTCGCCTCGCGCGCCAGCCCGTAGGCCCGCCGCAGCGCGCGCACGCGGGCGAACTCGACCGGCTCCAGCAGATTGGCCACGCGCCAGCGGATCGCGTCGCCGTAGTACTCGCGCAGCGGCTCGACAACCTCCAGGGCGAACCGCCGGCAGCTGGCACAGTCGACGTTGTAGTAGACCTCGACCCACAGCGGGTCGCTCGGCCGCGGGCCGTCGTAGGTCCGCGCGCCGGCGCCGCGCTCGGCCACCGCGGCGCGCACCGGCACCGTCAGCGGCCGCTGGCCGGGCAGCGCGAACTCGACCGTCGCCACCGACTGCAGCTCGTTGCCTGCCGGCAGGCCGCGCGGCATCGTGAGGCTCAGCTGCAGCGTCTGCGTGCCGCCGCGCGGGATCGTCGGGCCGGCGGCGACCGCGCGCAACGGGGGTAGGGCGGTCACACGGAAGATGTCCAGCGGCGCCGGGCCGCGGTTGGTCAGCGTGACTTCAAGGCTCGCCGTGCCGCCCGGGGGCAGCGGCGGCAGGACCTCCCAGGCCGGCGGCGATGCCTCGACCTGGGCCCGCGCGCCGCCCGCGACGAGCAGCGCGACGAGCAGCAGCCAGGACCAGGCGCGCCTCATCGGCCGAAGCGTTCCACAGCCTCGGAGAGCATCTCGACCGTCCGCGTCGCGCCGCAGCGGCTCGCGCCGGCTGCGCGCACGTCGAGCAGCGCGTCGAGCGTGCGCACGCCGCCGGCCGCCTTGACCCGCACACTCGGCGGCGTGTGCGCGCGCATCAGCCGCAGGTCGTCCAGCGTCGCGCCGCCCGTGCCGTAGCCCGTCGAGGTCTTCACGAAGTCGACGCCGACCGCCGAGGCCAGCTCGCACAGCGCGGTCTTCTGCGCGTCGTCGAGGTAGCAGTTCTCAAAGATCAGCTTGAACAACGCCCCGCCCTCGTGGCAGGCGGCGGCCAGCTGCCCGACCTCGTCGCGCACGTAGCCCCACTCGCCGGAGAGCACCTGGCCGATGTTGACCACGCCGTCCAGCTCCGTCGCGCCGCTGGCCAGGGCCTCGCGGATCTGGGCCAGCTTGTCGGCGGTCGTCTCGCCACCGTGCGGGAAGCCGATGACCGTGCTCGGCGCGACGCTGCTGCCGGCCAGCGCGGCGACCGCCCGCGGCAGGGCGTACGGCTTGATGCAGACGCTGGCCACGTCCCATTCGAGCGCGACAGCCAGGCCCTCGTCGAGCACCTGCGTGGTCATCGTCGGGTGCAGCAGCGAGTGATCGATCATCTTGGCCAGTTCGGCCACGGTCGGGTTCATGGGTGCTCCTGGGCTAGGGCTTGGGGATGAACTGGCGCAGGTGCGTCGCCGAGAGGCGCAGCGAGCGCAGCCGCTTGGCCGGCGAGCCCTCGTAGGCGCGGTCCTCGACCTCGACGCAGACCGCGCCGTCGAAGCCGACATCGGCCAGCACACCGACGAACGCGCCCCACTGGATGTCGCCCAGGCCAGGCAGCTTCGGCGTGTGGTAGGCCGGCGGCAGGGCCAGGATGCCCACGTCGTTCAGCCGCTCGACGTCGACGCGGCAGTCCTTGGCGTGCGTGTGGAACAGCTTGTCGGCAAACTCGCGCATCGGCCTCAGCCAGTCCATCCGCTGCCAAACCATGTGCGACGGGTCGTAATTGAGGCCCAGGTTGTCCGACGGCAGGCTCTCGAACAGCCGGCGCCAGATGGCCGGGCTCGTGGCGATGTTCTTGCCGCCGGGCCACTCGTCCATCGAGAAGAGCATCGGGCAGTTCTCGATGCCCAACCGCACGCCCTTCTCCTCGGCCAGCGCGACAATCGGCTTCCACGTCTCGACCAGCCGCGGCCACTGCGCGTCGACCGACTGCGTCCAGTTGCGGCCGATGAACGTGCCGACGGTGTTCAGCCCGAGCAGCGGCGCCGCCTCGATGACCTTCCGCAGGTGCGCGACGGAAGCCTCGGCCTCGGCGCGGTCGGGGCTGAGCGGGTTGACGTAGTAACCCAGCGCGCTGATGCCCACGCCCAGTTCGTCGCAGAGGTCATTGATCTCCTCCGCCTTCGCCGCCGTCAGCGTCTCGACATCGATATGCGTCACCCCCGCATACCGCCGCTCGGCCTTCCCCTTCGGCCAGCAAGCGACCTCGACGCAGTCGTACCCCTCCCCGGCCGCAATCCGCAGCACCTCCGGCAGCTCCAGGTCATCCAGAATCGCCGACACAAACCCAAGCTTCATCACCAACTCCCACCGCTAGCTTCGCCGACGCCGCCCCCGCTCCTCCCCCCCCCCCCCCCCCCCCCCCCCCCCCCCTCCCCCCATGACGCGGGGCCCCCCCCTTTCACGCCCCCCCCCCCGCGCC
>DHNJ01000169.1:5936-10534 GCA_002409445.1 Armatimonadetes bacterium UBA5419 | reverse complement strand
GCGGTCCCAGTTAGGGTGGCCGGCGGCGGCACGAGTCTGTGAGCCGCGCGGGAGGAGAGTCGGTGGCGGTCGCTAAGCCTCCGCGGCGAGGAGCGTGTGCGATGAGCAAGCTGCGTGTAGCGTTCGTGGGGGCGGGTGGCATGGCTGATGCCCACCTCAAGGCGATCAAGGATTTCGCCGATGTCGAGCTGGTCGGCCTGGCCGATCCGGACCCGGCGAAGGTTGAGGCGCGCCTGGCCCAGGCCGCGGAGTTGCGGCCCGCGGACAAGCCCGTGGGCTATGGCGACCCCGAGTCGATGATCAAGGACGCGGTGCCGGACGCGGTCTGGCTGCTGCTGCCGCCGTTCGCCCACGGCGCGGCCGAGCGGGCCTGCCTGGAGGCGGGCGTGCCGTTCTTCATCGAGAAGCCGGTCGGCCTCGATTGGGGCCTGACCCAGGAGCTGGTCGCGGCGGTCGAGGCCGAAGGGCTGATCACCTGCGCGGGCTACATGAACCGCTACCGCGCGAGCCTGCGCCGGGCCAAGGAGCTGCTCGATGCCGACCCGCCGGCGCTGGTCCATGGCGGTTGGATCGGCGGCTCGCCGAACCCGAAGCCGGGCGACACGAGCATCGGTAGCTGGTGGGTGATCAAGGAGAAGTCGGGCGGCCAGATCGTCGAGCAGTGCACGCACACCTTCGACGTGCTGCGGTACCTCTGCGGCGAGGCGGTCGAGGTCTACGCGCGGGCGGCCAACGGCTTCAATCGCGACCTCTACAGCTACACGATCGACGACGCCAGCTCGGTCGTCCTGACCATGGCCAACGGTGGCGTGGCCAACCTGATGTCCTCGTGCAGCGCCAACGGCGGTGGTGGCGGCGTCTGGCTGAACGTCTACGCGCTGGGCACGACCTGCCTGTTCACCGGCTGGGACCACGCCGTGCGCATCCTGCGCAAGGGCGCGGAGCCCGAGGAGATCAAGGAGCAGGTCGACATCTTCGCCGTGGAGGACCGCGTCTTCGTCGACGCCGTGCGCACGGGCGACGGCTCGGCGATCGCCTCGACCTACCCCGACGCGTCGAAGACCCTGCGGCTGACCCTAGCGGCCAACGAGAGCATCGCCAGCGGGCAGCCAGTCACGGTCTAATCCGAGTCGGTAACGTTTGGCGCGGCCCTGTGTGACGGAACACGCGGGGCCGCGCCGCCGTCTCTTTCGTCAAGCGAACGGCGCTCGAGGGTGCGCGCGTCGCGTGGGTACTTCTATGTCTAAGCTGGCCATTCTGCCGTTGTTGATCACGACACTTGCCTTCGCCGCGCCTGCGCCGATCGAACTTCAAGCGCTGCTCGATCCGCCGGAGGAAGCTTACAAGCTGGTCCTCCCGGTGACCGTCGAGGGCGCCTGGCCGGCCCGCGGCGAGCTGCAGTTGCAGTTCGCGGGCGACGCGCGCGCGCCATGGGTCCACACCCTCGTGCTCGCCGCGCGCGGGCTGAACCTCTGGCAGCGCGACGCCAACGGTAAGGACACCGAGCTGGCCGCCGGCCGCTGGGACACGCCGCCCAGCAGCGTCACCATCGAACGCAACGGCCGCCGCTTCCGCGTGCTGGTCGGCGGCGCGGTGGTCCTGCGTGCCTGGCTCGACCCGTCCACGGGCAGCCTCAGCACCGGCAGCAACAACCCCGCGATCAGCTTTGGCGAGCCGCTGTTGCAGGCCACCGAATACCTCTATTTCGCCGATGATTTCATGCGCGCGGCCGAGGACGACGGCGGCTGGCAGACGGTCGAGGGCAGCTGGGCACCCAGCGGCGTGAGCGATGAGCATGCGCGCTCGGCCGAGGAGCGCCCGGTGGCGACCTTCAGCGCCAACCCCTTCGCCTACCGCGCCAGCGACGTGACCGAGACGGCCCTGGCCACGGTCGGCGCCTGGTTCTGGGACACCTACCGCGTCGAGACCAGCGTCCGCCCCGGCGAGCCGCTGGGCCCCGGCGCGGCGATCGGCCTGCGCGGCCAGGCCACCGACACGGACAACTACCTGGCCTTCGAGTGGGGCTGGGGGCTGGGCATGGTGCGCCAGCTGGTCAGCGTGGTCGGCGGGCAGCGCACGGTGCTGGCCGAGGCGCCGGGCAGTTGGCAGGCGGACCAGTGGTACCGGCTCGGGCTGACCCTGGACGACGGCCGCGCGGTGGCTACGGTCGACGGGCAGCCGGTGCTCGAGGCGGACTACGTCGCCCCGTCGCAGGGCGCGGTCGGCCTGTGGGCGCGGGAGGTCAGCTTCGCCGACTACGACGATGTGACGGTCCTGGCCCTCGACGAGATCAACGAGCGCTTCACCCGCCCGACGCCGGGCATGTGGCTGGCGCTGGCCGGCGACTGGCGCGACGAGGCCGGCACGCCGGGGCCCGACGGCCGCGGGGCGAAGACGATCCGTGCGGGCGGCGCGGGGCTGGCGCTGTTGCGCGAGCCGCTGAGCGACAGCGGCGTGATCCGCAGCCATGTCCGCGCGCCGAAGGGCGGCGCGGTGGGCCTGGCGACCGGTGTGCAGGGGCCCGACGAGGCGCTGCAGGTGCGCTGGGGCGACACGATGCGCATCGTCCGCGTCAGCGGCGGCGAGGCGACGGTCCTGGCCGAGACGGCCCTGCCCGCGCCGCGCGACCGCTGGGCCGAGCTGACCCTGCGCGAGGTTGGCGAGCGGGCCGAGGTTAGTGTCGACGGGCAGCGCGTGTTGGCCGCGGCGACGCCGGGCCTGCGGGCGGGCCAGCGCGGCCTGTGGGGCGATCCGGGCGCGCGGTTCAGCGGCTGCGAGGCCTGGGACGAACAGGAGCGCGCGGCCGAGTTTGCGCCGGAAGTGGCCGCTCAGTTTGCCACCGACAGCTACATGGTCTCTTGGGCCAAGCCCGAGGGCGCCTGGCTGCGTCAGGGCTGGGGCGAGCCGAACACCTGGCTCTGGTACCGCTACCCCTGCTGGGGCGACGTCGAGCTGGTCGTTGACGCTGCGCGCGTCTGGCAGGGCCAACTGCAGGCGCTGCGGCTCAGCCTGGCCGGCGCGGAGCAGACCGCCGACTCGGGCTACACCCTGACAGTCGCCCAGCGCGAGCCCACGCCCGGCTCGGTGACACTGACGCTCGCCCGCGCCGGTGCGGACGTGGCGAGCGCCGAGGCCGACCTGGCCGGCGCGGCGCTGCTGCGCTTCGTGCAGCGGGGCAAGCTGTTCACCGTCGCCGCCGACGACCGTGTGCTGCTGGGCTGGAGCGAGCCGGGGCAGCTGCTCGGCGGCCACCAGATCGGCCTGGCGTCGTCTGCGCCGCACTTCAACTTCGGCCAGATCCAGGTCTCCGCGACCAACTCCTACGACACCACCTTCGGCACCGCGCCGTGGGAATGGTGGCAGGGCAAGGGCATCTGGGAGACGACCAACCGCTGGTTCTGCGACCCGCGCTGGAGCTTCTTCGGCGGCCATGTCGACGACAACCCGGTCATCTGGAGCAAGCAGGCCTACAGCGGCGATATGTCGCTCGACACCTACGTCGGCCTGCGCATGGGCGCGCGCGATGGCGGCGATGACCGCTACCACGGCAGCGACCTGGGCCTGGCCATCGCCGGCGATGGGGCCGACCTGACCAGCGGCTACAGCTTCCTCTTCGCCGCCGAGGGCAACACCAAATCGGTGCTGCTGCGCAAGGGCCAGGTCATGGCGGTCAACACCGATGCCGCCGGCCGCTTCAAGTATGTCGGGACGAGCGGCGCGGCCCTCGACGAGTTCCACCGCCACTGGTTCCACATGGTTATGAAGCGCGTGGGCAACCGCATCATCTGCACGATCGACGACGTGGTCGTCTTCGATGTCACGGACCCGGATCCGCTGCCAGGCGGGCGTGTGGCCCTGTACAACATGGGCTGGGGCTTGAACGTGGCGCGGCTGCGCATCGGCTACGAGGGCCTGACCGACGGCCCGCCGCTGCCCGACGCGGCGGCCATGCTGGCCAGCGCCGACCGCGGCGCGGCGCTGCCCTGGGGCCTGCGCAACGACTTCGAGACCGGCCTGGGTGCCGTCCGCGCGGTCGACCACCCGGTCACCTCGCTGGTCAGCCGGGCGACCGTCGCCGACCGGCCGGGGCACGTGCTGGCGATGACCAACGTGGTCGCCGGCGGCCGGCGGCATGTGCGGCTGCTCGAGGCGGAGGAGGACGGCCGGCTCGACCTGAGCGCCACCCCGCAACTCAAGTTCGCCTACCGCCTGCCGAACCCGGTGCGGGTCAACATCTACCTGGCCCTGGCTAACGGCACCTACCGCTACGTGCCCTTCAACATGGGCCCGCAGACCGACCCGCTGTTCACCGAGGCCGGCCTCAAGCTGGCGACCGCGGTGGCCGCGCCGGGCCCGGCCGAGGCGGACAACCGCTGGCACGACTTCAGCGTCGACCTGGCGGCGGTCTGCGCCGAGGCGGGCATCAACCCGGCGAGCGACGTGATCGGCATCGATGTCGGCATGCTGGTCGAGAACCCGTACCTGACGGCCGGCTGGACCGGCAACCCGGCGGGCTCGACCTGGTACCTCGACGACCTGCGGCTGGAGCCGGCGGGGTAGGGGTTCGCACAGCCTATGTGGCGCGGGCTGCCAGCCCG
>DHNJ01000169.1:5400-5628 GCA_002409445.1 Armatimonadetes bacterium UBA5419 | reverse complement strand
CAGCCCGCGCCACATGGGTTGGTACTGTGCCACCGCACCCCCACCACCCCCGAACGTGCTACGCTTCCGACCGCTAGGAGCCGATCGATGAGGCTGAGGCTCGTTGCTGCGGTAGTGCTGGGAGTGGTGCCGATGTTTGGTCAGCCGCTGGAGGAGGCGCCGCTGGCGGCGCGGGCGTTGATTAGTCGGGGCGATACGGCGCGCACGCAGCAGGCGCTGGCGCGCGCG
>DHNJ01000169.1:5026-5266 GCA_002409445.1 Armatimonadetes bacterium UBA5419 | reverse complement strand
CGCAGCAGGCGCTGGCGCGCGCGCGGCGGGGCGAGCCGGTGACGATCGCGGTCATCGGCGGCTCGATCACCCAGGGCGCGCTGGCCTCGACGCCGGCGCGCAACTACGGCAGCTTGCTGGCCGACTGGTGGCGGACGACGTTCCCGCAGGCCGAGGTCACCTTCCGCAACGACGGCATCGGCGCCACCGGCAGCCTGCTCGCCGCGCATCGCTGCGGGCCGCTGGTCGCCGCGGAGCCGG
>DHNJ01000169.1:4597-4861 GCA_002409445.1 Armatimonadetes bacterium UBA5419 | reverse complement strand
TCGTCGAGTTCGCGGTCAACGACCCCAACGACGAGTCGGCGACCGAGAGCCTGGAAGGCCTGGTCCGCCAACTGCTCGACTCGCCGCACCAGCCGGCCGTGGTCCTGCTGTACACGATGAACTCGCTGGGCGGCAACGTGCAGGCGCACCACGCGCGCGTGGGCCTACGCTACGGGCTGCCGCAGATCAGCTTCCGCGACGCGCTGTGGCCCGAGGTGCAGGCCGGGCGCATCGCCTGGAACGACATCGAGGCCGACGAGGTCC
>DHNJ01000169.1:0-4430 GCA_002409445.1 Armatimonadetes bacterium UBA5419 | reverse complement strand
GAGTTTCTGACCTACTACCTCGAGAGCGTGCGGGCCAACCTGCCGGCCGATGAGGCGCTGCCCAAGATCCCGCCCCGCCGCGTCCTGCCGACGCCGGTCACCTCCGACGTCTACCAGTTCGCCCAGGTGCTGACCGCCGACCAGATCACGCCGATCGCCAGCCAGGGCTTCCGCCACGAGGCCGCCCCGTTCGGCCCCGGGTGGGTCGCCGACGACCCGGGCTCGTACCTCGAGTTCGAGATCGAGGCCGAGCGCCTGGCCGCGCTGCACTACCGCATCAAGGGCGACACCGGCATCGCGCGGCTGACTGTCGACGACCGGCCGCCGGTGACGCTGAACGCGTGGTTCGACGCGACCTGGGGCGGCTACTGGGTCTCCGAGCCGATCGCCGCCGACCTCGGCCCCGGCCCGCACCGCGTCCGCCTCGAGCTGACCGACGAGCTGCCCGGCACCAGCACCGCCCACCGCTTCCACCTGGGCGGGCTGCTCGTCGCCGGCACCCGCTAAGCCGCACCACACCGTGCCCCGCGGCACCCCAACACGCCCACGCTCCAGAAGATTGAGCATATCGCTATCAATCGTGTTGACAGGTTGAGTGCAAGGCAGTATAGTGTGGGCAGTGAGTTTGACGGGCCGCGTGGATGGCCCGGGATGACGAGGGAGGCAAGACGATGGCGAAGGTATTGGGTATCGACCTGGGCACGACCAACTCGTGCATGGCGGTCATCGAGCATGACGAGCCGGTGGTCATCCCGAACGCTGAGGGCAACCGGACGACCCCGTCGGTGGTCGCCTTCCGCAAGGATGGCGAGCGGCTGGTGGGCGAGGTGGCCAAGCGGCAGGCGGTGATGAACCCGCTGCGGACGATCAGCTCGGTCAAGCGCAAGATTGGCTCGCGCCACCGCTACGAGATTGATGGGCGGGAGTACTCGCCCGAGGAGATTTCGGCGTTCATCCTGATGAAGATGAAGGCTGACGCCGAGGCGTATCTGGGCGACGAGGTGAAGCAGGCGGTGATCACCGTCCCGGCTTACTTTGACGACAGCCAGCGCACGGCGACGAAGAACGCCGGCGAGATCGCGGGCCTCGAGGTGCTGCGCATCATCAACGAGCCGACGGCGGCCTCGCTGGCCTACGGCTTGGAGCGCAAGGGCGAGGAGCAGATCCTGGTCTACGACCTGGGCGGCGGGACGTTCGACGTCTCGGTGCTCGAGGTGGGCGACGGGGTGTTCGAGGTGAAGTCGACCAGTGGCGACACGCAGCTGGGCGGCGACGACTTCGACGCGCTGGTCGTCGAGTGGCTGGTCAAGGAGTTCAAGGGCGAGACGGGCATCGACCTCTCGGGCGACCCGGCGGCCATGCAGCGGCTGCGCACGGCGGCGGAGAAGGCCAAGAAGGAGCTGTCGAGCCAGACGGCGACCGAGATCAACGAGCCGTTCATCTCGGGCGCGCCGGAGGGCCCGGTGCACCTGGTCAAGGAGCTGACCCGCGCGCGCTTCGACGAGCTGACGGCCGACTTGGTCAACCGCACGCGCGGCCCGTTCGACGCGGCCCTGCGCGACAGCGGCATCAAGACCTCCGAGTTGGACGAGGTCGTCCTGGTCGGTGGTTCGACGCGCATGCCCAGCATCCAGGAGCTGGTCCGCCGGCTGACCGGCAAGGAGCCGCACCGCGGGGTCAACCCCGACGAGGTGGTGGCCGTCGGCGCGGCGATCCAGGCCGGTGTGTTGGCCGGTGAGGTGGGCAACGTGGTGTTGCTCGACGTGACCCCGCTGAGCCTCGGGATCGAGACGATGGGCGGTGTGTTCCACAAGATCATCGAGCGCAACACGACCATCCCGGTGACCAAGACGCAGACCTACTCGACCGCCGAGGACAGCCAGACCGCGGTCGACATCCAGGTCTACCAGGGTGAGCGCAGCCAGGCACGGCTGAACAAGCTGCTGGGCCAGTTCCGGCTCGACGGCATCCCGCCCGCGCCCCGCGGCATGCCGCAGATCGAGGTCAGCTTCGACCTCGACGCCAACGGCATCCTGCAGGTCACGGCCAAGGACAAGGCGACCAGCCGCGAGCAGAAGGTCACCATCCAGCAGTCCGGCGCGCTGAGCAGCGACGAGATCGAGCAGATGGTCCGCGACGCCGAGCGGTTCGCCGCGGAGGACAAGACCTTCCGCGAGCGCCAGGACGCGCGCAACGAGCTGGACTCGATGGTCCTCAGCCTCGAGCGGATGCTGCGCGAGAGCGGCGAAAACGTGCCGGCCGACGACAAGACCGCGGTCGAGGCGGCGCTGGCCAAGGCCAAGACCGTCCTCGAGGACGAGAACGCGACCGCCGACACCTTCCGCGCCGCGCGCGACGAGCTGCAGCAGAGCAGCTACGCGATGGCCGAGCGGATGTACCAGGCGCAGACCCCGCCCGAGGGCGAGCCGGCGCCGGGTGGCCCGAGCGCGGGCGCCAGCGACGACGGCGGCGATGACATCATCGACGTCGAGTTCGCCGACGAGGACTAAGCGCGGTCCACACCTAACTGACCCGGTGCCCGTACCAGCGCGTGCGGGCACCGGCCCACCCCCATGTGAGCGCAAAGGAGCGCGCGATGCCCCGAGACTATTACGACGAGCTGGGTGTGGCGCGCGAGGCCACGCCGGCGCAGATCAAGAAGGCCTACCGCAAGCTGGCCCGCCAGTACCACCCGGACGTCAACCGCGACGACCCGCAGGCGGCCGAGCGGTTCAAGGCGGTCCAGCACGCCTACGACATCCTCAGCGACAAGGAGACGCGCGAGGCCTACGACCGCTATGGTCACGCGGCCGAGCAGATGGGCGAGGGCGGCCCGCCGCCCGGTTGGCCGCCGCCGGGCGGGGGCGGGGGCTGGGAGTTCCGCGGCGGGCCGGGCGGCTTCGGCGGCGGTGGCCAGGAGTTCCGCTTCACCAGCGGCGGGGCCGACGGCGCCGACATGCAGGACATCCTCAGCCAGCTGTTTGGCGGCGCGGCGGGCGCCGGCCGCGCCCAGGCGCCGAGCCAGCGCGGCACCGACTACGAGGCCGAGCTGCACCTGAGCCTGGAGGAGGTCCTCGCCGGCACGACGCGCGACCTGAGCTTGACCGTCGAGGATACCTGCACCAGCTGCCGCGGCCGCGGCATCGTGCCGCCGGGCCAGCCATGCGCGGTCTGTGGTGGCCGCGGGCAGGTCCGCCGGCAGCAGACGGTGCGCGGCGTGAAGATTCCCGCCGGCGCCGACAACGGCTCGACGGTGCGCCTGCGTGGCAAGGGCGGCGCGGGCCACGGTGGGCCGCCGGGCGACATCAACCTGCGCATCGTCTGGCGCGAGCACCCGTTCTTCCGGCCCAGCGGCGACGACCTCGAGTGCGAGGTGCCGGTTAGCCTGGCCGAGGCCAGCCTGGGCGGTGAGATCCCCGTGCCCACGCTGCGCGGCATGCGCACGCTGCGCATCCCCGCGGGCACTTCGAGCGGGACGCGCTTCCGCATCCGCGAAGGCGGACTGCCCTCGCGGCGGGCGAAGACTACCGGCAACCTCGTCGTGCGGGTTAAAGTTGTTGTACCAGCGGCCGAGGGAGAGGCCGAGACGAAGGCCGTCACCGAGATGAGCGCGCGCGCGGGCGACCCGCGGGCGGGCCTCTGGCGGCCACAGGAGCAGTAACCATGGCAACCCCGAACCGATCTGACGGCCGCCGGCGCCACGAGCCGGTCTACGCGATTGGCGTGGCCGCGGCCATGGTCACCTGTCACCCCCAGACCCTGCGGATGTACGAGCGGACGGGGCTGATCGTGCCCGAGCGCACGAGCGGCAACGCGCGGCTCTACTCCGAGGCTGACCTGGACCGCGTCCGCCGCGTCCAGAGCTATACCGCGATGGGCGTGAACCTCGCGGGCATCGAGATCATCTTCCGCCTCCTGTCGCGCATGGAGCGGCTGGAGGAGGTGCTGCACGCGGTCGCCGAACAGGCCGCCGACCAGCACGAGGACCCGGCCTTGGCCGAGGAGCTGCGCGCCCGCCTGCTCGCCGCCCTCGCCGAACCGGACGACGAACCCGGAGACTAAGCCATGCGCCGCCCCCACCTCGCCGCGCTCCTGACCGCCGCGCTGTTCTGCTTGGCCGCCTGGGCCCAGCAGACCGCGCCGGCCGATGCTGCGCCGGCCGGCGAGGCGCCGGCTGCTGATTTGAAATAAAAATAGGTTTTGATAAAATTAGGCAATTACTTGCGACAAAGTGCTTAAGCCCTTTAGGTGAAGAAAAAGTAGAAGAGATAACTTTTTCGTCAAATTATTCCGATATAATAGAGATTCTCTCCCAAACAGATGAATTCAAACGTATTATTCAGGAAGAAGCGGACTTCCCCACTAACTATTTCATCGATGTGCGTTCCTCTTTGCGCAATATACGTATAGAAGGGACATGGATAGATGAA
>DHNJ01000217.1 GCA_002409445.1 Armatimonadetes bacterium UBA5419 | reverse complement strand
AGCAGCGGGCGGCGGCTCGGGCCGCGGCGCGGGCGGCGCGGGTGGAGGCGGGGGATGGGCCTCTGTTGGCGGTCATTGGGGTGATGATGGACGCGGGGAAGGTCGGTGGGTTGATTGGCGTTGTCGTCGGCGCCGGGGTGGGCGTCGTCCTCGCCTACGGGCGGCACCGAACCAACTTGCTTGTCGTGGCCGGGGCCGTTAGCGGGTACCTCCTGGCCATGCTTCTAGCCGGGCTGTGGCTGGCGCTGGCCGCTGCGTGGCGGCGGCTGCGGGCGGGAGGGCCGCCGGCGGGGCCGGTAGCAGGACCTCCGCCTGGCGCGTCGAAGTAGCCCTGCCGTCAGGAGAGTGTCGCGATGGGTAAGTTTCTGCGGGTAGCGATCATTGGCACGGGGCGGAAGAAGGAGCGGGCGGACCGGTTTGGCTATGCGATGGCCTACAGCCACGCGGACGCCTACAAGCAGATCCCCGGGGTCGAGCTGGTCGCCTGCGCGGACATCTCGGCGGACAACGGGCTGGCCTTCGCCCAGCACTACGGGCTGCCCGCGGACATGGTCTTCGAGAACTATCGGGCCATGCTCGACGACGTCAAGCCGGACATGGTCAGCATCTGTACCTGGATGCACCTGCACGAGGAGATGACCCTCGCCGCGATTGAGGCCGGGGTGCGCGCGATCCACTGCGAGAAGCCGATGGCCAGCACCTTCGGTGGCGCGCGGCGGATGCACGAGGCGGCGCAGGCGGCCGGCGTGCGGCTGACCTTCAACCACCAGCGGCGCTACGGCGAGCCGTACGTGATGGGCAAGAAGCTGCTTGACGACGGCGTGATCGGCGAGCTCGTGCGCTGCGAGAGCGAGTGCGGGAACATCTACGACTCGGGCACGCACTTCATCGACATGATGAGCAAGTTCAACAACGAAGTGCCGGGCAAGTGGGTCCTCGGGCAGATCGACTACCGCACCGAGAACCGCGTCTTCGGCGGGCACTGCGAGAACCAGCAGGTCGTGCTCTTCGAGTACGAGAACGGCGTGTTCGGCCTGGTCATGGGCGGCGCCGGCGGCGCGCACCCGATCGGCGCGCAGAACAAGTTCATCGGCACCGAGGGCATCATCGAGTGCGGCCGCGACCACGGCCCGGCGGGCGCGCTGCGCTTCCGGCGCTGGGGCGATGCCGACTGGACCAACGTCGACACCCACGGCGCGAGCATCCACGGCCCGGGCTTCATCGAGCGCGCGATCGCCGACGTCATCGACTGCGTGCGCGAGGGCCGGCCCTGCCAGCTGGATAGCGGCAACGCGATGATCGCCACGGAGATCATCTTCGGCGCGTACGAGTCCTCGCGGCGGCGCGGGCGGGTCGACTTCCCGCTGCTGATCGACGACAACCCGCTGACCGACCTGGTCGACAGCGGCGCGATCACCGTCGAAGGCCTCTAAGGCGCGCGCGGGGGCCTAGGGGTTCAGCGTGTAGGTCACGCTGCCGGGACCGAGGGCGCTAGTGGTGATCGTCACCTGCGTGCTGCTTTCGCGGCGGTAGGTGGCGGTCACCTCCTGGCGTAGGTGCTCGGGGATGGCCTGGCCCGCGCGCGCGCCCAGCGTCAGCCCCAGCGTCCCGCCGTCCGCGCGAAGCACGCGCCACTTGCCCGAATCGGCGTAGCGCCGCGTGGAGGTCGGACCGATGGCCACGGGCTGGTCGGAGACGACGACGAAGTTGCCATCGGCGCGGAAGTCCCAGACCATCAGCGCCGTGGGCGGGACGACGACCGCGCCGGTCTCCGCGCCGTTGTAGGCGTTGACCGACCACTCGCGGGTCAGGGCGCGGACGAGGTCGCGTTCGGCCTTGTTGTCGTCCTTGCCGCCAGGGATGAGATCGACCAACTTGGAGACGCCGCAACCAGCCAGCGCAAGCGTGAGGAGAGCGGTCAGGCAGAGGGTTAGGCAACGGTTCATCAGTCGGCTCCGCGGCTTGTCGCCGGTTGGGTTCGCTCTTACAATTCCGGTATGGACGACTACGCGGCGCAGGCCGAAGAGCGGCTGCGGGCCGCGGGCTACCGGATGACGCGCTCGCGCCAGCAGGTCATCGCCGCGCTGGCCGCCACCGACCGCGCGCTGTCGCCCTATGCCCTCATCGAGCACCTGCGCGCCGGCCGGCCGCGAACCACACCCGACGTAGTGACAGTTTACCGCGTCCTGGACCTGCTTGAAACCCTCGGCCTCGCCCACCGCGTTCATACCGTACCCGGCTGGGTAGCCTGCACCTGGCCCGAGACCGACGGCTGCCACCATCACATCATCTGCGCCGAGTGCGGCCGCATCGCCGAGGTGGGCGGCGAGGACCTGGCCGCCGACCTGCACACGGCGCCAGCGGGCTGGACGGTGCGGGGGCATGTGCTGGAGTACAGCGGGACGTGTCCGGAGTGTCAGGTGGGGGGTGCGGGCGGGTAAGCCCTGCCTTGTGGCGCGGACATATCTGTCCGCGACCTTAGCCTCGGCCGCAGCGCAGCGGAGGCCGAACCAAGATTGGCTACAGAGATTCAGCTTCCGGCCCAGCAAGCTGGGCTCGGTCTCGTCGCGGACATATATGTCCGCGCCACACGGGATCTCTCGCCCCACCCTACGGCAGGAACGGGAAGAGGGCGGCGCGGCGCTCGGGGGTGAGGGGGGCGCCGTATTCGGTCAGGGCCAGGGCTTCGGCGCACTGGACGCGGTTGCCGTGGTCGGGGCCGTAGCTGGCGCAGAGCTGCTCGCGGAAGCGGTCGGCGGTGGCGCGGCCGCGGCGCTCCATCCAGGCGCGGACGAAGGCCTTGCGCTCGGCCGGGCCGGTCGGCGCGGTCTGGCCGTCGAGCCAGGGTAGCCATTCGAAGACCTGCGACTCGTGGGCGGCGGCCATCTGGGCCTTGAGGTCGAGCACGGGGTCGATGTCGACAACGACATCGGGCACGAACGGCTCGGGCTTGCTGAAACCGTCCTCGGTGTGCATGACGGTGGGCATCGCGCGCAGGGCCGGCGTGTCGGGGCAGAGGTTCGGCACGGTCAGCAGGAAGGTCGCGTCCTGCACCAGCTGGCTGGCGGCGCGGTGGTCGGCGTGGTAGTCGCCGCCGCGGTGGGTCAGCACGAGGTCGGGCTGGAAAGTGCGTAGGAGGCGGATGATCTGGCGCCGGTGCTCGAGGCTGGCGGTCAGCTCGCCGTCGTGGTTGTCGAGGTTGGTGTAGCGGATGCCCAGCACCGCGCCGGCCGCCGCCAAGGGGTAGCTGACCAGGCCGCCGATGATGGCGCCCACGAAGCCCTTCAGGC
>DHNJ01000260.1 GCA_002409445.1 Armatimonadetes bacterium UBA5419 | reverse complement strand
GCCGCCCGCGGCGGCGCTGGCCACCGCGCGCGACCGCGTCGGCCTGGCCGGCCTGCAGCTCGAGCCAGGCCTCGGCTCGGTCGGCCTGCTGGCCGAGGGCATGGTCCTCGACCTGGGCGGCGTGGGCAAGGGCCACGGTGTCGCCCTGGTCGCCCGCGTCCTGCGCGAGCACGGTGTGACCAGCGCCCTGGTCGACGGCGGGACCTCCAGCGTCGTGGCCATCGGCGTGCAGCCCGCCGGCTTTGCCGAGGCCGACCGCCCCGACCAGCCGTTCGCCCTGCTGACCCTCGCCGACCGTGCCGCCGCCTGCTCGAATGTCCGCGGCGCGGGCTTCTGGCATGCCGGCGAATACCTGGGCCACATCCTCGACCCGCGCACCGGCTGGCCGACCCACGGCGTACGGGCGGCGGCCGTCGCCGCCGACTCACCGGTCGCTGCCGAGGTCGTCTCGACCGGTCTGCTGGTCGGCGGGCCGGCCCTGCTCGAGCACCTGGCGACGCGCGCGCCGGACGTCCAGGCGCGCTTGGTGCTAGACGAGTCGGACCAGGTCGTCAGCAGCACCAATTGGCCTGTGGCGAGTTAAGCCGACGCGGCCGATTCCTGTCATACTCTTGCGGGCAGACGGCGATTCGATAGACTGGTAGGGGCTCAGACGATCAGGAACGGAGACGCAACCATGGCGCACAACACCATCGGAGTGGACGTTGGCGGGACCAAGATCTACGCCATCCTGGTCGATGACGAGGGCCAGGTCCTGGCCCGGGCCAAGATGCCCACGCCGCTCGAATCTGGCGCGGCGATGATGGAGGCGGTCAAGGCCTGCATCCGCACCGTCGGGCTAAAGGGCGCGATCGAGCCGTCGTCCGTGCGCGGTATTGGGCTGGGTGTGCCGGGCGTCGTCTCGGCCTCCGGGGTCTGCATCTGGGCGCCCAACTGCCCGCTGACCGGCGTCGATGTCGCCGGCGGCATCCGCGCTGAGTTCGGTGTGGCCGTCGAGGTCGGCAACGACGTCAACGTCGGCACGCTGGGCGAGCTGGCTTTCGGCGCGGCGCGGGGGCTCGCGGATGTCTTCGGCATGTTCGTTGGTACCGGCATCGGCGGCGGCCTGGTCGTCGATGGCGAGGTGATCGTCGGCGAGCACGCGCTGGGCGCGGAGATCGGCCACATCGTCATGGATTACCACGCCGCGCTCGACGGCCGCGAGGGTGGCGGCGAGTTCGAGTACTACGCCGGCCGCCTGGGCATCGAGCGCGCCATCCGCGCGGCGATCGCCGACGGCCGCGAGACGATCGTCGCCGAGCGGCTGGGCGAGGAGGGCACCGACCGGCTGCGTTCGGGCCTGCTGAAGACCGGTGTCGAATCGAACGACGAGGTCGTCATCGAGGCGCTGACCGACGCGGCGAAGCTGATCGGCCTGGCCAGCGCGAACGTCATCCTCCTCTGCGATCCGCAGGCCCTGGTCATGGGCGGCGGGGTGATCGAGGCGGTCGGCGACTTCATGATGCCGATCATCGAGGAGACCATCCGCGCCCACATCCCGCCGGGCAATGGCCGGCCGCTGGCCCTCCTGACTAGCCAGCTGGGCGATGATGCCGTGGCGCTCGGTGCGGCGGCGCTCGTCAACAGCGCGCTCATCCCCGAGCCGGCAGTCGAGGCGCGGGTCCATGCTTCCTACCCGACGGTCGAGGGCAGCCAGTTCGGCTCGATCCTCGTCGATGGCAAACTGCGCGATCGAGACCTGGTGGTCCGCGCCGACGGCGAAGTGCGCAAGCGCCGCAAGCGCCTGAGCCGCGCCAAGCACGGCACCGCCCACGAAATCAGTATCGAGGAAGTCAAATATGTCTGCCGTGAGCTCCCGGCAACGTTCATCCTCGGCGCGGGCTACGAAGGACTTATTAGTCTTAGCCGCCCCGCGGTGCGCTGGCTGCAAAAGAGAGACGTGCAGGCCATCGTGCTCCCGACGCCCGAAGCGGCTCGCGCTTTCAATGAAACTAGCGGCAGCAAAGCGCTCCTCCTCCACGTCGGCTGCTAGCGCCCGGCGCAAGGCAGCCACCAAGCGAAACGGTGCAGCGGTGGCTACTGTCCTCGACAAATTCCGGCGTCGTACCCGTGTGCGCAAGGCCGCTCGCCTCTTCCTCCTCGAGCGCTTCGAGAGTCTGGTCGCCTGTGTGCCGGCCGCGCTCGCCGGCGACCCCGAGGCCGGCATCCACGCCATGCGCGTCGAAGCCAAGCGCCTGCGCGAGGCGTTGCGCCTGTTCCGCCGCGCTTACCGCCGCGACTCCTTCGACCACCTGCTCGCCGAGATCGAGACCCTCAATGACCGGCTCGGCGCGGTCCGGGACGCCGATGTGCTCGACGCCCACCTGGCCGACCTGCCCGGTGTCGCCGAGACCGAGGAGCTGACCCCGCTGCGCGCTGAACTGGCCAGCCAGCGCGAGCGTGACCTGACCACGTTCCATACGGCGCTGGGCGAGCTGGCGGCCAGCGATTTCGAGGCCCGCTTCCGCGATCTGATCATCAACGGCCGCCACCGCATCGACCACAAGGTCGCCGGCCGCAAGCTCAGCTGGTTCGCCCCGCGCGAGGTCGGCCGCCGCCTGCGCCGCGTGCTCAAGCGCATCCGCGCGGTCTCCGGCGAGTTCGATGTCCACGGCCTGCACGAAGTGCGCATCGCCAACAAGCAGCTGCGCTACGCGATGGAGACCTTCGCCAGCATCTACGACCGCCGTTTCCAACGCGCCCTGGACGCTGTCGTCGAGCTGCACAGCCGCCTCGGCGACGTCCACGATCTGGACGTGCTCATCGAGCGGCTGGACCAGTGGACCGCCGAGCACGGCCCGACCGAGGACCTCACCGCCCAGCTCGAGGCGCTGCGCACGCGCCGGGCCAAGGCCTACGCCCGTGCCGAACGCTGGCTGACGCGCGAGGGCGCGCGCAGCTTCGGCCACACCGTGATGGACACCCTTGACTAGCGCACCGCGCCTGGTCGTCGTCGGCAGCGCCAATACCGACCTGGTCTGCGCCTGCCCCCACCTGCCCACGCCGGGCGAGACGATCTTGGGCGGCGAGTTCGTCCAGGCCGCCGGCGGCAAGGGCGCCAACCAG
>DHNJ01000245.1:5089-5340 GCA_002409445.1 Armatimonadetes bacterium UBA5419 | reverse complement strand
GTGCGCGCGGCGGCCGGCTGCAGGCCGCCGCGCGCACCGCCGCGCTGACCGCGGCCACCGGCGCGAGCAACCTCGACATCCAGCGCGCCGCCTTGACCCACCTCCTGGGCGACCGCAGCCCCGACGAGTTCCCCGGCTACTGCTGGGTCAAGGTCGAGCCGCTGAGCGAAAGCCAGCGCCCCGTGGGCGAGCTGACCACCGTCGAGCTGTGGTGGAGCTACCCGTCGCGCGCGCCGCTGTTTCGCACGCTC
>DHNJ01000245.1:4615-4939 GCA_002409445.1 Armatimonadetes bacterium UBA5419 | reverse complement strand
GCGCGCCGCTGTTTCGCACGCTCGTGCCCGCGCGATTGCTCTATGCCCGCGCCAGCGAATACTTGACCACCGCCCACGCCGCCACGGCGCTGCCGCCGGCCGAGACCCTGGACCCGGCGGTCGAGCAACCCACCCCTGTGCCCGACCCGCCCGAAGGTGAGTCCGTGCCGACGCCGACCCCTCTGACCGTCGCCCCGGCTCCAACACCGCAGCCCGGCGAGTAAACCCGGCGCGGCTACCGATCCAGCACGACTTTTACGTTAAATGAAAAAGGTGCGCGGGCGACCGTTAGGATCGGGGCTTGACGGCCGTCAAAAACCTGTT
>DHNJ01000245.1:0-4490 GCA_002409445.1 Armatimonadetes bacterium UBA5419 | reverse complement strand
TTGACGGCCGTCAAAAACCTGTTGCATTGCTGACTCCGATCGGCCATACTTGGGCCAAGTGGCCACGCCACTAGGCATGGCCATGATTCATAGCCAGGAGTCATGTCATGCGCAAACGTGCGTTCACCCTCATCGAGTTGCTCGTGGTCATCGCGATCATCGCGATCCTGGCCGCGATCCTCTTCCCAGTCTTCGCCAAGGCGCGGGAGAAGGGCCGGCAGGCCAGCTGCCAGAGCAACGAAAAGCAACTGGTTTTGGGCATCTTGCAGTATGTCCAGGACTACGACGAACGGTTCCCCGGCCGCCTGAACGGCATGGCCCCGGGCGAGTGGCACGAGGAGTACCCCTGGCGCCGGGTGATCCAGCCCTACGTCCAGTCGACGGCGGTCATGCGCTGCCCGTCCAACCCGGCCAGCTCGTTCAACGCCTACGGCAGCTGGCCCGTGCCGCGCAGCTACGCGGTCAACGGCCACGACCAGTACGCCACCCCCATGCGCGCCAACAACGGCCAGCCCATCGCGGTCATCAAGGCGCCGGCCAACTGCATCCTGCTCACCGAGTGCAGCGAAGGCTGGACTGAGATGAACCTGGACTTCTGCTGGGAGTGGTTCCAGGGTCGCGACCCGAACGTGCCCTGCGCGATGTACGCGGGTCACATGGGTATGGCCAACTTCGCCTTCTGTGACGGTCACGTCAAGCCGATGCGGCCCAACGCCACCGTCAACGCGGCCCAGCCGCTCAACATGTGGGCGATCAACGGGCCCAACGTGCCGCCGTTCGGCGACAGCGTGAACCAGCTCGAACTCTGCACCCAGTACTACAACCGGTAATCCACCGGACCAACCCGTACCCGGCCCGTGCCCCCCGCGGGGCGCGGGCCGGCGCCCTCTCCGCCACGTGGCTTACGCCCGTGACCCTGGCACCTCACCGAGGTGTGCCATGAAGCGACGTGCCTTCACTCTCATCGAACTGCTGGTCGTCATCGCGATCATCGCGATTTTGGCCGCGATCCTCTTCCCCGTCTTCGCTAAGGCGCGGGAGAAAGGCCGTCAGGCCAGTTGCCAGAGCAATCTCAAACAGATCGGCCTGGCGCTGATGCAGTACACCCAGGACTACGACGAAAAGTATCCCTACAGCCAGCTCAACGAAGACTACACCGGCGGTATCGGCGCCGACGTCAACGTGTTCTGGCCAGGCTGGGTCAGCAACGTCATCAACCCCTACGTCAAGAGTTCTGGCATCTACCGCTGTCCCTCGCGGACGAGCGGCTGGTATGACCCCCACTCGCGCACGCAGTTCAGCTACTGCTACAACTACCGGGCCCTGGGTGGCTACAGCACGACCGTGGGCGGGCCCGGCGTCGTCTCGCTGGCCACGGTGGCCAACAACGAGGCCGGGGTCGCGGGCATCATCGCCGTCTGGGACAGCGACAACCCCTGGATGGACGACGTCTGGGTCATGCAGAGCCGCGACGTCGCCTGGTACCTCGCCGGCGACCGCAACCGCACCTGCTGGCACATGGGCAACAACAACGTCCTGTTCGCCGACGGCCACGTCAAGGCGTCCAACTGGGAGAAGCTGTACTGGCAGAGCTTCCGGCTCATCAACCAGAGCAGCCCTAACTGGAACAAGCCCTGCACGACACCCTGGCAGTAACCGACTCATCGGCAACGCTAAATGACACACCGGCCCGCGCCTAGCAGGTGCGGGCCGGCGCTGTAACAGCGTGCTTTCGGCGCAGCCCTTGACCGTCCGGCGGACCCGCCGCACACTATCGGGCGGAGGATTCAAGTGATCAAGGAGTTCAAAGAGTTCATTGCCAAGGGCAACGTGATGGACATGGCCGTCGGTATCATCATCGGCGCGGCCTTCGGCAAGATCGTCACCTCGCTGGTGGAGGACGTGATCATGCCCCCGCTGGGCGCGATCATCGGTAAGGTCAACTTTGCCGACCTGTACCTCAACCTCTCGGGTACCCCGTACGACTCGCTGGAACTGGCCCGCAAGGCTAGTGCCCCGGTCATCGCCTACGGCGCGTTCCTCAACACGATCATCAGCTTCCTGATCGTGGCGTTCGCCGTGTTCATGATGGTCAAGGCCGTCAACAAGATCCGCCGGGTCGAGCCCGAGGCGCCCGTCGAGGAAGCCCCGCCGGCCGACGTGGCCCTGCTGACCGAGATCCGCGACCTGCTGGCCAGCAAGCCCGTCTAGGTCCGCATCCCAACCTCACCGACGCCGGTCTAGCCTCGCTAGGCCGGCGTCGTCGCGTATTCGGCCACGCCCAGCTCGTCCAGCACCTCGCTCAGCATCGCCACGTTCGCCTCGACCATGTCGTCACGGTCGCCGCGGTGCATGCCGACGTTGACGATGTCGCCCGGCTTGATGTTGCTGAAGGCGTACTCAAAGGCCATCCGCGGGCAGAGCCGGCCCGAGCCCATGATCTTGTAGCCGATGCACGGCTTGTCCAGGGCCTGGATGCACTTGACCGCCTCGAAGACGTCGCCCAGGTAGAACCGGTCGCCGCGGCCGGCGTGGACGCTGCCGCAGTTGAAGAAGCAGACCACGTGGAAGTCGACCAGGTTGAGGCTGTCGATCCAGTAGTGTACCGCCGGCGTATGGCCCGCGGTACCCATCGGCAGCCCGAGCGACTTGCCATGCTCGATCGCCCGCCGCAGGCCGTCCTCGTCGCGCCGCTGGTAGTAGCTGTCCATCACGCCGCCGTGGAGGAAGGCCGCCGAGGCGCCGATCTCCTTGACCCGGTTCAGCGCGGCGACGAAGTCCGGCTCGCGGTTGTTGTTGACCTGCGCGATCCAGGTCAGCTGACCGCCGTCGGCCAGGTAGGCCGCGGTCGTGTCGATCACGTGCGGGGTCTCGTTGTTCGTCACGAACCCGTTGATGCCCGCCGCCTCGGCCCGCGCCCACGTCTCGCGGATGCGGTCGGGCGTGTTCCAGTCGCGCATCTCGGCGTCGCGCCGCGGGTTCTGGTGGCTATAGCCACCGAACGGGTTCGCCCCGATCACCATGCGGGTCAGCTCCAGCCCGCAGAAATCAACGGTTGGTAGCATCACTCTCTCCTGCACTCCGCGCACACGCCGCGAGGAACGCGGCAAACAGCTTCGCGGTCGGCTCATGGTCCGCCGCCATCATCTCCGGGTGCCACTGCACCCCGATCACGAACCGCCCGTCGGCCGCCTCGACCGCCTCGACGGTCCCGTCGGTCGCCCGCGCGCAGACCACCAGCCCCGCCCCCGGCTCCGCCACCGCCTGGTGGTGGTAGGAGTTGGTCGCGACCTGGGTCGCCCCGAGGATGCGCGCCAACTGGCTGCCCGGCACCAGGTCGACGGTATGGTGAACGATCCGCTCGCCGACCACGTTCATCTGATGCTGCAACCGATTGGGCAGGCTGCGCAGGTCTTGCTCCAGAGTGCCGCCGGCGGCCACGTTGAGGGTCTGCACACCGCGGCAGATGCCCAGCAGCGGCAGCCCGCGGGCTAGCGCGGCGCGCGTCAGCGGCAGCTCGTAGGCGTCGCGCGGCGCGTCGATCTCGCCCAGCCCGACCGCCGGCTCCGCGCCGTAGTGCAGCGGGTGGACGTCGTTACCCCCGCTCAGCAGCAGCCCGTCGCACAGCGCGAGCGCCGCCTCGGCCAGGTCCGGCCGCCCATTGGGCAGCCCCAGCGCCACCCCACCCGCCCGCGCCACCCAGTCGGTGTAGGTGCGCGGCACGAAATTGGTCAGCGTGGTCGTACCACCTGTCGACATCGAGCAGCCGATCACCGGGCGCCTGGCCACATCGCTCTCCCGCGCCGAGTATAGCCGAATCTCCGCCGTATCGGGATCAGGCCGGCCGGCGCGCGCTGAGGAACAGGTCGCCACTGGCCGCCTCGTCGAACGGGTCGCCGGCGAGGTTGGCCGCCGCGCGCACCTCGGCCCAGCCCGCCAGCCCGGCGAGCAGCGTCTCGAGCGGCCAGGCGCGCAAGCGGCTGACCTGCACGTCGCGCGTCCAGGCGCCGTCGGGGCCAGGGCGGTGGTAGGTGACGAAATTGAAGTCGAGCAGGCCGTGGGGGTGGAAATCGTAGACCCGCTCGAACAGCCACTCGCTGCCGTCGGCGTCGCGCGTGCTCTTCAGCGGCTGGTAGCGCTGGCCGCGGTCGACGACCAGCGGCAGGTTGCGCAGCCCCAGCAGCACCCGGCCGCCCGGCGCCGCCAGCGCGTGCAGGTCGGGCCAGACCGCGGCCAGCGCGTCCGGCGCGGTGATGTGCGGCAAGGTATTGCCCAGGCAGATGACCGCGTCGAACTCACCCGCCCCGAGCCGCGCCAGCTCGCCCAGCTTGCCGACCTCGAAGCTGACATTGGCCAGCTGCTGCTCCGCCGCGCGCGCCCGCGCCGTGTCCAGCGCGCCGGGGCTCGGGTCGAAGCCAACGCCCTCGTAGCCCGCCGCGCCGAGCGCCATCGCGTGCCCGCCGGTGCCGCAGCCGACGTCGGCGATGCGC
>DHNJ01000192.1 GCA_002409445.1 Armatimonadetes bacterium UBA5419 | reverse complement strand
GCCGGCTGGATGACCAGTGGCGTCGGCCCCAACGAGGACGGCGAGGAGGTCCGTCTGGCCAACGCGAGCGGGTACTTCGGGCCCCGCGACGGGCTCGTGCCGTTCATTACCTATCCGCTGGCCGCCGGCGGCCTCGCCCCCGGGGCAACCACCGAGCCGGCTGAGTGGTGGTTCGATGTGCCCGCCGGCGTGCGCTCGTTCAGCTTTGTCGCCACGGTCGAAGCCGCCACCGCGGGTCAGATCCGGCCGGACATTAGCAGCTCGACGGAGAGCCCCCGGAACCACGTGCAAACCGTCATTCCAGTCAACGCCATGGCTGGGCTCACCCAGATCGATGGGCCGGCCGACCAGGCGACCGTCGGCCAATCCCTCACCGCGCTCGCCTTTGACCCGGACGGCGCTCTGTACCTCGCGGATGGCTCCGCGGTCCGCCGCTACGACCCCGCGACCAACGTAATCACCACCATCGCGGGCCACCCGGAGCCAGGCCATACGTTCAGCGGAGTGCGCGGCATCACGACGCCGAGCTTAGGCATCGTCTTCGTCGCGGACCTCTACGGGAACGCCATCCACCTGGTCCGGCACACGGGCGGCTCGATGGCGGACGCGGCCAACTGGACCACCCAACGCATCGTCGGCACCGGCACCCCCGGTGTGCCGACAGGGGCAGCTAACTCACCCATCTACGGCCCCAAAGGCTTGAAGTCCATCGACGGGCGGAACCTCTGGTTCGTGGACAGAGGGCATCGTCTCTGTCTCGCGACCTTTAGCGGTGGCGACTTGGGCGACCCCGCAAACTGGAGAACCAGTGTGATGGCCGGCGACAGTTCGTCGCTGGCAGGCACGGCGGGCTACGAGACGTCGCCCATCCGGTTCAACCAACCGGCGGATGTCGCCATCGCACCGTCAGGCAAAGTGTACGTTGCCGACTTCGGGAACAGCGTGATCCGTGGCTTCACCTTCGACGGCCAGGCCCCGACGTCCGATGCCCGCGCGGTCAACAGACCCACTGGGGTCGCCGTTGACGGCGCTGGCAACATCTACGCCCAGACGTGGACCCAAGGCCTGAAGAGGCTCGGCCACGCAAGCCTCAACCTCGACGTCAACATCGTGCCGCCGGCGCCTACGGCCGCGGATGGCTTCGGGAACGCCGCGACCATGGTAACCCGACCGCAGACAGCACCCGATGGCATCGCACTGTCACCCGCGGGCGACCTTTGGTTCATCGACCGCACCGGCCTCCGCCGCGTCAGCCGCGTCATCACCAGCACCGCCCACTAACCCCGTACCCCCAGCCCCTCCTGCGCCGCGCGCCGCCTGGCCCCACCGGGCGGCGCGCGACGTTGGGGCGGCGGACAAGCGGACCGCGCTGCACTAGCGTAATAACAGTCTACGGCCTAAGGAGCTAGTCATGTCCGCAATCCAATACTACCGCCGGCTAGCGCCGGGGTCCCTCGTCCTCCTCGCCGTCCTGCTGCCCGCCTGCGGCGGCAGCTCCTCGAACCAGCCGCCAGCCGCTGACGGCCCCGCCGGTGGCGCACCGGTCGGCCCGGCCACGCCCGAGCCGCCTGGCGCCGCACAACAAGGCACCGCCCACTTCTCCGTCGATGTGGCCAGCGGCCAGGTCACCATCACTCCACTGGGTCGCGCCGCGGCCAGCGGTGACCTGGCCAGCCGCGCGGTCTATACCGGCGCGGCGGTGACCTTCAACGCCTCCCAGTTGGTCGACCAGCCCGGCACCAGCGGCATCGGCGTCCTCAGCGTCAGCCTGACCAACCGTTTCGGCGCACCCATCGGGCGGAACTACCTACGTGTGGTCATCAGCCACCTGACCCCCGGGAACACGGCGACCGTCGACACACGCAGGCAGGAGCAGGTCGCCGGCGCCGCGAGCGGCTTGACCGGCGTGGCCGCTGGCGACCTGACGACGGAGGACGGCAGCAGGGCGACCAGTGAGCCCATCTTGGTTGCCAATGCGAGCCGCCGCTACGGCACCGCCGACGGCGGGCGGCCGTTCTTCGACTACGATCTAAAGACGCTCGGGCCGGGCGCGCCACGAGCCTCCGGCGCCGCAACCTTGGCCAGCGGCGCGTCAACGGCGGCTCAGGCGTGGTGGTTCGACGTCCCCGACCGGGTCCGCACCTTCAGCTTCATCGCTACCGTCGAAGCCTCGACCGACGGCAAGGCCAGCCCCGAAGGCACGGCCGGGGCGACGAACCCACGTATCCACGTGCAGACGGTCATCAAGATGGCCGCCAGCGCCGAGGCGGCATCGCTCGGGCAGCACGACGGTCCCGCCGAGCTTGCTACGGTCAGCCGCGACAACGTCGGGCTGGCCGTCGCCCCCGACGGCGCAGTCTACCTGACTTCGGGCACCACCGTGCGCCGCTACGACCCGAAATCCAACAAGATCACGACCATCGCGGGTGCGACCAACGTCGTTGGCGAGACTGCCGGTAGTGGCGTGGTTGCCACCACCGCCCGCTTCGCCAGCCTCAGCGGCATCGCCGCCCCGCTCGTCGACCTCCTGTTTGTGGCTGACTTCGGCAAGCCGCGCATCTACGCCCTACAGCTGCAGGGCGGCGACGCGGCGCAGGCGCGCAACTGGGCGGTCAGCAGCATCATCGGCACCGGGACCTCCGGAGCGCCCGATGGCAGCGTGACCTCACCTATCCGTGGCCCCTGGGGGCTGGCTGCGGCCAGCGAGCACCAGATCTGGTTCTCCGATAGCGAGAGCCAGATCTGCCTCGCCACCCGGGGCGCCGAAGAGGCTAGCACCCCGCTCAACTGGCGGGTCCAGATGGTCGCCGGCGGCGGTCCAGGCAGCACCGATAATCCGCCGCTGTTCAACCTGCCCTATGGCCTAGCGGTCGGCCACGATGGAGCCCTCTACATCGCTGACCGACACAACCATAAGATTCGGCGGCTGACTGAGTCTGGCTTGGTCAGCACCGTTGCCGGGGCCGCGAGCGGCACCAGCCCGGCGGGCTACGTGGACGGAGACGCCGCCACGGCCCGCTTCAACACGCTTGGGGACCTCGTGCGCGACACCGCAGGTTACCTCTACGCTGTCGATGAGGCCGGCCTCCGGCGCGTCAGCCCGACCGGCCAAGTCTCGACCGTGGTCCGGCGCAGGTCACCCGCGACGGATGGCTTCGGCGCGGCGGCCAGCGTGTGGTGGCCTGCACGCGAGCGTCTTGTGGCGCTCGGTGTCGCGCCCGACGGGGACATCTGGCTGATCGACGACGCGGGCCTGCGCCGCGTCAGCCGGGTGATCACCAGCGGCACGCCCTAACAAGCGCCTGGGCGGCGCGCGGTGTTGGGGCACACCTTGGCCCGCCACGCGGCGAGTGCTACGATGCGGGTGGAGCCCAATCATGC
Organism: Armatimonadetes bacterium UBA5419; assembly: GCA_002409445.1. Lineage (GTDB taxonomy): Bacteria > Armatimonadota > UBA10988 > UBA10988 > UBA10988 > UBA10988. Next base: position 1,296 of record DHNJ01000192.1, on the reverse strand, counting down.
CCGCCGGTGGACCGTCTTACGTCAAGCCTTCCTGGGACCAGTACTTCATGGCCATGGCCGTCCTCGCCGCCAGCCGCGCGACCTGTGAGCGCGGGCGGGTGGGCGTGGCCATGGTCCGCGACAAGCGCCTCCTGGCCACCGGCTACAACGGCCCGGTCGGCGGCAATCCCGACTGCATCGGCCAGGGCCGTTGCCGCCAGACCGCCGACGGCGGCTGCGCCGAGACCGCCCACGCCGAGCAGAACGCGGTCGCCTACGCCGCGCGGTACGGGGTCGACCTGACCAACTCCACCTGTTACCTGTCCGGCTTCAGCCCCTGCCTGATGTGTGCCAAGCTGCTCATCCAGTGCGGCTGCCGCACGGTCATCTTCCGCCAGCTCTACCGCGACACCATGCCGCTCGAGTTCCTCGCCGAGACCGGTGTCGAGATGTTCCTCTACACCGGGCCAACGCCGCTGGTGAGCTGGGACGCGACGGTCACGCCGGCCGGCGACCCGACCAGCCTCGAGCTGGAGATGTCGCTGCCCGACGCCTGGAGCCTGGGCAAGCTGACCGGCAGCCGGCGCGCCGTGCTGCGCAAGTACGTCAGCGGCGCTAGTATGTGACCAACGCGCGGTAGGCGCCCTCGGGCGTGCAGAGCCCGCGCCGGACGGCGGCCGCGGCCTGCTCGCGCAAAGGCGGCAGTTGAGGGCTGTAGGCCAGTTCGTCCAGCACCTCGGCCGGCGCCGCGCGGCCCAGGGCGTCGCGCAGCGCCTGCGTCGCCTCGATCACCTCGACCAACGGCACCCAGCCGGCCAGGCCCGTGCCCGCGCACACCGCGCAGCCCGTGCCGGCGGTGACCAGGTCGAGCTCGCCGTCCAGGCCGAGCGCCATGATCGCGCTCGCCGCGCTCGGCGGCACCTCGGTCGCGCAGGCCGGGCAGACCGCCCGCGCCCGCCGCAGGCCCAGCGCGCCGGCGAACGCCTGGCCCAGCGCGTATGGGTTCACGCCCTGCTCCAACCAGGCCTGCGCCGCGGCCAGCCCGTCGGGCGCCTGCGCCGACAAGAGCACCAGCGGGCCGCTGTTGGCCAGCTCCAGGCTCAGGCCCACCGTCTCGGGGTCGGCCGGCGCGCTGACCAGGATCACGTCCGTGTCCTGCGCCGTGAGGCCACGCAACAGCGCCGGCGCCGTCTGGCCCGCGCTCGCGTCCACCGCCGCCTGGGCCACCCAGTCGAGCTCGAACTCCAACGGGTCCTCGACCGAGACCGCGTTGATCGTCTCACCGGCCAGCTCAGCCAGCAGCGTCGCGGCGACCGC
>DHNJ01000264.1 GCA_002409445.1 Armatimonadetes bacterium UBA5419 | reverse complement strand
GCCGGCCACCGCGTCGCCCGCGCGCGCCGCCTCGTCGACATAGCGTGCCAGCTGCGCGACAACCGCGCGGTCGTGCGGCTTGTGGGCGAAGTCGACCAGCCGCCCGAGCCCCTTCTCGTGGACGTCGATGCCCAGGACCGCGCCGACCGCCTCGGTCAGCGCCGTCTCGTGGCGCGGGCTCCAGTGGTGGCGGGCGACGGCGCGCAGTGCCATCCAGCCGATCATCGAGCCGCTGCCGTAGTCGCCCAGCAGCGGGCCGAGGCTGTCGAGGTGGAGCCGTTCACCGTCCGGCGCCGCGCCGTGGACGAAGGCGCCCGTGCCCGAGAGCACGACCACGCCCCAGTCGACGCCGGCCAGGGCCAGTGGCGCGTCCCACTCGGCGACGGGCACCGCGTGGACCTCGCCCGGCGTGTAGGGCTGCGCCAGCTCGGGCACGTCCCAGCGGCCCAGCCCGCTGACCGTCAGGCTCGCCGGCCGATGCTCGCCCAGGGCGCGGCGCAGCGCGCTCAGCGTCGATTCCTTGCTGCGCCCCTTGCCGCCCCACGAGGTGCCCGAGGTCGGGTCCTCGGCGCGGCAGAGCCCCCAGCCCAACAGCGCACCGTCGGGGCCCACGAGCAGGGCCTCGCACTTGGTGCCACCGGCATCCACCGCCAGCAGGGCGTCCATCGTTGTGCTCCAGCTTAGGCCAGGGCGTCCAGGCGCGCCCGCAGGTGCGCCGCAACCTCCACCAATTCTGCCTCACGCGCGCGCACGCCGTCCACCACCGCGGCCGGCGCCTTGCCCACGAAGCTCTCGTTGGCCAGCTTGCGCCGCTGGATCTCTAGGTCGCTCTCGGCTTTCTCCAGCTCCTTGGTCAGCCGCGCGCGTTCGGCCTCGACGTCGATCAGGCCCGCCAGCGGCAGATAGACGTCGACGCCCGCGACGACTGCGGCAAGCGCCTGCTCGTCGCAGCCGGCGGCGCTGATCGTCACCTCCGAGCAGCGCGCCAGCTCGGCGATCGCCGGGCGTACCACCGCCAGCCGCTCGGCCGCCGGCCCGCCCAGCACCAGCCGCACCCGCTCGCGCTCGCCCAAGCCCGCCTCGACCCGCAGGTTGCGCGCCGCGCGGACCACTTCCTGGACCAGGGCGAAGGTCGACTCCGCCGCCTCGTCACGCCAGCGGTCGTCGGCCGTCGGCCACTCGGCGGTCATGCAGGCCGGCCCGCCGGTGCCCAGCTGCTGCCAGATCTCCTCGGCGATGAACGGCGCGAACGGCGCCAGCAGGCGACAGACCGTCTCCAGCACGTGCCACAGCACGGCCTTGACCGTCTCGTCACCCGCGCGCAGCCGCGGCTTGGCCAACTCGATCGCCCAGTCGCAGAACTCGCTCCAGACGAAGTTGTACAGCCGGTCGGTCGCCTCGTCAAAACGGTACGCCGCGAGCGCCGCGCCAACGCCCTGGACCGCAACCTGCAGACGGCTGAGGATCCACCGGTCGGCGGTCTCGGTCAGCTCGGCGGGCAGCTCGTAGCGGGTGCCGGTGCCGATGTTGAGCAGGACGAAGCGCGCCGCGTTCCAGATCTTGTTGAGGAAGTTGCGGCAGGTCTCGGCGGTCGCCGAGGAGCGCAGCTCGTTGTCCTCGACCACCGCGTCGAAGCGGATGTCCTGGCTCGTGCCGCACTGCATCAGCAGCATCAGCCGCGTCGCGTCCGCGCCGTACTGGTCGATCAGCCGCAGCGGGTCGATGCCCGTGCCGAGCGAACGGCTCATGCGCTGGCCGTCACGGGTCTGGATGGTCGGGTGGACGATCACCGTCTCGAAGGGGATCTCGCCAACGAACTGGTTGGCGGTCATCGCCATCCGCGCGATCCACAGGTAGAGGATGTCGCGGCCGGTGATCATGTAGGTCGTCGGGTGGAAGGCGGCCAGCGAGCCGGCATCGATCGTGCCGCCGCCGGTGTAGGCGAAGCGCTCGGGGTCGGGCCAGCCGAGCACGGCGAAGGGCCACAGCGCCGAGGAGAACCAGGTGTCGAGGACGTCCTCCTCCTGGCGGAAAGGCTCATCGCCGAAGGCCTCGCGCGCCTCCTCGTCGCTCAGCGCGCAGACCACGCGGCCGCTGTCCTGGCCGTAGTAGATCGGGATGCGGTGGCCCCACCACAGCTGCCGGCTGATGCACCAGTCGCGGATGTTCTCGAGCCACTCGATGCCGTACTCGCGGAAGCGGTCGGGGACGAACTTGATCTTGCGCTCGTGATACCAGGGCAGGACCGCGTCGGCCATCTCGCGCATGGCCACGAACCACTGCTCCATCGGCAGCGGCTCGATGATCGTGTGGCAGCGGTCGTGGTGCGGGACGGCGTGGTCGTAGTCCTCGGTAGCGACCAGCAGGCCGGCCTTCTCGAGGTCGGCCAGCACCGCCCGGCGCGCGTCCAGGCGGTCCAGGCCGGCGTACTTGCCGCCCTCGGCGGTGATCACGCCGTGGTCGTCGATGACGCGGATCACCGGCAGGTCGTGCCGCTCGCCGATGGCCCAATCGTTGGGGTCGTGGGCCGGGGTGACCTTGACCGCGCCCGAGCCGAACTCGGGGTCGGCGTAGTCGTCGGCGACGATCGGGATCGGCCGCTCCTGCAGCGGGAGCTGGACCTGCTTGCCGATCGCCGCTTGCCAGCGCGGGTCGCGCGGGTTGACCGCGACGGCCGTGTCGCCCAGCATCGTCTCGGGCCGGGTCGTCGTCACGGTCACGTCGGGCGCGCCGTCCAGGCCCGGGTAGCGGATGGTCCAAAGCTTGCCAGAGAGCGGCCGCTGGTCAACTTCGAGGTCCGAGATGACCGTCTGGCAGGTCGGACACCAGTTGACCATGCGCTCACCGCGGTAGATCCAGCCGCGGTCGTAGAAGTGGCGGAAGGCGGTCAGCACGGCGCGGACGTAGCCCTCGTCGAGGGTGTAGCGGCGGCGGCGCCAGTCATACGAGCAGCCAAGCGCGCGCATCTGGTCGAGGATCGTGCCGCCGTTGCGGGTGGCCCAGTCGGTCGCCTGCTCGAGCCAGGCCTCGCGGCCGATGTCGTGCGGGGTCTGGCCGGTCGCCTCAAAGATCGCCTGCGAGACCTTGATCTGCGTGCCGATGCCCGCGTGGTCGATGCCGGGCACGACGCAGACGTTCTTGCCGCGCATCCGCTCCCAGCGCGTCACCGTATCGTGGATCGCGTGCTGTAGGGCGTGACCCATGTGCAGCGTGCCGGTGACATTGGGCGGTGGAATCGTGATGCAGCAGGTGCCCGCGGGGCCGGTCTGGTCCGATTGCGAGTAGAAGAAGCCCTGCTCCTCCCACCAGGGATACCACCGCTGCTCGGTCGCTCGCGGGTCATAGGTCTTGGCTAGTTCCACCATGGCTCTCTCTAATCCTTAGACAAAAAAAGGCCTCCCGTCCCCTGGGACGAGAGGCCACTCGCTATACCACCCGGAGGGTTGCCGCAGTCATTCCGCGTGCCCTAGCCCCGTGGGGCCAGGCGGGCTGTAACGGGCCCAACCCGACTCGCCGCACCGGTTAGGTGCGCCGAGCAGCTCCGGGACGACTTCGACACGGACCGCCGATCGGCCTCACAGCCACTGGCCGACTCTCTGGGCGGCGGCGCCCGCGCCTACTCCTCCCCATCCTCGCTGTTGCCGACCATGGTAGCAGAAGGCTTGACCGCGTCAACGGCCGCATCGGCCTCCCCCTCCTGCTCCACGTGCGTCACGGGCGGGAACAGCTCGGCCAGCGCAGGGGCGAACCCGTCTAAGTTGACCACGTTCAGGTTCCACAGGTGCGAGAGCGACTGCGCCTTCTGCTCGCTCAGCCGCAGCCCGACCAGCAGCGCCCGCTCGGCGCGCACGCCGAGCCGGTTGCGGTGGCTCGAGTAGCGCGAGATGAACGACGACGGGTCGGACGTCTTGCACTCGATCCACAGCGGCTCGCCGTCGACCACGCTGAACAGGTCCAGCTCGTAGTAGTCGCCATCGCCGAACTGGATCTGCGCATTGGACAGCGTCTCTGCCCGCAGCCCCGCGCGCTCCACCACCTCGTGGAGGATGGTCCGCGTGTACCGCTCGAACCAGCCGCCGTTGAAGAAGTTGATGAACAACGGGTCCTGCGGCGGGTCGAACCGCAGCGTCCGCGCGCCGCGGTCGTAGACATAGTTGCGGATGGCCCCCAGTTGGTTGAACTCCGTGGCGTGCCAGGTGCACTTGCTCAGCTCGAGTTGCGTCGCGCCACGCATCGCCAGCGAGACGCGCCGGCCGGTGTTCTGGTTCGCCCGCAGGGCCGCGTGCAGCTTCTCGATGTACGGGTAATCCAGCCCAATGCGCCGCGCGATCGAGTCCATCGTTACGTCGGCCTCGGTCGGCTCGCTGCAGCGGACGATGCTCACGCCCTGTGCCTCGAGCCAGGTCTGCGCCAAGCTCGGCCGCGCCGACTCGCTCGGCACGATCACGGGCAGGGGCAAGGGCACCGCCGACACGGGCGCCGCCTCGTTCGGACTGGCCTGGATGGTCGACGGCGCGTGGCCGTTGCGGCTCGCCACTGGCAGCGCTTCGAGCACTGGGCTCGGGTGGTGCGCGCTGGCTAGCTGTTCGACTGCTTGGCGCAGACCGCGGATCTCCGCGATCAGCTCCTTCAGCAGCTCCTTCTGGCGTGCGTGCTTCATGGTCGTCGGTCCTCCTGCCAACTGAGAACGCTTACCGACGCCAAACGGTTGCACGGCCGGAGGGGACCGCCGTTCCGACTGCGCGGGCGGTGGCGGGGCGGCGAGGGCTAGGAGGCCAGCGTGTCGCCCTCGACCAGCTTGTATCCGACTCCGGGGATGGTCATGATCTGCTGCGGCTGGCTCGGCTCGAGCTCGATCTTGAGCCGTAGCCGCCGAATATGGACGTCGAGGGTGCGGCTGTCGAGGTACAGGCTCTCGCCCCAGACCTGCTCGAGCAGCTGGTCGCGCTCGATGACCCGGCCCGCGCGGCTGGCGAGGACTAGCAGCAGGTCGAACTCCTTGGGCGTGAGGCGCACCGGCTCGCCCCCGACAAAGACCTCGTGCGCCGCGCCGTCGATCGTCACGCGCCCCACGCGGATCGGTCCCGTCTCGAGTTCCGCCCGCTCGTACAGATTGGCCCGGCGCAGGTGCGCGCGAATGCGGGCCATCAGCTCGAGTGGTAGGAACGGCTTGGAGACGTAGTCGTCGGCGCCGCTCTCGAGCCCCAACACCTTGTCGATCTCATCATCCTTGGCGGTCAGCATGACGATCGGTGTGAGCATCCGCTGACGCACCTGCCGGCACACCTCAAGCCCGTCCAGGCCCGGCAGCATGACATCGAGCAGGATGATGTCCGGTTTATGGCGCTGCGCCAGCTGCACCGCCTCGGCCCCGTCGGCGGTCATCAACACCTGGTAACCCTCGCGCTGCAGCAGTACCTCCAGGCTCCGCTGGATAGAGATATCGTCCTCGACCACCAACACCAACTGGGCCATTTCCCACCTCATCCACGACCGTTGTCACATATACGTTACACGGGATCGTAGCACTTCCTCCCAACACGCGCACATCTCGCGCCCGCGACGCCGACGACCAACACCACCCACCCGGCCACGACAGGACCGCGCCTCGCGCCACGCCGCGCGCGGCCCCCAGTCAAACGCTTGACGTGCTACCCAGGATAATGCTTCGCGGACACCAACGTACCATTCGGTCCACCGAACCGAGCAGCCGGCGCCAGACAGGAAAGCCTCTGCCCCCGCACCATGGACCGCTCGACGGCGGCCCGTCACCACCTGTTCCACGACGGCCATGTTAAGGCCATGCGCTGGTCGGCAACGTTCAATCCGGTCTGCATGTGGTCCCTAGACAACGTAAACCACGGCTGGACACCGGCTAACTTCTAGGCCGTCTGACCTACAACCTGGCGGTAACGCAGCCCTCACCTCGGTGGGGGCTGCGTCTGTTGGGGGAAGGTAGGTCGCCGAAGTACTTGACATGCGCATTGTCGGTCGCTATACCTAGGGGCAAGCCACGCGAAGCCGTCGCGCGGCCGATATACGTGTTCATCCAGGAGACCGCATCATGTCGACGTCATCCGCTCCGCCGCGGCGCACCCGCCGCGGCTTCACGCTCATCGAACTGCTGGTGGTCATCGCGATCATTGCGATCCTCGCGGCCATCCTCTTCCCCGTCTTTGCCAAGGCCCGCGAAAAGGCGCGGCAGTCGAGCTGCCAGAGCAACCTCAAGCAGATCGGCCTGGCCTTCATCCAGTACGCGCAGGACAATGACGAGAAGTATCCATTGGTCCGCGCGGGCTACTGGCTCAACCCGTACAACGCGAACAAGAACGAACGCGTCTGCTGGCGCGCGGCGATCCACGCCTACATCAAGAGCACGGACGTGTTCGCCTGCCCCTCCAACCTCAACACCGACCGGATCGTGCCCGACTGGGCCAACTACAGCCAGAGCAGCGGCTGGGGCCCCAACTACGGCATCGTCACCACCGGCGGGGGGCCCAGCGTCGGTTGGAACTTCGAGGGGCCCCCGGCCATCCCGCTGGCCGCCGTACAGAACCCCGCCGGCACGCTGCTGGTCGTCGAGACCAATGACCGCATCAGCCCGGACGCCTACGTCGGCCGTGTCGGTGGCGCGGGCGACGGGATGGCCTTCGTCGGCCACATGGACCAGGCCAACTTCCTGTTCCACGACGGCCACGTCAAGGCCATGCGCTGGTCGGCGACCTTCAACCCCGTCTGCATGTGGTCGCTCGACAACGTCAACCACGGCTGGACGGCGCCGAACTTCTAGGCCAGCGCCGCCCGGCTCCTACCCTTCACGCAGCCTCCGCTCCGGCGGAGGCTGCGCTCTTTTTGGCAGCCTCCGCGCCCCGGCCAAGCAGGACTTCGCGACGCGCCGCCTAACCCTGCACGCGCCGGAGGTGTGCTTTGTCCGCGGACCCGATCAAGACTTACGACGCGCGCTGGGAGGTCGTCGAGTTCGACGATGTCGCCGTACGCCGGCTGTTCACCGCCGCGCTGACCTACGGCCGCGAGCTCGGCGCCGACACCGTCGTGCTCACCCGCGATGCCCGCCTGGCCGCCGGCCACACCCTCGAACTGGGCCTCGAGGCGGCCCTGCGGCTCGGCTGGCGGGTCGTCTGGCGGCCCGAGCCGATCAGCACCCCGCAGGCCTACTTCACCACCCACTGGGCCACCGTCCGCTGGCCCGGGACGATCGGCCTCGCGGTCACCGCCAGCCACAACCCCGCCGGCTACATCGGCGTCAAGTTCACCGTCCCCGCGGTCCGCGCGGTCGGCCTCGACTGCGGGCCCCAGGGCGGCCTGACCCGCATCCGCGCCCTCTACCACGACGGCCCGCTCGACCCCGCCCGCGACGGCGGCGAGCTGCTCACGCCGGACCTACGCGCCGAGTACGAGGCGTACTCGCTGGCCACCGCCGGCGTCGCGCCGGGCAGCCTGGCCGGCCTCGCGGTCGTCCTCGACACCTTCAACGGCTCGGCCGGCCCCGAGCTGTACAGCATCCTGACCGCCGCCGGCGTCCGCCTGCACACCCGCCGCCTCGTGCCCGACGGCACCTTCCCCACCGGCTCGCCCAACCCCACCAGCCAGGGCAAGCTCGACGCCAGCCTCGACCTGCTCGCGGCGACCGGCGCCGACGTCCTGCTGGGCGTCGATGGTGACGGCGACCGGCTGGTCTTCGGCAGCGGCCGCGGCCTGCTGACCGCCGGCTTCGCCATGCTCGGCGTCCTCGCCGCCGCCGGGCTGCCGACCGGCGCCAAGGTCCTCTACGACCCGAAGGTCAGCCCGCTGGCGCTCGCGGCCTGGGGTGAGCTCGGCCTGGAGCCCATCCTCTTCCGCAACGGTCACTCGCAGATCAAGGACTACATGCTGGCCACTGGCGCCCTGGCCGCGGCCGAGGAATCGGGCCACTACTACCACCGCCTGACCCTCGACGGCGTCAGCATCGCCAGCGAGAACTCCGCGGTCACCGCCCTCCTGTTCCTCCGCGCGGTGCATAGCGACCCTGGCCTGCTGGCCCGCCTCCACGACGCCCAGGCCACGGCCTACACGACGGGCGAGTTCAACTACCAGTTTGCCGACGACCCCACGCGCGACGCCGCGCTGGCCGCCCTCTGCGCCCTGGCCGCCGAGCGCGGCGCGAGCGCGCAGACCCACAGCGACGACGGCCAGGACCTCGAGGGCACCGCGCTCAGCTGGGGCGTGCGCGCGCTGCACCCCGGCGTCGAGCTGAGCGAGGGCTGGTGGAGCGGCTACGTCCGCGCCGCGACGACCGAACCCGCCGTTGCCCGCGCCTACTGGTCGGCGGGCGATGCGGCCGTCGGCCAGCAGCTCGAGGCCGAGACGCGGGCGCTGTGGGCGGAGCGGTTCGGCGGACAGGTTGTCGAATAGGCAGCAGGAGCGAACGATGGGCAAGGTGCGCAAGGCCGTCATCACCGCCGCCGGCCGGGGCACGCGACAGTACCCGGCCTCGTCGGTGCTACAGAAAGAGATGTTCCCCCTCGTCGACCGCGACGGGATGTCCAAGCCGGTGATCCAGATCATCGGCGAGGAGGCGCTCGAGGCCGGGGTCGAGGAGATCTGCATCGTCACGCCGCCGGGCGACGAGGCCAACTACCGCCGCTACTTCCAGCGCCTGGGCGCCGAGGAGGCCAAGCCGTTCGCCGACAAGGAGTGGGCGCTGGCCGAGTCCGAGCGGCTGCAGGAGTTCGGCGAGCGGCTCTCGTTCGTCGTCCAGGAGACCCAGGACGGCTACGGCCACGCGGTCTACCAGGCGCGCGAGTTCGTCGGCGACGAGCCGTTCCTGCTCATGCTCGGCGACCACATCTACATCAGCGCCGATGACGCCGGCCGCAACTGCGCGCGCCAGCTGATCGACAAGTACGAGCTGAGCGGCCTGGCCGCGATGACCGGTGTCCAGCTCACGCCGGCCCACCTGCTGCACCTCTTCGGCACCCTCAAGGGCGAGCTGCTCGACCCGCTCAACGGCTTCTACCAGGTCGACGCGATCTACGAGAAACCTACCGAGGAGTACGCCCTGGCCCACCTGCGCACCCCGGGTCTGCCGCCCGGCAGCTATCTCTGCCACTTCGGCCTGCACGTCTTCCCGCCCGAGATCTTCGATGCGTTGGCCTACCACATGGACAACAACATCCGCGAGAAAGGCGAGATCCAGCTGACCAACAGCCAGGAGTACCTGCGCACGGCGCTGCTGCCCGCGGGCCAATACGGCGCCTGCACGATCGACGGCCAGCGGTTCGACACGGGCATCCCGTATGGTCTGATGGAGAGCCAGATCGCGCTCGCCCTGGCCGGCGTACACCGCGCGGAGATCGTCGAGGCGATGGCCCGCCTGCTCGCCGAGCAGCTGCAGAGCCTGTCGCGCCGCGGTGGCTAACCGGGCGAGGAGGAGGCGCGGCGGCGAGGCCGAACCTGTGCGGGCGGGAGAGACCGCTATGGCCACCGCCGCCCAGAACTACCTCGCCGCCGTCCGCACCGTGCTCGAACATATCGAGACCACCCAGCTCGAGGTCATCGACCAGGCCGCCGTGCTGATCGCCGACTCGCTGCTCGCCGGCGGCGCCGTCTGGTGCGGCGATATCGGCCACGGCAACGAGGGCGACTTCATCAACCGCGCCGGCGGGCTGGCCTGCCTGCACAAGTTCAGCTTCGGCTTCAACCTGCACCAGCCGATCGCCAAGGCCCTCGCCGACCGCCCGCGGCCCGAGCCGATCGACGAGGAGCAGGAGACCATCGCCGCCCAGCTACGCCTCAGCAAGCTGCGCGCGGGCGACGTGCTGCTGATCAGCTCGGTCTCCGGCCGCAACATCCGGCCCGTGGCCATCGTCCAGGAGGCGCGCAAGCTCGGCGTGAAGGTCATCGTCCTGACCTCCGCGACCTACACCGCGCAGGTCACCAGCTACCACCCCTCGGGCCAGAAGCTGATCGACGTGGGTGACCTGGTCTTCGATATCGGCGTGCCCTACGGCGACGCGGCGGTCAGCATCCCGGGCTACGAGCCGGACCTGCTGCCGCTCTCCGGCGTCTCGATGATCGTCATGGGCTGGTGCCTGTGGGGCCGGGTCATGGAGATCATGGCCGAGCGCGGCACCCCGGCCAGCGTCTTCATGAGCTTCAACCGCGACGGCGGCCCCGCCTTCTACGACGCCCAGGCCGCGCGCTACCACGAGCTCGGCTACTGACCCTGGAGGTCCCCCCATGTCCACCCGCGACAACGGCGCCGACCGCTACTTCGACGCCGCCCTCGCCGCGCTGACCGCCGTCCGCGAGCAGCAGGCCGAGCCCCTGCGCGCCGCCGCCCGCCTGCTGGTCGACGCGATCGCCGCCGGCCAGCAGCTGTTCAGCTTCGGCGCGAGCCACTCGTTCATCCTCACCGAGGAGCTGGTCTACCGCACCGGCGGGCTGATGATCGTCAACCCGGTCTACCCCCACGGGATGAACCTGATGGTCCGCCCGATGACCCTGACCAGCCAGCTCGAGCGGGTCCTCGGCCTCGGCGCCACGCTGCTGGCCGGCACCAACATCGCCGCCGGCGACGTGCTCCTGCTGACCAGCACCTCCGGCCGCAACGCCGTGGCGATCGACATGGCCATCGCCGCCCGCGAGCGCGGGGTCAAGATCATCGGCATCACCAGCCTGGCCTACAGCCAGAGCGTGACCAGCCGCCACCCGACGGGCAAGAAGGTCCTCGACCTCTGCGACATTGTCCTCGACAACGGCGCCCCCGCCGGCGACGCGGCCGTCGCCTTCGACGGCTGCCCGCAGCCCGTCGGCCCGCTCTCGACGGTCACCGGCGTGGCGCTGGTCAACGCGTTGGTCTGCCAGGTCGTCGGTGAGCTGCTCGACCGCGGCATCGAGCCGCCGGTCTTCCAGAGCGCCAACCTCGACGGCGGCGACGAGTACAACGCGCGGCTGCTGGCCGCCAACCGCGAGCGCATCCACTACATGCTCTAGCCGCCGCCCGCTACTCCGCCTCGTCGGCCGGCAGCCACCGCCCCCAGCGCTGGCTGTAGCGCCAGTTGTGCCGCTCGTACCAGGCCTGCCGCTGGTAGTGGCGGACCAGGACGTTTAGGTGCCGCAGCCGCACGTCCGTGTCCTCGAACTGCGCCGCCGAGGCCTCGATCCGCGCGCGCACCTCGGCGCTCAGCGGCGTGCGGCTCAGCTCCTCGCGGCTCGGGCCCGCCGGCCAGCGGCGGCGGCGGGTCGGGTTGAGCGGCTCCTGGCTCGGCGGCTCGGCGCCGGGCGGCCGCAACTCGACGCGCAGCGCGGTGACCTCCGCCTCGGGGCAGGCGCGCTCCAACTGGGCGAGGATCTTGTGCCGCTGGCCGGTCAGTGTCTGGCCCCAGGCCGGGCTGCTCACGCCGACGACCAGTGTCTCACCCAGCAGCCGCACCGGCTGCGCCGCGCGGGCGACCGTCGCGCCCACGGCCTGAGCCCAGACCGCCTGCACCGCCCCCAACCGCAGCATCTCCCGCGCCCGGGGGTGCCGCCGCAAGACCGCGTCCAGGCTGCTGTCCAGCGCGGCCCACGGCTCGTACTCCCTGCGGTACTCGTCGTCCATGCCGCCATTGTAGCCGGGCGCCTCAAATCGTGGCACCAGTCTGCTATCATGAGCGCCTGGGAGCTGCGGTCATCGACGTCGTTTGTTTGGGTGAACTGCTCTTCGATCTCGTCTCAGCGGAGCCCGATCTCGACCTCGGCGCGGCCCGCACGTTCACCATGGCCCCCGGCGGCGCCCCGGCCAACGTCGCCGTCGGCTTAGCGCGGCTCGGGCTCGACACGGCGTTCATCGGTTGCGTCGGCCAAGACGCCTTCGGCACCGCCCTGCGCGAGACCCTCGAGGCCGAGCGCGTCGACTGCCGCGGGCTGATCCAGACCGCCGCCGCGCGGACCACCCTCGCCTTCATCGCCACCCGCTCCGACGGTGCGAAGGACCTGCTCTTCTACCGCCACCCCGGCGCCGACACGCAGCTGCGGCCGGCCGACCTGCCGCTCGACCTGCTCCGCGGCTGCCGCGCCCTGCACGTCTGCAGCGTCAGCCTCAGCACCGAGCCCGTCCGCTCGGCGACCTTCGCCGCGCTCGAGGCCGCCCGCGCCGGCGGCGCGCTGATCAGCTTCGACCCCAACTGGCGCGCCCCGCTCTGGCCCGTGCCGGCCGAGGGTACCGCGCGGATCCGCGCCGCACTGGCCTTCGCCGATGTGGTCAAGGTCGCCGACGAGGAGCTCGAAATGGTCGCTGGGACGGCCGATCGCGACGCCGCCCTCGACGCCCTGCTGGCCGCCGGACCGCGCCTGGCGATCATCACTGGCGGCCGCGCCGGCGCCTGGGCCGCGACCGCCAGCGGCGCGC
>DHNJ01000242.1:410-4827 GCA_002409445.1 Armatimonadetes bacterium UBA5419 | reverse complement strand
GTTTATTAACTTTCATTTCGGCCGTCGACCTGGGCCCGACGGTGGCCGCGACGCTGGCCAGCCCGGCCTGGGTCGCGCACCACGAGAACCGCCCGCTGATCACCGCGGAGCAGGTGGAGGCGGCCGGCGGCGAACTGCTGCTGCCCGCGGACGCGATCCTCACGCCGCTGGCGGCCGATCGCGCGCGGGAGCTCGGCGTGCGCCTGCGCCGGCTGCCCGGCTAAGCCCCCGTGGCCCCACCCGTCGTCCCGCCCGCGCCCAGCGTGCCTGATCGCCCTCGTCCGCTGCTGGTCGCCGCGCTCGTTGCGCTGCGGCCGCACCAGTGGATCAAGAACATCCTGTTGTTCGGCGGACTCGCTTTCACCCGCCGCTGGCACGAGGCCACCGCCGGCCTCAGCCCGACCCGCGCGCCCTGGCTGGACGCGCTGCTGGTCGCCACGCTGGCCTTCGCCGTGTTTTGCGCGCTGTCGTCGGCCGGTTACCTGATCAACGACCTGCGCGACCGCGAGGCCGACCGCCGCCACCCGACCAAGTGCCGCCGCCCGATCGCCACCGGCGAGCTGCCGCCGGGCGTGGCCGTGGCGCTGGCGGTGCTGCTGTTCGCCGGCGCGCTGGCCGGCGGCTGGGTGCTCTCGCGGCGCGGCGGCGACACCATCTACTTCGGCTACACGGCGCTGGGCTACCTGCTGCTGACCAACGCCTATTCGCTGCTGCTCAAGCACTACGTGATCATCGACGTGATCGCGATCTCGCTGATGTTCGTCACGCGCGTGGTCGCCGGCTGCTGGGTCATCCCCGAGCCGCCGTCGTGGTGGATCGTCATCTGCACGCTGTTTGGCGCGCTGTACATGGCCCTGCTCAAGCGCCGCGGCGAGCTGATGGCGATGGAGGCGAGCGGCGGGACGCGGCCGGTGCTGGTTAAGTACCAGAGCCTGGAGGGCGAGAGCACTGGCCTGCTGGACCAGATGATCAGCATGGCCGGCACGGCGGCGATCCTCTGCTACTCGCTCTACACCTTCTACCGCCCGGTCGAGATCAACGCGCTTGACCAGCGCGGCAAGCTCATGCTAACGATCCCGTTCGTGGTTTACGGCGTGTTCCGGTATCTTTATCTCGTGCGTAAAATGGATATCGGCCAGAACCCCGAGCGGCTGTTCATTGATCGTGGAATGATCGTCAACCTGCTGCTGTGGGGTCTGACCATCATGTGGGCTACGAGCGGCATGTAGCGGTAGGGCAGCTGTATGGTGCGTGCGTTCATCGCCATCCCAACCTACAACGAGGCGGACAACATCGAGCCGCTCGTCACGGCGATCCTGGGCCAGGGTCGCGCGTTCGAGGTGGTCGTGGTTGATGACAACTCGCCCGACGGCACCGCCGAGCGGGTGGAGCGGCTCGCCCAGCGCAGCGGCCGCGTGCATCTGCTGCGCCGCGCGGGCAAGCTAGGCTACGCCTCGGCGGTCGCCGCCGGGTTGCGCTACGGGCTGGACCAGGGCGCCGACTACCTGCTGCACATGGACGCCGACTTCAGCCATCAACCGCGCTACCTGCCCGCGCTGCTGGCGCTGGTCGCCGAGGGCGAGGCCGACATCGCGGTCGGCTCGCGCTACGTGGCCGGCGGCGGCACACGGAACTGGGGGCTGGGGCGGGTGCTGCTCTCGCGCGGGGCTAACCTGGTCGCGCGCGGGCTGCTGGGCCTGCGGCTGAGCGACTGCACCTCGGGTTTCCGCTGCTACCGGCGGGCGGCGCTGGAGGCGCTCGAGTTCGAGCAGGTCGGCGTCGACGGCTACTCGTTCTTGATCGAGCTGACGTGTCGGGCCGAGGCGCGGGGCCTGCGGTTCGCGCAGGTGCCGATCATCTTTGTCGATCGTAGCGCGGGCCAGTCGAAGATCTCGCGGCGGATCATCGGCGAGGCCGCGGGCCTGGTGCTGCGCCGCGCGCTCGTGCGGCTGGCGGGGGCGATGGGGCGTGACGATGGTCGGTGAGGTCCTGCACTATCGCTATCAGCTCGAGGCAGAGCTGTGGTCGGCGGGCTCCTGGTCGACCTACCGCGCGCTCGACCGGCACACCGGCGCGCAGGTCGTGGTCAAGCGGCTGCACGCGCCGGACCTGACGGGTGAGCAGGAGGGGCGGGCGTGGATGAAGCGGCTGGGCCCGCAGCGCGTCGCGCCGCCGCCGGGGGCGCCGCGGCTGGTCGATGTGCAGCGCGAGCCGGGCGGCCTGCTGCTCGCGCGCGAGTGGGTCGCGGGGCAGAGCGTCGAGCGCTGGCTGCTGGCCGAGCGGCCGACGGACCACGCGCTGGGCCTCGGTGCGGCGCTGCTGCGGGCGCTGCATGGCTGGCACGAGGCCGGCTACGTGCATGGGCGCCTGCATCCGGGCAACGTGATCATCGATCCGAGCGGCCTGTGGCTGACCGACTGGGATCAGGCGGAGGCGTTGGAGCAGTCGTTCGGCCTGCGCTACCGACGGCCCGAACACCAAGCGTTTCTAGCGCCAGAGGTTCGGGCGGGGGGCGAAAAGCGGCCCGAAAGCGACGTTTACTCGGTCGGGGTGTTACTTTATGAAACACTGACCGGGCAGCGGTTGCCCGCGGACGGCACGTTGCCGGGGCTCGCGGGCCGCACGGACCTGCCCGCCGGATTGCGCGTGGTGCTGGAGGCGATGTTGACGAACGAGCCTGACGGGCGCTATCCCGCCAGCCAGGCGGCGGAAGCCTTGGAGCGCCTGCGCGCCTACAGCGCGGCGCGCCAGGCGCCCGTCGAGGCGCCGCGTCCGGCCGTCCGGCCACCGGTCCGGCCCGAGCGGCTGCCGCTCTGGGTGCGGCTGACGCTGACCGGCTACCGGCTGCTGTTCGTGCTCATCTTCTCGCTCGTGCTCTCGCTGGCGACCGTCGCGGCCGCCGGTTGGGGCGTCTTCCGCTGGCTGGATCGTGCGCGCCCGACCGAGGTCATCGTGCCCGACGTGATCACCTGGGCGCCGGACAACGCGGAGCAGCTGCTGCGCGGCCAGCTGGGCTTGAACCCGCAGATCGCCGCGACGAAGCGGCCCAGCGTGAGCGTCGACGAAGGAAAGATCGTCGCGCTACAGCCGCCGGCTGGGCGGACCGTGCGCGCGGGGCGCAAAGTCGTCATCTATCTGTCCAGCGGCCCCGAGCAGAAGGTCGTACCGAACCTGACGCGGTTCACGCTGCGCGACGCCGAGGCACGGCTGGCCAACGTCGGGCTGAAGATCGGCAACAAGACCAAGGAGCGCAACCCGGACCTGACCGCCGGCTACATCATCCGCCAGGACCCGCCCGCGGGCCAAGCCGCAAAGGCCGGCTCGCCGGTCCACGTCTGGTACAGCGGCGGTCGCGACGGGGCGGACCCACCCGCGGAGAAAGAGGCCGAGGCCGAGGATGCTGCGGAGTCGGCTGAGCCGGCCGCCGAGGCACCGGTGGACGAGCCGCCCGCCACGGACAGCGGCCCGCGCAAGCAGACGATCGAGTACACGGTACCGACCGACCGTGCCTCGTGCATGGTCAAGATCGTGGTTCGCGACGACAACGGCGAGCAGATCATCTACAACCGGTTGCACCAGGGCGGTGACACAATCCGCCGGGATGTCGAAGGGCAGGGGAGGGCACGGATCGAGATCTACCTGGACGACCTGCTGGAGCAGCAGGAAGACCTCTGATGCGTGACTCCACTGGCGAGCCGCCCCAGGGTGGCCCCGATCCAAGCGACGAGGTATTGGTCGCGCGGGTGCGGCTGGGCGACCAGTCGGCGTTCGACATGCTCATCGAGCGGTTCCAGACGAAGGTCTATAACCTGGCCTTCCGCCAGCTCGAGAACGCCGAGGACGCGGCCGATCTAACCCAGGAAGCGTTCATGCGCATCTACCGGGGCCTGGACTCGTTTCAGGGCGGTTCGACCTTGTCGACCTGGATTTACCGGGTCGTCCACAACCTCTGCCTCGACGAGATCAAGAAGCGCCGCCGCCGCCCGCAGATCGTCCGCGACCCCAGCGACCCGGACGAGGGCGGCGACTCGCTGGTCGAGCGGCTGGGCGACGGTGGGGAGACGCCCGAGGAGGGGGTGCTGGCCGACGAGCGGCGCCTGGCCGTACACGCCGCGGTCGCGCGCCTGCGCCGCCACCACCGCGAGGTGATCCAGCTCTACGATCTCGACGGCTACTCGTACAACGAGGTCGCGGAGATCCTGGACACGAATGTGGGTACGATCAAGTCGCGGTTGAACCGCGCGCGGATTGCGTTGGTCAAAGAGTTGGAGAAGGATCGTCATCTGTTCTTCGAATAAGGAACCCCGGCACGGGGCCGGGCGTCTAGGGACCAGGAGGCCGCCGTTAGGCGTACAGTTGGCATGTTGAGGCGATTGAGCAGGTGGTATTGGCGGCCGCGGCTGGCGCAGTTGGCTGG
>DHNJ01000242.1:0-209 GCA_002409445.1 Armatimonadetes bacterium UBA5419 | reverse complement strand
GGCGGCGACCTGCCCCCGCCGCAGGCGGCACGCGTGCAGGCGGCGCTCGCGGCCGATCCCGCGCTGCGCGCCGAGTATCGCCGGCTGACCCTTGCGCTGGGCGTGCTCCAGGCCGCGCCACCGCCCACCCCGCCCACGGGCCTGCGCCAGGCCATTCAGGCTGACCTGGCCCTCGAACGGCGACCGGTCCGCAGCCACTACGGCGACTT
>DHNJ01000097.1:4286-4760 GCA_002409445.1 Armatimonadetes bacterium UBA5419 | reverse complement strand
TTGGCTATCTCCGCTCCCTGCTCGATGAGTTCGCCCAGTCACTGGCCGGCTCCGGCCAGATGCCGGCGATCCGCTTCGAGACCGTGCCCGTGCCCGTGCCGGCCCCGAACTAACGCTCTCAACCCCGAAAGGCAAGACGCATGAAGCCGACGCTTGAAGACCTCGGTAACCTCTCCGGCCAGACGGTTCTGGTGCGGGTCGACTACAACGTGCCGCTCGACGGCCAGACGGTGACCGACGACTCGCGGGTGCGCGAGACGCTGCCGACGCTGCGCTACCTGCTGCGCGGCGGCGCGAAGGTCGTGCTCTGCGCGCACATGGGTCGCCCGCAGCGCAAGGACCCGTCCACCTGGGGCAGCCTCTCGCTGCGGCCGGTGGCTCGTGTCCTGGCCGATCTGCTGGGTCAGCCGGTGGCCTTCGTCGACAACTGCATCGGCCCCGAGGCCGAGGCGGCCAAGGCCGCGCTTGAGCCGG
>DHNJ01000097.1:1160-4155 GCA_002409445.1 Armatimonadetes bacterium UBA5419 | reverse complement strand
GGCCAAGGCCGCGCTTGAGCCGGGCGGGGTCCTGCTGCTCGAGAACACGCGCTTCCACGAGGGCGAGGAGAGCAAGGACCCGGCCGAGCGGCGCGAGTTCGCCCGCCAGCTGGCCGCGGGCTGCGATAGCTTCGTGCAGGACGCGTTCGGCGCGGTCCACCGGGCCCACGGCTCGACAACCGGCGTGGTCGAGTTCCTCAAGCCCGCGGTCCTGGGCAACCTGGTCCAGCGCGAGCTGTCCGTGCTCACCGAGCTGCGCGACGCGCCCGAGCGGCCGCTGGTCGTCATCCTCGGCGGCGCGAAGGTCGCCGACAAGCTCGGCGTGGTCAAGTCGATGCTCAACCTGGCCGACACGCTGATCATCGGCGGCGNNCCTTCGGCACCGCGCACCGCGCCCACGCCTCCACCGCCGGCGTCGCGGCCTACCTGCCGGCCGTGTGCGGCTACCTCATCCAGAAAGAGATCACCATCATGGGGCGCGCGCTTTCCGACCCCAAACGCCCGTTCGTCGCGATCCTGGGCGGCGCGAAGGTTTCCGATAAAATCGGGGTCATCAACAATCTGCTGGAAAAGGTCGACACGCTGATCATCGGCGGCGGCATGGCCTACACCTTCTTCAAGGCCCGCGGGCTGGAGATTGGCAAGAGCCTGCTCGACGCCGACAGCCTCGACGCCGTCGTCGAGATCGAGGCCGAGGCGAAGACCAAGGGCGTCAAGCTGCTGCTGCCCGTCGACATCGTCGTCGCGCCCGAGTTCGCCGCCGACGCGCCGGCGACCGTGGTCGGCGTCGACAGCATCCCCGCCGACCAGGAGGGCCTGGACATCGGCCCCGAGACGCGCAAGCTGTTCGCCGCGGCGCTCGAGGGCTCGAAGATGGTCTTCTGGAACGGGCCGATGGGCGTCTTCGAGTTCGACCGCTTCGCCGAGGGCACCAACGCCGTCGCCGAGGCGCTCGCCGCCTGTGGCGCGAAGGTCGTCGTCGGTGGCGGCGATAGCGGCGCGGCGGTCAAGAAGGCCGGCGTGGCCGACCAGATGTACCACAACTGCACGGGTGGCGGGGCCAGCCTCGAGTTCCTCGAGGGCGGCGAACTGCCTGGGATCGATGCGATTCAGTGACCGAGCGGCCGTTGCAGCCGGCAATCCTCGACTACGGCGCGGGTAATCTGACCAGCGTGGCCAATGCCTGCGCCTACCTCGGCCACCCCGCGCGGATCACCCGCGACCCGGCGGCCATCGCCGCCGCGCCGCGCGTCATCTTTCCCGGCCAGGGCGCGGCCGGCCCGGCCATGGCCCACCTGCGCGCCGCCGGGCTCGATACTGCGCTGCGCGCCGCGCTGGCCGCCGGCCGGCCGGTGCTGGGCATCTGCATCGCCCACCAGCTGATCTTCGAGCATTCGGCGGAGAACGGCGGCACCACCTGCCTCGGCCTGCTGCCTGGCACGGTCGCGCGCTTCGACTTCCCCCGCGCGCCGGCCGCCGGCGCGGCGCGGCTGAAGGTGCCGCACATGGGCTGGAACGCCGTCCACCCGACCCGCGCGCACCCGCTGTTCGCCGGCCTGCGCGCCGGCCGCGAGGCCTATTTCGTCCACAGCTACTACCCCGAACCGGCCGACGAGGCGGTGGTCCTCGCGCGCAGCGAGTATGGCGGCCACGAGTTCGTCTCGGCCGTCGCCCGCGACAATCTGGTCGCGGTCCAATTCCACCCGGAGAAAAGCGGCCAGGCCGGGCTGGTGATGCTATCCAACTTCCTGACCTGGGAGCCCTGAGCGATGTTGAGCAAGCGACTGATCGTCTGCCTGGATGTGCGTGCGGGCAAAGTGACCAAAGGCGTTAAGTTTGCCGGAAATGTTGACCTGGGCGACCCGGTCGAGATGGCCCGCGAGTATGCCGGCAGCGGCTGCGACGAGCTGGTCTTCTACGACATCACCGCCTCCGCCGAGGACCGCGCGATCGACCTGGCGATGGTCGAGGCGGTCGGCCGCGAGGTCTTCATCCCCTACTGCGTTGGCGGCGGCCTGCGCCACGTCGACGACATGCGCGCCGCGCTGGCCGCCGGCGCCGACAAGGTCTCGATCAACTCGCTGGCCGTGACCAACCCCCAGATCATCGCCGACGGCGCCGCCGCCTTCGGCAACCAGTGCATCGTCCTGGGCATGGACGTGCTGCGGGTCGAGCCGAGCGCGGAGATCCCCTCGGGCTACGAGGTCGTCATCCGCGGCGGCCGCCAGCGCATGGGCTGGGACGCGATCGAGTGGGCCAAGCGCGCCGAGGGCCTCGGCGCCGGCGAGATCGTCCTCAACTCGATCGACGCCGACGGCACCCGCGAGGGCTACGAACTGACCCTGACCCGCGCCGTCGCCGAAGCCGTCGGCATCCCCGTCATCGCCTCCGGCGGCGCCGGCGTCCCCCAGCACCTGATCGACGTGTTGACCATCGGCCAAGCCGACGCCGCCCTCGTCGCCAGCATGGTCCACTACGGCGACTACACCTGCGCCGGCCTGAAACAGGCCCTGCACGACGCGGGGGTCAAGGTGCGGATGGACTGGGCGGGGTAGGGGCGGGCCCCGCGAGTTGTACCGCCGCCGCTTCGGCGGCAGCGCTCCGGCACATTCTCGCCTCACCTGTCCCCCACAGGCGACGGCCCCCAAGGGACCGCCGGCGCCTCGACGGCCTTGTTAGCTCAATCTTGCTTCGGCCTCCGCTGCGCAACGGGTCGCACCGGCGTCTACGGAGCCGCACCCACTGCCGCCGAAGCGGCGGCGGTACAAAGCGGAGCGCCGGCTTTGAGCCGGCGGGTTGTGGGCTTCAGCCTACAACGCTGGGCGTTAGCCCAGCTGGACCTAGTGCCCCGGGCACGTCGCGCCGGAGGGTCGGCCCCCAATGGACCGCCGGCGCTCGCCGGCATAGCTCAATCCTGCTTCGGCCTCCGCTGCGCTGCGGCCGAGTCTATCGATGCGGACAAGAATGTCCGCGGTCCCAGTTAGGGTGGCCGGCG
>DHNJ01000097.1:404-1025 GCA_002409445.1 Armatimonadetes bacterium UBA5419 | reverse complement strand
CCAGTTAGGGTGGCCGGCGGCGTCGGTGGTCCGCTCGGAGCGCCGGCCCCGGCAGGATCCGCCCCCGCCGCCGCGAACCACCCAGGCGCGGAGTCCTTTGATGCGTCACTCGTGGCTGGCCCTGTCCGCTTGCCTGCTTGGTTCGTTGTCCTTGGCTCAGGTCGACCTCAGCGGCGACCCCGTGCGGCTGACCGGCGACGGGTGGTCCGTCGATATGCGCCGCGCGGACGGCGCGGTGGTCGGCTTTTCGGGGACGGGCGGTGCGTTGCCGTTGAGTGAGCCGGTGCCGCTCTGGAGCCTCGCGGGCGAGGAGGGCATCAGCCTCACGCCCGGTGCCGCGAGCTGGGCGGAGACGGCCGAGGGGCTGCGGGCGACGTGGGATCAGCCGACGGCGCTGGTCAGCGCCGAGCTGCGGCCGGCGGCGGTTGGCCTCGAGATCACCATTCGCGTGACCAGCCGCGAGGGCACCTGGCTGGACCTCAACGTGCCCGGGCGCATCCGGCTCGACCCGGCCAACCTGGCCGAGGCGATCGTCCCGGCGAACGGTAACGACGGTGTCGGCCTGGCGCTGCAGGGCAGTTGGTTCGCGCGGCAGGACGCGGCGCGGCCGACCAGCTGGCA
>DHNJ01000097.1:0-270 GCA_002409445.1 Armatimonadetes bacterium UBA5419 | reverse complement strand
GCGGCGCGGCCGACCAGCTGGCAGCCGGAGACCGTCGGCGGCGCGGCCTATGACCGCCTGTTCGGCGGCGCGCCGACGATGCACGAGCTGAGCCTGCCGCCCGCGCCGCTGACCGTGACCGCCGCCGGCGCGGCGCTGTTCAGCGAGACGCTGGCCCAGCGGCTGGCCGGCGCGCAGATGTCCGCCTTCCGCCCCTCGCCCGCGGCGCAGGTCAGCGCCGTGCTGCTCGAGACCGCCGACGGCCCCGCCTTCTTCCGCCGCGACCTCGGC
>DHNJ01000238.1 GCA_002409445.1 Armatimonadetes bacterium UBA5419 | reverse complement strand
CTTCTTGGCGCCGCCGACCGGCGGTAGCACGCCGCTAACCGGCGACCACGCCCCGCTGCCGGCGGTCGACTGGGAGTTCGCCGAGCTGGCGACGGAGCATGGTGTCTGCGGGCAGTTGGAGTTGCGCGGCGGCGCTATCGCGGGCGACAGCGCCCGGCTGCTCGCCGCCTGGCAGGCCGCGCCGCGCGGCCGCCGCGACTTGCACCGGCTGCTCGCCGCGCCGGTCGAGGGGCTGCTGCTACTCTATATCGAGACCTGCGGGCTGAACGGCCAGCCGGTCTTCCTCGTCGGCCTCGGCTGGCTCGAGCCGCCCGACCTGCGCCTCGAGTTCCTGCTCGCCCGCCACCCCGGCGAGGAGGCGGCCATGCTCGCGGCGACCGCCGAGCGCCTGGCTGCCGCCAGCGCGCTAGTCACCTTCAACGGCACGACCTTCGACCTGCCGTACCTGCAGGCCCGCGGCCGCCACCAGCGGCTGCCCCAGCTGCCCGCGCCGCCGCACCACGACCTGCTGCTGGCCGCCCGCCGCCACGCGGGCCGACGCTTCGGCGACTGCCGGCTGCAGACCCTCGAACGCGAACTGACCCGCCGCCCGCGCCCCCTCGCCGACCTACCCAGCGCCCAGGTGCCCGAGGTCTACCGGCGCTGGCTGCTCGACGGCCGGCCCGAGGGCCTGCACCAGGTCGTCATCCACTGCGCCCACGACCTGATCACCATGGTCGGCCTGGTGCCGGCCCTGGCCGAGCTGCGTTAGCTAGGCGAACTCGCCCGGGTGCCGCCGCCGCAGCTCCTCGACATGCTGCCCGCGACCGGTCGCCTCGAGCCGCTTGAGGTACGCCGGCAGCGCGCCGCGCGAATGCTCCGGCCCGCCCTCGGCCAGCACCGTCCAGAGCGGGTCCGGCGCGCCGTCCATCTGAGCCAGCTGCCCGTCGACCCAGTCCATCATCAGCCGCGCACCTTGCGCGCAGATCTCCGGCCGCGCGGCGGCCAGGTCGTTGAGTTCGTGCGGGTCGTCCTCGATGTTGAACAGCATCTCGGCGGGCCAGAGGTGGTAGAAGTCGTGGTAGACGCGGATGTACTGCCACGGCCCGAAGCGCACACTGCGGGTCGCCCCGTGGCACATCTGGCCCAGGACCACGTGGTCGCGCGCCGCGTAGGCCTCGCCGCGCAGCGCCCCCGCGAAGCTTTCGCCCTGCCAGCCGCGCCGCGGCGCGACGTCCCACAGGTCGGCCAGCGTCGGGCCGAGGTCGAGGTTGTAGTGCAGCTGCTCGTCGACCCGGCCCTGCACGCCGCCGGGCCAGCTCAGGATCATCGGGATACGATGGGTGACGTAGTCGCTGCTGCCGTGCTCGGCGTAGCAGTTCAGCTCGCCCATATTCTCGCCGTGGTCGCTGGTGACGACGATCGCCGTCTCGTCCAGCACGCCGGCATCGGCCAGGTGGTTCATGATCCGCGCCAGGTGGTCGTCGAGGTAGCGGATGCCGCAGTCGTAGCCGTCGATCAGCGTCCGCCAGCCGTCCATGTCCGGCACCGACCCGGGGTGGCGCGGGTAGGCGGGGTTGGTGCCGTCGTCGTACATGTTGATTTCCCAGCAGCCGTGCAGGCCCGGTTGGGTGCGGTGTTCGGCCAACAGCTCGGGCGTCATCCAGCCCGGCAGCGGCTCGTCGGCAAAGGGGTTGCCGAACTCGGCCGGCGCGCGGTACGGCGTGTGCGGGTCCCAGTAGTTGAGGTGCAGCAGCCAGTTGTCGGACTCGGCGTGGCCATCCAGCCAGTCGAGCACGTGCGGCGTGACGTGCTCGGCGCTCTCGAGGCCGCCGGCGCCGGTGTCGTGGGTCGTCGTGAACCCGGCGTTGAACCACCAGGCCGAGTGGCGCTCGGCGAACGGCGAGATGCTGGCCGTGTGGTAGCCCTGGTCGCGGATGAACTGCCAGAGGCTGCGGCGCGAGAAGTCGCTGCGGAAGCCGCGGGAGGTGCCTTCGAGTCGGAACTCGGCGGCCGTGCCGCCATGGCCCACGAGGCCCGAGCGCAGGCCATGCTGGCCCGAGACCAGCGCCGCGCGCGAGGGCAGGCAGGGGGCGTCGGAGCAGTAGTAGTTGGTAAACCGCACCCCGCGCTCGGCAATCGCGTCGATTGTCGGACTCGTCGCCCGATGATAGCCATAGCAGCCCAGATGGTCGGGCCGCAGCGTGTCCAGGTCCAGCAGCAGAATCCGCACGACGTCGTCTCCCACGCGGCGCTTCACCCCCGGCGGCCCGCGTCCTTCTCGGGGTCGCAGGTTTACAGGGTTAATTATCCGGCTATCATGGTCTAGGAAGCGAGGTTCAACGTGAAACGAGTTCGTGCTTTTACCCTCATCGAGCTGTTGGTGGTGATCGCGATCATCGCCATCCTGGCGGCGATCCTGTTCCCCGTGTTCGCTAAGGCGCGGGAGAAGGCGCGTGGCAGCAGCTGCCTGAGCAACATCAAACAGATCGGCCTGGCGATCATGCAGTATAACCAGGACTATGACGAGCAGTGGCCCTATGCCGCGCACAACGGCGGCAACACGCTGGGCAACCACTGGCTGGTCTCGACCTCGCCCTACATGAAGAGCGAGCAGCTATGGGTCTGCCCGAGTGGCAAGAACACCATGCGCGACAGCGGCTCCTGGCCCGGCTGGAACGGCATCTGCAACCGCGCGGCCTACGCCTGGAACGAGGATGCGCAGAACAACCGCTCCGTGGCCGCCTGCAACAACCCGGCGAACACCTACCTGCTGATGGACCGCGGTGCCGATCAGTGCTTCACGGGCTGGTACGGCTGGCGCGACCGCGCGCAGAACACCTACAGCGGCGGTTCGGTACCCGGCCCGCACACCGAGGGCAAGAACATCGGCTTCGTCGATGGCCACGCCAAGTGGATGCGCTCCGACCAGATCGTCGCCCGCGACATCACCGACACCAGCGGCCCCGGCCTCGTGGCCACCTCCGATCTGTACTCGCGTGTGATGAACTAAGCGTCGCGCGCTAGCTACCAACCGCCCGCCGGCCCTCGTGGCTGGCGGGCGGTTTGTTGTCTAGCTGGTTACGGCGTCTTGCTGGCCCGCCCAGAATCCATGTTTACCACAGCATCGCCAATGGCTATAATCAACGCAAGCTGCGTTCGCAGCACCGAAGGAGATCACCGTGAAACGGCTACGTGGATTCACGCTCATCGAGTTGCTCGTCGTCATTGCGATCATCGCCATCCTGGCGGCAATTCTGTTCCCCGTCTTCGCCAAGGCGCGGGAGAAGGCTCGGGCGAGCAGCTGTCTGAGCAACATCAAGCAGATCGGCCTGGCAATTATGCAGTACAGCCAGGATTATGACGAAGAGTGGCCCTATGCCGCCTACAACGGTGGGACGACGCTGGGCAACCACTGGCTGGTCTCGACCTCACCCTACATCAAGAGCGAGCAGATCTGGATCTGCCCCAGCGGCAAGAGCACCATGCGCAACAGCGGCTCGTGGGCGGCCTGGAACGGCATCGCCGACCGCGCGGCCTACTCGTGGAATGAGGACGCCCAAAACCGCCGTTCCATCGCGGCCTGTGGCAACCCGGCCAACACCTACCTGCTGATGGACCGCGGTAGTGATGTCTGCTTTACCGGCTGGTACGGCTGGGGCGACCGCGCGCAGAACACCTCCAGCGGCGGGGCGCGGCCCCGCCCCCCCCCCCCGGGGC
>DHNJ01000207.1:943-10432 GCA_002409445.1 Armatimonadetes bacterium UBA5419 | reverse complement strand
ATCGCGCCGGCGGCGCCCGCGGCCCCGGAGCCCGAGCCGGCGCCCGCCGCGTCCACCGAGCCGCAGTACGTCGATCCCGGCCCGCTGCGGGCCGACCCGGTGCCGGCGCTGCCGCCGCTCGAGATGGACGGCTGGAAGCAGCTGGTCCTGCCGGGCATGCCCGAAGCCAGCGAATCGGAGCCGGAGGCCTTCCCGGTGCCCGAGACCAGCCTGATCGAGCCGCCGCCGGCCGCGCCGCTGCCCGATCGCACGCCGGAGATCGAGGCCAACAGCCGCCGGCTCGAGGCGACGATGGGCAGCTTCGGGGTCGAGGCGCGCGTGGTCAACACCGAGGTCGGGCCGACGATCACCCGCTACGAGATGGAGCTGGCGCCGGGCATCCGCGTCAGCAAGGTCGCGGGCTTGGCCGATGATATAGCACTAGCGCTGGCCTCGGCGGGCATCCGCATCGAGGCGCCGGTGCCGGGCAAGGGCGTGATCGGCATCGAGGTGCCCAACCAGATCCGCGAGATCGTCCACCTGCACCCGCTGCTGACCTCGCCCGAGTTTCTCAAGGCCAAGGGCGGGCTGCCGTTCGTCATCGGCAAGGACATCGCCGGTGGGATCAAGGTTGGCGACCTGGCCAAGATGCCGCACATGCTGGTTGCCGGCACGACCAACTCGGGTAAGTCGGTCTGCCTCAACTGCCTGATCATCTCGATGATCTACCGCTTCTCCCCGCGCGACCTGCGCTTCCTGATGGTTGACCCCAAACGCGTCGAGTTGACCCTGTACGACGGCATCCCGCACCTCGACCGCCCGGTCGTCGTCGACCCCGAGGAGGCGGCCGACCTGCTGCGCGGCGCGGTGACCGAGATGTACGCGCGGTACGACCGGCTGTCCGAGCTCGGCGTGCGCAACATTATCTCCTACAACCAGAAGGTGCCTGAAGACGAGCGCATGCCGTACCTGGTGATCGTCATCGACGAGCTGGCCGAGCTGATGATGACTGGCCGCGCCGAGGTCGAGCCGAGCATCGTCCGCCTGGCTCAGCTGGCGCGCGCCGTGGGCATCCACCTGGTCCTGGCCACCCAGCGGCCGGCGGTCAACGTCGTGACCGGCCAGATCAAGGCCAACATTCCCACGCGCCTGGCCTTCCGCGTGCCCCAGCTGGTCGACAGCCGCGTCATCCTCGACGACAAGGGCGCCGAGCGGCTGATCGGCCGCGGCGACATGCTCTTCGCTAGCGAGGAGACCGGCGGCAAGC
This sequence comes from Armatimonadetes bacterium UBA5419, assembly GCA_002409445.1. Taxonomy (GTDB): domain Bacteria; phylum Armatimonadota; class UBA10988; order UBA10988; family UBA10988; genus UBA10988. The sequence continues at coordinate 9,186 of DHNJ01000207.1, read as the reverse complement.
CCGAGCGGCTGCAGGGCGCGTTCGTTGGCGAGGCGCAGGTCCACCGGCTGGTCGACTGGCTGCAGAAGCTGCCCAAGTCGCTCATCGTCCGCTACGCCGACAGCATCATCCAGCCCGTGGCGCTTGACGACGGTAGCGCGGAGGGCGCGGGTGGGGCCGATGACGCGGAGGTGGACGAGCTGTTCTGGCAGTGCGTCCAATTTGTCCGCGGCGAAGACGAGGCCAGCACCAGCCGCCTGCAGCGCACCTTCGGCATCGGCTACAACCGCGCCGGGCGGATCATGGACCAGATGCACGCGATGGGCATCGTCGGCCCGCCGCGCGGCAGCCGCCCGCGCGAGGTCCTCGCCGGCGGACCCCTCGGCCCGGGTGAACGCCGCGCCGCCACCGCCCCGGAAACCGACGCCGAGCCCGACCCGCCCAGCGACGAGTAGCCCCGCCCGTTACAAGGTCCTCTCCACGCATCATGCTAACCTGGTGGACCGGTGGCACGTGGCCACCGGCGTGACGGAGGACGTACGTGGTACTGGATCGCTTGTGGGCTAAGCTGCAGCCGCTGCTCGACGTTGGTGAGGTCATCGGCCGCCTACTATTCACGTTCATCTTCATCTCCTCGGCGCCCAAGCACTTGGGCGGGGAGACGGTGCAGATGGTCGCCGACAAGGGCCTGCCGCTGGCGGAGGTGGCGGTACCTTTTGGCGGGCTGCTGGCCGGCCTAGGCTCGATCCTGATCATCCTCGGCTGGCAGACCCGACTCGGGGCGCTGATGATCTGCGGCTTCCTGCTGCCCGTGACGCTGATGATGCACAACTGGTGGGCCTTCCCCGCCGACCAGCAGGGCAGCCAGTACATCAGCTTCATCAAGAACTTCGCGCTCTTCGGCGCCGCCCTCTTCATCGCCGCCCGCGGCGCCGGCCCCCTCAGCCTCGACGCGCGCGCGGCGGCGAAGGAAGAGCCGCTGGGTTAGGCCCCCGCACCTTGCGCCCCCACCGCCGGGAGACTGACGCGGAAGGTGGTGCCGACGCCGAGTTCGGATTCGACTTCGAGCAAGCCGCCGTCGGCTTCGAGGCCGCTGCGGGCGATGCCGAGGCCGAGGCCGGTGCCTTCGCCGGGGGGCTTGGTGGTGAAGAAGGGGTTGAAGACGCGGTTGAGGTCTTCGGGGGCGATGCCGGGGCCGGTGTCGGTGACCAGGAGCGAGGGGTAGTCGGTCTGTTCGCCGGCGGTGGCGACGGTTAGGCGGCCGCCGTCGGGCATGGCTTGGGCGGCGTTGACGAAGAGGTTCAACAGCGCCTGCTTGACCGTCTCCGGCCGGCAGCGCACCATCGTGCCCACACGCAGTTCGGTCTGCAGCTCGATGCCCTGGCCGACCAGGGTCTTGTCGAGGATGACCAGGGTCTCGGCGGCCAGCTCGGCCAGGTCGGCGGCGGCGCGTTCGGCGCCGGAGGGGCGGGCGAAGTTGAGGATGCCGTTGACGATGCGCTGGGCGCGTTCGACGTTGCGGTTGATCAGCGAGACGTAGTCCTGCAGGTCGGAGATGTCCGGCTCCTCGTCCGAGAGGACCTCGGCGATGTAGAACGCGGCGTTGGTGATCGCCGAGAGCGGGTTGCGGATCTCGTGGGCCACGCCGGCCGACAGCTGGCCCAGCGCGGCGAGCTTCTCGCTCTGGGTCAGTTGCTCCTCGAAGAGCCGCTGCTCGGTGATGTCCTCGACCAGCAGCAGCGCGTGGCGGCCGCTCCAGCTGGCGGTGTGGGCGCAGCACTTCTCGCAGTCGCCGACGCATTCGTGCTGGCTGAGGAAGCCGAGGCAGAACTCGTCGGCGACCAGCCGGCGGGGTAGCTCGAAGTCGGTCTCGGGCAGGATGAACAGCCCGTAGCGCAGCACGCGCCGGCTCTCGAAGCGGCCCGTTTCGATCAGCTGGCCTGGCAGCGCCTCCTCGCTCTCAAACAGCCGGCGCACCTCGGCCGGCCAGTCGACGATCGCCAGCGGCGTACCGGCCAACGCGCTGGACATCGGCCGCCCGAGCGACTTCGGGTCGAGGTCCCACATGCGGCCGAACGGCGCGTTGATGTACATCAGCTTGGCTTCGGCGTCGAGCACAGCGATGCCGCTGGGCAGGTGGGCGATGATGTTCTGGTTCAGCTCTTGGAGCAGCTGCAGCTCGCCCAGCGCCTGGCCCACTTGGCGCAGGCTGGGCTCCGCGTTGCTGCCGGGCTGACCGACGATCGGCAACCCCACCAAGCGCGACCGGCTCCCATTTCGCTCCGCCATTGGCTACTCCACCGCTAGTCCGGCAAACAGGTTGATGCCGTGCGCGCGCGGCTCGTCGACCCACCAGAACGTGTCACCGTTGGCCAGGCGCACCGCGTAATCGGCCCGCGCGCGCAGCCGGCCGCTGCCGTCGGGCAGCCAGAGGCCCAGCCGGTACCAGCCCGCGGGCAGGTCGGCGGGCAGCTGGAGGGTCGTGCTGACAGTATGGGTCAGCGGCGTGTACTCGGGGTCGCCCGGCGCGTACGGCTGCCAGTCGCGCGGGCTGACGCTGACCGGGAACTCCCAGACGCGGTTGTCCGGCCCGACCAGGCAGAAGACCACCTCACGCGGGTTGTGCAGGGTGGCGAAGCCGCGGTTGACCAGGTCGATGCTGACCGGCAGCGCCTGGCCGCGGGCGGCGCGCGTCGGGTAGGTCGCGCTGGTCAGCTCGAGGCGGTAGCCCAGGTGGTCGCGCAGGTACTCGAAGACCGTCCGCTCGACCGGCGCGCCGAAGATGTCGCGGAAGTACTCGGGGCTGTGCGGCAGCTTGGCCGCGGTGACGCGCTCGGGGTCGAGCGGCTCGCTCAGCCAGCGGTCGACGGTGTAGGGCGCGCCCTCGCGCTCGGAGTAGCTGTGGCTCAGCGAGAGGGTCGTGTAGTGGTGCAGGCGCAGGGTGGTCAGCGCTTCGAGCCCGTCGACCGGGCCGGCCTGGTCGGCGTAGAACAGCTCGCCGTCGTTGAACAGCCAGGGCGACTCGAGGGTCACCTGGTCGAACTCGGGGTTGCCCGGCTGGCCTTGGAGCGGCGCCTCGGGCCAGGTACCGCCATGGGTCGGGCCGGCCATGAAGCCGTCGTTCTTGTAGCCGATGCGCGCGCTGGCCGTGTTCTGGTAGGCGCCCGCGGCGGTCAGTAGGCCGGTCCAGCCGGCCGGCTGGTTCTCCATGACCCAGCGCTTGTACTTCGGCACGCGCACGTGGATGTGCCGCTCGGGGGGCAGGACCTCGAGCAGGCGGGTGACCAGGCGCGAGAGGAACGGGTGGTTGGTGTGGTGCCCGTTGGGCGAGCTGTGCCATTCGCCCCAGGCGCCGACGAAGCCGGCCTGCAGCACGCCGATCACATCGACGTTGGCCGCGAGCAACGGCGCCAGCTGGTCGACGTGGTGCATCAACCACTCTTCGTTGGCCTCGATCACCGCGCCGTCGGCCACGGTCATGTGCTTCTGGTAGGCGAAGCGCAGGACGGCCTTGTAGCCGTGGGCGCGGAGCAGGTCGAAGCCGGCCTGCAGGCGGGCCAGGCCCTCGGCGCTGATCGGCTGGTCAATCCACTGGTCGAGGTAGTAGTACCACTGGACCATGGTCAGGCCCCAGCCGCGGTAGTGCTCGATCTCGGTCAGCCAGCCTTCGGGCGTGGCCTCGCCGACGCCGACGATATGCCGCAGCGGGGCGCCGTTGAGGCCCCAGCCGAGCATGACCTCGTTGCGCAGGCCGCGTTCGGGGTTGGCCAGGCCGTCGCGGCCGGCGGGGTCGGTCGGGCGCAGGCCGCGGTAGGCGCGGGTGGTCAGCTCGGGCGCCGCCGGCTCGGCGGGCTGGCCCAAGGTCAGGCCACAGAGGGCAAGGGTGACAAGCGACAGCATGGATCGGCCTCCGGTGCACACGGCCCGGGGACGCTTAGTCCTCCTGGGGCAACAGGTCGTCGATCGAAAGGATGTCGATCTGGGCGTTGGCCAGCGCGGCCAACGCGCGGTCCGGGTCGTCGAAGCGCAGCATCAGCGCCGCCGCGCCGCCTTGGGCGCGGCCGAAGCCGAACATGTACTCGACATTGACCCCCGCCGGCTCGATCGCCTCGAGCACGCGCGCCAGGCCGCCGGGTTCATCGACCGCGCCGACGGCGACCAGCTCGACGACGTTGACCGCGCAGCCGGCCGACTGCAGCAGGTCGAGCGCGCAGCGCCAGTCGCGGATGATCAGGCGCAGGATGCCGAACTCGGTGCTGTCGACGAGGACGATCACGTCGAGATTGATCTCGGCGGCGGCGAGCAGGCGGATCGGCTCCACCAGGGCGCCGGGCCGGTTTTCGAGGAAGACCGAAAGTTGGTAGATTTTCATTCGCTGCGCTCCCGCTGGTCGAGCACTCGCTTGGCCTTACCTTCGCTGCGCGCGAGCGTCTGCGGCTGCACCAGCTTGACCTCGACACTGAGGCCCAGCGTGTGGTCGAGCGCCTGCGCAATCCTTCGTTGCAAGGTTACCATCTCGCCGAGGCGGTCGCCAAAGAAGGCGCTGGTCACCTCCACCTGCACGGCGATGCGGTCGAGCCCGCCTTGGGTCGTCAGGACGATCTGGTAGTGCGGCAGCGTCCCCTCGACCGAGAGCAGCGCGGACTCGATTTGGCCGGGGAAGACATTGACGCCGCGGATGATCAGCATGTCGTCCGTGCGCAGCCGGACGCGGTGCATCCGCCGCAGCGTGCGCCCGCACTCGCACGGCTCCGCGTACAGGCTGGTCACGTCGTGGGTGCGGTAGCGGATCATCGGGATCGCTTGCTTGGTCAGCGTGGTCAGGACCAGCTCGCCGGTCTCGCCGTCGGGTAGGACCTCGCCGGTGTCCGGGTCGATGATCTCGGGGTAGAAGTGGTCCTCGACCAGGTGCAGGCCGTCCTGGTACCAGCACTCGAAGCCGACGCCGGGGCCGCAGATCTCGGAGAGGCCGTAGATGTCGTAGGCGGTGATGCCCGAGGCGGCCTCGATCTCGCGGCGCAGGCCCTCGGTCCAGGGCTCCGCGCCGAACACGCCGACGCGCAGGGGCAGGTCGTGCATGTCGACGCCGAGGGCCGCGGCGCGCTCGCAGAGGTGGAGGAAGTAGCTCGGCGTGCAGCAGACCGCGGTCACGCCGAAGTCGCGCAGGACCATGATCTGCCGCTCGGTGTTGCCGCCCGAGGTCGGGATGACCGTCGCGCCGAGCGCCTCCGCGCCGTAGTGCGCGCCCAGGCCGCCGGTGAACAGGCCGTAGCCGTAGCTGTTCTGGATGATGTCGCCCGAGGTCAGCCCGTAGGCGGCGAAGCAGCGGACCATCGCCTCCTGCCAGATGTGCAGGTCGGACTCGGTGTAGGCGACGACGATGGGCTTGCCGGTCGTCCCCGAGCTGGCGTGCAGGCGGACGATCTCGCTCATCGGCGTGGCGAACATGCCGAAGGGGTAGGTGTCGCGCAGGTCGACCTTGGCGCAGAAGGGCAGCCGCGCCAGGTCGGCCAGTTCGCGCAGGCAACCTGGCGTCAGGCCGCGTTCGTCCATCCGCTGGCGGAACAGCGGCACCTGCCGATAGGCGAGGTTGGTCACCTCGCGCAGGCGCTGGAGCTGGAGGCTCTGCAGCTGCTCGGTGGGCAGGTAGTCAGGCGCGCTGAGCGGGTGGAACTCGCCGCTGGTTCTCACGTTGTCGCTCCCAAGGACCGTACATCGACGCTGCGGCCGACGTCGAAGGCCGCCAGGTTCGCCGACCAGAGCCGCTCGGCCAGGTTGTCGCGGATGGCCTGCTGCCACAGCTCGACCTCGAGGGGCAGCAGGTGGCTCAGGACACCGAGCAGCGCCACGCCCAGCGCGCGGCGGGTGGTCAGGGCGCTCGGGTCGATCAGCTCGGGGGTGATGATCGGCGCGTCCGGCCGCGGGCGGTCGGCGTTGGCCGCCAGCTGGCCGACATCGACCAGCAGCAGGCAGTCGGCCTCGCCAGCGGGGATCATCGGGCTGAGCACACGCGGGCCGAAGCGCACGTCGCTGCTGACCGAGCCGCCGCGCTGGCTCATGCCGTGGATCTCAGCCTTCTTCACGTCCCAGCCGCCGTCAAAGGCCGCCTGGGCCAAGATGTCGCTGGTCTTGATCACGCCCTGGCCGCCCAGGCCGGCGACCACCACGCCCCATACGCGCTCAGCCATTGTCACAGACTCCCAGCTGCGCCAGCTTCTCGTACTCGCGGATCTGCGCCGCGGCCAGCAGACACGGCCGCTGGCTGATGATCACGTGCAGCCGCCCATCGCCCAGCGCGCCGGCGACCAGCTCGCGGAAGCCGTCGGGGTCGCCGTGCCCGTCGATCGTGGTCACCTCGTCCACGCCGATCGCGCGGCAGAGGGCCTCGATGTCGAGCTTCGCGGTCGGCTCGTGGTTCAGCAGCCGGCCGGTGCCCGGGTGCTCCTGGCGGCCGGTCATCGCGGTCGTCCCGTTGTCCAGGATGATCAGCACATGGCCGCCTGGCGGCTTGTTGTAGCACATCTCGACCAGCCCCGTCAGCCCGCTGTGGACGAAGGTGCTGTCGCCGATGATGCTGACCACGCGCTTGGCCTGGTCGGGCGGGAGGACATGGCGCAGGCCGACGCCGACGCCGAGGCTGGCGCCCATGCAGCTCTGGCTGTCCATCGCGGCGAACGGCTCGAGCGCGCCGAGCGTGTAGCAGCCGATATCGCCCGAGACGATGCAGTCGAGCTCGCGGAGGACGGTGAAGACGCGGCGATACGGGCAGCCGTCGCACAGCGCGGGCGGCTTCTGCGGCGCGGGGGCCGGCTCGGGGCTCTCGTCGCGGGCCAGGATGCGTCGCACACGCGCGACGCTCAGCTCGCCGAAGCGGTACATCTCGGCCTTGGCCTCGACGTTCAGGCCCCAGGCGCGGATCGCGTCGGCGAGGTACGGGTCGCCCTCCTCGATCACGACGATGCGCTCGTGGGCGGCGACGAACTCGCGGATCAGCCGCTCGGGCAGCGGGTAGCTGAGGCCCAGTTTGAGGATTGCCGCCTCGGGCGCGGCCTCGACCACGTGGGCATAGCTGATGCCCGCGCAGATGATGCCCAGTGGTGCGCGGGCCGGGCCCTCGATGCGGTTGAGGTCGGTGGTCTCGGCCCACTCGGCCAGCTCGGCGATCGTCGCGCGCAGGCGGCGGTGGGCGGGGCGGGCGTAGCCGGGGACCATCACGCGCGCGGGAATATTGCGTACGAAGTTTGGCGCGGGCGGCGGCGGCTGGGGGCCGGCGGGGCGGACGACGCCCTTGGAATGGCAGACGCGGGTGGTCACCCGCAGCATGACCGGCTGGCCGATGCGGCGGCTGAGGGCGAAGGCGGCCAGGGTGTAGTCGTAGGCCTCCTGGCTGTCGGCCGGTTCGAGCATCGGCACGACCGCGGCCACGGCGTAGCGGCGGTTGTCCTGCTCGTTCTGGCTGCTGGCCAGGCCGGGGTCGTCGGCGGAGACGAGGACAAAGGCGCCCTGCACACCGGTGTAGGTCGCGGTGAACAGCGGGTCCGCAGCGACATTGACGCCGACGTGCTTCATCGTCACCAGCGCGGAGGCACCGCCGTAGGCCGCGCCGAGGCCGACCTCGAAGGCGACTTTTTCGTTGGGCGCCCACTGGGCGGGGCCGCCGAGTCGGTCGAGGGTTTCGAGGATCTCGGTCGAGGGGGTGCCGGGGTAGCCGGTGGCCAGGCCGACTCCGGCGTGCAGCGCGCCCAGCGCGATGGCCTCGTCACCCGACAGCAACAGCCGCTCACCGCCCACAACCCCATTGGACTCGTGCATCGATGCCAACCTCACCTTCACGCTTCGATGATAACCGATGCACCGCCAAATGCGCTGCGCGCGGGCGCGGGGGGCGCGGGCGGGGAAGGTGACGCGGTATTGGTCCGGGGCTAACACCGGCCTAACAGGCGGCTGGTGGACTAGGAGTCGAAGGAGGATGGGACGAGGCGTCGGCGAGGGGCGCAAGCGACCTAGCGGCGTCTGTAGAAATGCAGGCCAAAAAGGGAACGATTCCCCCTTGCATTCCGTCACGTGATTGACCATACTCTATACAGGTGGCTGGCCCAGCCTATGGGCGTGCCATACCACCACGGTCTACCTAATCCTAAAGGAGGAGCTGTCATGCACAAGAGCGCAAGCCGCCGTGGCTTCACGCTGATCGAACTGCTGGTCGTGATCGCTATCATCGCGATCCTCGCTGCGATCCTGTTCCCCGTCTTCGCCAAGGCTCG
>DHNJ01000207.1:0-760 GCA_002409445.1 Armatimonadetes bacterium UBA5419 | reverse complement strand
AACCTGAAGCAGATCGGCCTGGCGATGATGCAGTATGCCCAGGACTACGACGAGAGCTATCCCGCGTGGGTCGACTTCTGGGGTCCGTTCGGTTGGACTTGGGAAGCCTACTGGATGACCAAGATCGAGCCGTACATCAAGGGCGGCAACATCGACACCTCGCGGGGTGAGCAGCAGGGCATCTGGCACTGCCCGTCGAAGGACGTATGGAAGAGCACCACTGGCTCGAACCTACGTAACTACGGCATGCAGATGTACTGTTACTACGACTGGTCGACCGGTGCGGGCCAGTACTTCGGACGCTGGGACCCGGCGACAGGCAACACGATCAAGGGCCCGCTGAAGATGGCGGCCATCGATACGCCCGCGCAGTGCATCATGGTCGGCGAGTGTGGCAACGGTGGTCGTGTGGCCTACCCGGGCTGGGACCCGTGGTTCAACGGCATGGCGACCAAGACCAGCGACTGGGTACAGCCCACGCGGCATGGTGAGGGTTCGAACTACATGTTCGCCGACGGCCATGCCAAGCTGATGCAGCAGCAGACGGTTTACCCGATGCCGCGCGCCGTCGCGACGGAGAACAAGGCCATCCGCGACTGGTTCTGCAAGAACGACGGCGACCGCGCCCGGCACCCCTAACCCCGAGCCTGACGTAGAGTCCACCCACCGCCCCGCCCCCGACCAGGGTGCGGGGCGGTGGTGGGTTGGGGGGGTGGGGTAACCGCGGTCGGCCGGCACTGGACGGGCCACGGTAACCTGA
>DHNJ01000248.1:6721-10568 GCA_002409445.1 Armatimonadetes bacterium UBA5419 | reverse complement strand
CGCTGGGGCGGATCGGCCTGGAGCATTGGCGCGAGCGGCTGCGGGCGGAGGTGCTCGCGGCCAGCCCGCGCGACGCGGACTAGCTGCCGTAGGTGATGATCAGCGCGCGCAGGACCTCGCGGGCGCAGAGGGCCTCGGCGCGTTTGAGGTCGGCCGGCTGGCGCTGCTGGAGCGTGCGGCCGTGGCGGTGGTCGGCCACGCGCAGCGCCCTCTGGGCGTCCTCGACCGTCAGCTCCCGCCGCCCCTCGGCCAGCGCATAGAGCCGCGCCAGCCAGCAGATGATGGGGTAGGTCAGCCACAACGCCAGCGCGCCGGAGAGGTAGTCGGCGCCGTGGAAGGACTGCCCGCAGAAGCTCTGCGCCTGCACCTTGACCCGGTAGTACCGCTCGAAGACGGCCTCGACCTCCGCCGGCAGCGGGCCCCAGTTGCCTTCGAGCTCGCGGAAGCGCACGTCGGGCCAGTCGGGGCGCAGGCGCGGCACGCGGGCGTGGCCACTGAGCAGGCGAAGGACGTGCGGCACGCGCTGGGCCCAGCCAGGGCCGGCGACGAGGCGGTCCTGGCGGCCGTAGAGGCCCAGGTGCTGGCGGAACATGAGGCGCAGTCCGGCCGGCAGGCGGCGGCGGTGCAGCGGGTCGGCGGCGAGCGCCTCGAGAATGCGGGCGGTCGCCGCGGTCAGCAGCGTGTCGGTCTCGTCGGGGCGCAGGCCGGCCAGGCCGGGGTTGTTCAGCACGTGGGTCAGGTTGACCAGTCCAGCCAGGCGGCGGGTCAGCTCGAGGTCGGGGGCGGTGAGGATGGCCTCGAAGGCGGCGGTCAGCCGGTCCAGGCGCATCTGCGTCCACTCGATGCCGGGCCGCAGCGGGACGGGCGCGAAGCGCTCCGTGGTGATGACCTCGGGCAGGATGGCACGCAGGTCGTCGCCCTGTGCGGCGAGCGGGCGACCGAGGTTGGCCGCGACGCTGGAGCAGTCGAAGTGCAGGTCGACGCGCGCCTCGCGGCCGACGGGGACGAAGACGTGCGGGTACAGGCGGCAGGCCAGCGGCTTGGCCTCCAGCCCGAAGCGCGCATGAATGCGGCAGCCGCCGGCGGGGTCAAGGAAGATGCACCCGGTCGCGCCATCCTGGGCCAGATAGAGGCCGCCCTGGTGCTCGATGAACAGGTCGCGCCCGACGAACCCCGGCTCCTCCGCCCAGCCCTGCGCCCGTATGGCCTCCGCCTCCTCCGGCGTGACCGGCACGCTGAGGTTCCCGCGGCAGCAGTCGTCGCAGCTGTGGCAGGAGTAGCACTGGTAGTCGGGCAACGCGCCAAGGCGCGGCACCCCCGGACGCGGACGCGGTGGCATGACGGCTCCCACGGGCTCTTTCGCGGCGGGGGTGGGGGATCCTGCGGGGTGGGCTAGCTGGTCGTTGAACAGCGATGGCCCCAAGGGACCGCCGGCGCCTCGACGGCATTGATGCTGGGAGTGTCGGGTCTCTGCCGCCGGAGCGGCGGCGGTACAATTTGGCCGCCGCGCAACCCCGCCCGCGACCGCGGACACTCCGGTCCGTAGCAAACCTGCCTGCACAGCCAACCGTCGCACCCGGGACCCGCGGCGCCGCGGACCGCCCTAACTGGGACCGCGGACATTCTTGTCCGCATCATTAGGCTCGGCCGCAGCGCAGCGCAGGCCGAAGCAAGATAGCGGCGAATGCCGGCCGTCCGCCGGCGCTACACCTGCGGGCCCTTCACCGGCGGCGGTGGGCTGGGTTCCCACGCTCCGACTGGGCTTGCGCCCAGCGTTGTGGGCGAAGCGCCCACAACCCGCCGGCCAAGGGCCGGCGCTCCTCTTGGGGCCGCCACTGCCAACGAGCCGTCCGGACAAGCGATCGGCATTATGTCAAATGATAAGCGGCTTTGGACGGCGGCCACCCCGCCCGGGACCGCGGACACTCCTGTCCGCAAGCTTCGTCAGCAGCTCAATTCTGCTTCGGCCTCCGCTACGCTACGGCCGAGTCTAAGGTCGCGGGCTATCGGCCCACGCCACATGGGTTGGATCTGGGCGGCACGGGGTGCGGCAGGCACAACGGGTCTGCAGCGCAACATCAATGCCGGCCATCCGCCGGCGCTACCTCTACCGCCGCGCATACCCATGCGCGTAGTACCACTCGACGGCGCGGGTTAAGGCGTCGCGGATGGGGGTTTGGGGGAGGCCGAGGTCGCGGATGGCTTTGGCGGGGGTGAAGTACATCAATTCGGCGGCGAGGCGGACGCTCTCGACGGAGATGGTCGGCGGGCGGCGGCGGAGGGTGACGTTGTAGAACTCGTTGGCGCGGGCGGCGGCGAAGGCGACGGCCAGCGGCACGCGGAAGCGCGGGCGGGGCCGGCCGGAGATGTCGGCGAGCAGGTGCAGGACAGCCTCGAGGCTGAGGTTCTCGCCGCCCAGGATGTACCGTTCGCCAACCTTCCCGCGTTCGGCGGCGAGCAGGTGGCCGGCGGCGACGTCGTGGACATCGACCCAGTTGAGGCCGGTGTCGACGAAGCCGGGCATCTTGCCGCGCAGGAAGTCGACGATGATCTGGCCCGTGCGTGTCGGCTTGTGGTCGCCCTCGCCGACGGGGGTGCTCGGGTTGACGATGACGATCGGCTGGCCGGCGGCGGCGCGCCGCAGGGCGACCTGCTCGGCGAGGTACTTGCTCTTCTTGTAGTGCCCGGTTAGCTCATCGAGGCTGGTCGGCGTGTTCTCGTCGCCGGACGAGCCGTCGGGCGGGTGGCCCAGGCAGCCGACGGTCGAGGTGTAGACGATGCGCTGGGCGTCGGCCGCGGCGTCGAGCAGGAGGCTGGTGCCCTCGACGTTGCTGTCGTACATCTCTTGGGGGTCGCGGGTCCAGAGGCGGTAGTCGGCGGCGACGTGGTAGACCGTGTGGCAGCCGGCGGCCGCGGCCCGCAGGGAGGCCGCGTCGCGCAGGTCGCCGCGGACGATCTCGACGCCGAGCGGGGTGAGGCGGGCCGGGTCGGTCCCCGGCCGCACGAGGCAGCGCGGCGGCGTGCCGGCGGCGGCCAGCAGCCGCGCCACATGCCAGCCGACGAAGCCGGTCGCCCCGGTAACGAGGATGGCCACGAGCTAGGCGGGCGCCTCGTAGCCCGAGTCGATGGGCTGGTCACTTTCCGGGCTGGGCTCGGGCTCGGGCTCGGCTGGTTCGTCGGCGAGCAAGTCCGAGCCTTCGGGAATGTGCAGCGGGAGGGTCTCGATGATGCTGTAGTCCGGCCCGCGCGGGCGAAGGACGCTGCGCATGAGCAGCACTTCCTTGACCGCGAAGTTGGCAATCTCCTCGCCCGGGCCAAGGTGCGCGGCGAGCTCGCCAAACTCGTAGTTGTCGCGGAAGCGCGCGATCGTCAGGTGGGCTTTGATCGGCTCTTCCTCCGGCTCGAAGCCAAAGGCGTCCAACCCACCGTCGAGCGAGGCCGCGAGCGCCTCGAAGGCGGCGCCGCCCTGCGTGCTGCCCACCCACAGGCTGCGCGGCCGCTCGAGGTTGGGGAACACGCCGAAGCCGCCCAACCCCAGCCGGAAGCCTTCGATCTCCTTGGCCAGGTCGGTCGCCAGCGCGGCGACCGCGGGGACCAACTCGTCCTCGACCTCGCCGAGGAACTTAACGGTCAGGTGCCAGAGCGAAGGGTGCGACCAGCGCCCACCCGGCGCATACTCGCGCAGCGGGTCACGCACCGCCTCGATTGCATCACGAACCGCCCGAGGCGGTACCACGGCTAGGAAAGCTCTCACGATCTCGTTCCCATCTCCTGGGGCTCGCCCAAGGGGCTCGCCGCTTCATTGGCCAGCCGCTGACAAGCCATCTCGAGGGCCGTCAGCGCCGTC
>DHNJ01000248.1:0-6468 GCA_002409445.1 Armatimonadetes bacterium UBA5419 | reverse complement strand
GCCGGCGATGCCGGTCACCGCCAGCGCATAGTCGCCGCCCAGCCGGTCCAACGCGCCCTCGGCCATCGCCGCGGCGACCGGCGCACTGACCGCGCCCTCCGCGGCCAACAGCGCGGGATCAACACCCAGCAGCGACTCCTTGAGCCGGTTCGCATAGGCTACCACGCCGCCCAAATACCAGGCCGAACTGCCCGGCACCGCGGTGATCCGATCGCCCACCTGACCGCCGGTACAGCTCTCGGCGGTCACCAGCGTGGCTTGGCGTGCGCTGAGCAGGCGGCCGAGTTGCCGTTCGTAAGTCTCGTCGTCAATGCCATAGACGACCGGGCCGAGACGGTTGACAATGTCCGCCTGGGTCGGGCCGAAAAGCGCCTCGGCCGCGTCCTGGTCGTCCGCCCGGCAGGTCAGGCGGACCTCGACTTCGGCGTTCTTGACATAGGTCGCCACGGTCGGGTTGGCGCTGCCCACGAGTAGGTCGTCGAGCAGGTCCGCCAGCACGCTCTCGCCTAGCCCGCGCACGTGCAGCACGCGCTGGAACAGCCCGCTGGTCAGCCCGAAGCGCGCGCGCAGGTCGGGGATCACGCTCTCGGCGAGCATGCGCTCCATCTCGGAGGGCACGCCGGGCAGCAGGTAGACCACGCGCCCCGCGTACGGCCCGTCGGCCGGCGCGGCGAGCACGCCAACGGCCGAGCCGGTGGGATTGGCGATCGGCACGCTGCCGACCGGCAGGCTGGCTTGCTTGAAGCTGCTGCCGCTCGGGGTCCGGCCCCAGCTGGCGTAACGCGCTTCGAGGGTGGCCAGGCAGTCGGGCGGGATGGTCAGCTCGACGCCGAGGACCTGGGCCAGCGCCTCGCGCGTGCAGTCGTCGGGGGTGGGGCCAATGCCACCGGTGACGATCACCGCGTCGGCACGCTCCAGCGCGACCCGCAGGCCGGCGATCGCGCGGTCGAGGTTGTCGCCCACGGTCGAGTGGTGGTAGCAGTCGATGCCCCAGATCGCTAGGCTGCGGGCGATAAGGGCGGCGTTAGTGTTGACGATGTTGCCGAGCAACAGCTCGGTGCCTACGCACAAGATTTCGGCCCGCATCGCCCGTCCTTACCAAACTGTCCCTGCAATGACCCAGCCCACGGGGCCCCGGGGCGCCCGCGTCGGCTGCGCATCCTACCCGCTTCGACGACCACGGGCAAGCGGAGGGTCCCAAACACCACGCCGCCCAGGGCAACAAGCCTGCGGGCGGCGCGACGGAGCGATGGGCGTGGGTGGTTTCGAACCACCGACCTCTTGAATGTGAGTCAAGCGCTCTCCCGCTGAGCTACACGCCCGGTCGAGGTCTGCTTGGCAGTATACGAGTCCGCCTCGCCGCCGTCAAGCTGGCTCTCAGCTCCGGGTTGCGCCCAAAGCTGAGAGCTGGGAAGGACTTTAGTGCGTGGTGTGGTACTTTTGTGCGCAAGACGGTGCGAGGCCTTCCCCCCGGGCGGGGGTCTGCCTATCATCCGGCCTGTTGGAGGTTGCGCATGGCTGACTTCGTGGGTTTGCAAGAGGCGGTGATCAACGGCAAGCTGCCTGTGGCGACGCAGTTGACCCAGGAGATGCTGGACGCCGGCGTGGCGCCGGGTGACATCGTCAATGAGGGCTTGATCCCGGGCATGCTGGTCGTCGGCGATCGGTTCCGCAACAACGAGTTCTACGTCCCCGAGGTGCTCATCGCCGCGCGCGCGATGAAGGGCGCGATGGCGCTGGTCAAGCCGCACCTGAAGGAGGGCGACGTGCCGACCCTGGCGACCGTGGCCATCGGCACGGTCCAGGGCGACCTGCACGACATCGGCAAGAACCTCGTGGCGATGATGCTCGAGGGCGCGGGCTTCCGGGTCCACGACCTGGGCGTCGACGTCGCGCCCGAGAAGTTCATCGAGGCCTGTGTTGAGCAGGGCGCGACCGTCGTGGCGCTCTCCGCGCTGCTGACGACGACGATGCCGAACATCGCGCGGACCATTGAGGCGCTGAAGGAAGCCGGGATGAAGGACCAGGTCAAGGTCATCATCGGCGGCGCCCCCGTGACCCAGGCCTACGCCGACGAGATCGGCGCCGATGGCTACTCGCCGGACGCCGGTAGCTGCGTCGACATGCTCAAGGCCCTGGTCAGCGCGTAACCGCATCACCGCGGCGCACCCGCGGCGGCCTATCTGCCGCGGCCTACGCACCGCGCTGATTCGCCCCACCATGGAGCAAACGCGGCCGCTCGGTCGTGCGGTTCGCGCACGCCTGGTGGCCAGAGGAGCGTCGCCCGATGGACCGCAACTTCTACCTGGACCTGGCCGCCAGCGGCCTGCGCATGCCGATCGCCGCCGACCTCGTGCTGCACGAGCAGGAGGACCCCGAGGCCATTGCCCGCGATGGCGCGGCTCTGGGTGCGGTGATCATCGCCACCGCCGAGCGGTTCGGCACGCCGCTGGCCTTCCCGCTGATGGACCTGCGGCTGGAGAAGGAGTGGCTGCTGAGCGGCCTCGGCGTACCCGCCGAACAGATCGACGCCTACCACTTCACCAGCGGACCCGGCGCGGCCGAGCTCGCCGCGCTACCGGGCATCCTCGACGGCGCGCTGACGCCGCGGCTGACCGCCTCGCTCGACGCGCTGCGGCATGTCGCGGCCAACTCGGAGAAGGTGCCCGTGGGCATGGTTATCGGGCCCTATTCGCTGGCGACCAAGCTGCTGGCCGACCCGATCACCGCGACCTACCTGCTGGCCTACGACCCGGAGGACCCGGACGCACAGGCCTTGGCCGCGGCGCTCAGCCTGGCGGTCGGGCTGGTCGAGCGCTCGGCGGCGCTGCAAGTCGCCGCGGGGGCGCGGGCGGTGATCGTCTGTGAGCCGGCGGCCAGCGTGCAGTTCCTCTCGCCCAAGCAGTTGGAGGACGTGCCGGAACTGCTCGACCGCGCGGTGATGGACAACCTGCGGCGCGTGCGCGCGGCGATCGTCGACGGCGGCGCCGACTTCATCCTGCACGACTGCGGCGAACTGAACGAGACGCTGCTGCGCGCGTTCGCCACGCTCGAGCCGGTCATCCTCAGCCTGGGCAGCCCCGTGGACCTGCCGACGGTGACGGAATGGATCCCGAAGTCGGTGGTCCTGTTCGGCAACCTACCGTCGAAGTCGTTCTACTCGGACGCGGCGATCACCACCGACGGCGTACGCGCGGCCAGCGAGGAACTGACCGCGCGCATGGCCGCCACGGGCCATCCGTTCATCCTGGGCAGCGAGTGCGATGTGCTCTCGGTGCCGGGCCACGAGGAGCGGATCATGGCCAAGGTGCTGGCCCTGGCCGGGCGCTAGAGGGCGGCGAGGACCGCCTCGGCCTTGGACGCGTCGGCCTCGCTGTCGAAGCCGATGTAGGCGACGAAGCGGTCGCCGATGACCGCGGCCGAGAAGCCGTGCATGTTGATCTCGGCGGCCGCCAGCGCGCCGGCGACCTTCGCGCCCTGGCCCGCGGCGTTCTCGCCCTCGACCCGCAGCGTCTGGACGCTGTCGACCACGTCGGCGCCCAGCGCGCGCGCGGCGGTCTCCTGCTGCTCGCCGACGATCGGCGTGAAGAAGACGACCCCGCCACCCGGTAGCGTCGGCGTGCGGCGGGCGATCACGAACTCGAGGTCCGCGCCGGCATCGCTCAGCGTCGCGAACGCCTTGGCCAGCGCCCCCGAGCGGTCCCGCAACCCCGACACCCAGACGTCCACGCGCTCAACCTTGTACTTGCTCATCACACACTCCCACGCCACACCCGCGTGGCGCTCTACCCCTAAGCGTAACGCGCGCGGGGGCAGGGCGCTAGGGCGAGCTCGGCCGCCGCGCCGCGCCCGAGCCCAGCGTGCTGGGCCGGAAGCGAGTGGCCGGCTACGGGAAACTAGCTCATGAGCAACACGTCAGACGCGCAGTGTCTGTCGAGGGGAGTCTTCAGACACGCCATCAGCCGCTCCTCGACGCGCAGGGGCACGAACTCGGCGTGCGGCGGCTCATAGGGGCGGCGGGGGGCCGGCTGGCGTTCGGTGGTGGGGACGGCGGTCGGTGCGTTCTTGTCTTGGTCCATCGCTAGCCTCCTGGGCTAGGTGCCGGCCCGCGAGGCGTGGGCCGGGCTGTCGCAGCCCGTAGTCTAGCGAGTCCGCGCCAGGACTGCAAGCCCTTGCTGGCGGGCGGAGGCAGGGATGTGGCGGGCAAACTAGCCTATGTGGCGCGGGCTGCTAGCCCGCGACGAGACCGAGCCCAGCCAGCGTCGCCGAAGCCGTTAGTCTCGCCATCGGCCGGGTCTAGCCTACCGATGCTGGCCAGTCGGCGGCGGTGGCCGTGCGGACATCCGTGTCGGCGGTCCCAGTTAGGGCGGCAGGAGTTGGGCGGGGCTGTGCGAAGCGCGGGGGAGGAACCGCTTGTGACCGCTTGCTATCTGCTCCTCGCCCTGGCGTGCGCCGATCCGCGGGCCGATTGGGCCGATCCGCCGCGCGAGTTCGCGCCGATGCCGTTCTGGTTCTGGAACGATGCGCTCGACCACGACCAGATCCGCGCCCAGATCGCCGACTTCGAGGCGCACGGGGTGTACGGTTTCTGCATCCACCCGCGCCTCGGCCTGCCGCTCGATACCGGCTGGCGGTCGCCCAAGCTCTACGCGGCGATGGCTGTTGCCATCGAGGAGGCGGCGCGGCGCGACATGTTCGTCATCTTGTACGACGAGGGGATGTACCCGTCCGGCTCGTCGGCCGGCCAGGTCGTCGAGCGCGACCCGTCGTTCGCCGCGCGCGGGCTGGCGCTGCAGCGCTTGGCGGCCGGCGCGGAGCCACAACTCGAGCCGGGCTGGGAGCTGATCGAGGTCCGCGAGGTCGACGGCGAGCGGGTCGCGCTGTACGACCGGCCCTCGGGCGGGGTGATCCGCGGGCTGCACTGGACCGACGAGGAGAGCCCGCAGCGCCGCGAGTCGGCGCCGCTGGCCGCCGACCTGCTGAACCCGGCCGCGGTCGACTGCTACGTCGAGCTGGTCTACGACGATTTCGCGCGGCTGTTCGGCGCGCACTTTGGCTCGACCGTCGTCGGCATCTTCACCGATGAGCCGTCGCTGCTCGGCCGCGGGCCCGCGCGGGGACTGGCCGAGGGCAGCGCGGCGGCCTACCGGCGGATCGTCGCGCGCTGGGGCCCGGCGGCGGGCGACGACCTGTTCGCGCTGCTCGGCGCTGGCGAGTCGCCGGCGGGCGGGCGGCTCTGGCGCGCGGCGCTCGACGAGCTGCTGGCCGAGACCTACTACCGCCGCCTGGGCGAGTGGTGCGCGGCGCACGGCGTGGCGCTGATGGGCCACCCCGCCGAATCGACCGAGGCGGGGCCGTTGCGCTGGTTCGGCGTGCCGGGCCAGGACTTGGTGTGGCGGTACGTGACACCGAACGAGAGCGCGCTGGTCGGCGGCCACTCGACGATGGCCAAGGTCGCCGCGAGCGCCGCCTACCACCTCGATCGCCGGCGCAACTCGAACGAACTGTACGGCGCCTACGGGCACGAGCTGACCGAGGCGGAGACGTACTGGCTGGCCTACTGGTGCCTGGTGCGCGGGCAGAACTGGCTGTTGCCGCACGCCTTCTACTACTCGATGCGCGGGCCGCGGCGCGACGAGCGGCCGCCCGACGTCGGGCCGAACGCGGCCTGGTGGCCGCGCTACCAGGCCTATGCCGACACCGTGCGGCGCCTCAGCTGGCTCAACACCGATAGCCGGCCGGCCTGCGACCTGGCGGTCATCACGACCACGACCGACGCCCCGGACGCGCTCGTCCGCCCGCTGTACGAGGCCCAGCGCGACTTCCACTACCTCGATGAGCGGCTGCTGGTCGAACGCGGCCAGGTCAGCGCCGCCGGCCTGACCCTCGGCAACCACACCTACCCCGCGGTGGTCCTGGGCGGCGCGCCGCTGACGCCGACGACCGAGGCCTGGCTCGCCGCCAACCCGCTGGGCGCGCGCCTGCTCGACCCGGCCGGCGACCTCGTCGCCCAGTTGGACGCCCTCGCGCCGCCGCCGGTGCGCCTCAGCCCGCGGACCCCGAGCGTCCGCGCGCGGCTGCTGACGAAAGACGGCTGGCACTGGCTACAGCTGTTCGCCGAGGCCGTGGCGCCGGTCGAAACGGTCCGCTGCGCGGTCGAGCTGGGCGCTGGTCTGCCCCAGACGGGCTGGCAACGCTGCGACCTGGTCAGCGGCGAACTCACACCGATCGACCTGGTGGCGCCGGTGGAACTGGGCGGGTGGGAGATGCTGGTTCTGGCGGCGCCGAGCGACGGCGGGTAGCAGCGCGGGCTGGGCGCTACTGCCCGAACTGGCTAGCTGGCGGCCAAAAGCCAGCAGGGTTCCCCCGTCGGATACTTGTGGCACGCCATCAACCGCTCCTCAGCGCGCAGCGGCACGAACTCGGCGTGCGGGGACTCGTAGGGGCGGCGGGCGGGGGCTCGTAGGG
>DHNJ01000313.1:6471-6795 GCA_002409445.1 Armatimonadetes bacterium UBA5419 | reverse complement strand
ACCTGCGGTTGGCGCGGCCGCTGGGGCGGCTGACGGGGGCGCTGGCGGTGCGCGGGCTGGAGCGGGGCGAGCGGGTCCACCAGGCGATGCTCGCGCGGGGTTACGACGGCACGCTGCCGGTGCTGCAGGCGGAGCCGGCGGTGGGCGCGGTGGGGTGGTTGGGCTTGGCGCTGTGGGTCGCGGCCCTGGGAGCAGCGGTATGGGTCCGCTAGTCATCGAGGGTCTGGCCTACACCTATCCAGACGGCACCGAGGCGCTGTGCGGCGTCGATCTGCGGCTGGAGGAGGGCGAGCGCGTGGCGCTGGTCGGGCCGAACGGCGCGGG
>DHNJ01000313.1:0-6360 GCA_002409445.1 Armatimonadetes bacterium UBA5419 | reverse complement strand
GGGCCGAACGGCGCGGGCAAGTCGACGCTGCTGCTGCACGCGGTGGGGCTGCTGCCGGGGCGCGGGCGGGTGCGCGTGGGCGGGCTTAACCCCGACCGCCAGCCGCGTGAGGTGCGCCGGCGGGTGGGCCTGCTGTTCCAGGACCCCGACGACCAGCTGTTCATGCCGACGGTCGCCGAGGACGTCGCCTTCGGGCCGCTCAACCTCGGTCTCAGCCGCGAGGAGGCGCAGGCGCGCGTCGACGCGTCGCTCGCGGCGGTCGGGCTGGAGGGCGTGGGCGGCAAGCTCCCGCAGCACCTCAGCCTGGGCCAGCGGCGGCGGGCGGCGCTGGCGACAGTGCTGGCGATGGGCTGCGAGACCTTGGTCCTCGACGAGCCGACCGCCAATCTCGACCCCCGCGGCCGCCGCGACCTGCTCGAGCTGCTTGCCAGCCTCAACGGCACGACGCTCCTCGTCGCCACCCACGACCTGGAGGCCGTGCTCGACCTCTGCGCGCGCACGCTGCTGCTCAGTGCCGGCCGGATCGTCGCCGACGGCCCCAGCGCCGAGCTCCTGGGCGACCCCGCCTTGATGGCCAACCACGGCCTCGAAGTCCCCTACCGCCTGCGCTGAGCCGCGCCACGAGTGCCCAGCCCCGTGTTCGGCTGCGCACTGCCGTGCGTCTGCGCGCCCGGGAGCGGGTTATCCGAGTCCGGCCAACAACCGGTCTGAATCTGGTCGGTTGCTGCAGTTGCACTGCGTTGTTGCAAGGTTCAATGAAAAGGCTTACGGTATTTATGCTGTAGTATACGTTGCCGACCGTGTGGCCAGTCAGAGCGGCGCGGCGCGGCGCGGCCCCGGGCAGGAGTAGGCCAGATGGCACTGACCTTGGAGGATGTCTTAGCTCGTAAGGAGCGGCTGGCAGGGCTAGACCTGTCCGGCCTGGATCTGTCGCGTGTTGACCTTCGCGGGACGGACATGCGCGGCTCGCGCCTGAGCGGGGTCAGGCTGCCCCGGTACGGGTTGTCCTTCGTCCTCCTCAGCCACGCCGAGGCCGCGGGCATCGACCTGAGCCACCGAAACCTGACCGACACCTTCCTGGAGATGGCGAACCTTCAGCGGGCGAGCCTACGCGGAAGCAACCTGCGCGCTGCGGTCCTGACCGGTTGCGATCTGCGCGAGGCGGACCTGAGTATCACCCGGCTGAGCGGGGCGATCCTGGACCGCGCGGACGTGCGTGGCGCGGACCTGACCGCGGCCGATACGGAGTGGGTTGACTGGCGCACGGCGATCGTGGACGAGACGACGACGCTGGCGGACAAGGCGCGGCTGGTCTGGGCCTTGGTCAACGGCACGCACGAGACCAAGGACCTGCGTGGGGTCGACCTGCGCGGTGCGCGGCTGACGGGGGCGGATCTGCGCGGGTACAACCTGGAGGCCGCCGACCTGCGGCAGGTGGATTGGCGCGAGGTCGCGCTGGACGAGTCGACGGTGCTCGAGCCGAAGTGGCGCCGCGTCTGGCAGATCGCCCAGGGCGGCGAAGGGGCCGATCTGCGCGGCGCGGACCTGGCCGACGCTTGCTTGCGGTACATCAAGCTGGCGGGCGCCGACCTTCGTGAGGCTGACCTGCGGCGGGCGACGCTGGACAACGCGGACCTCAGTGTCGCCGATCTGCGCGGCGCGCAGCTGCTGGGCGCGAGCTGGCGCGGGGTGCGTGTCGACGACGCGACGCGGCTCGACGCCGAGCCCCAGCAGGCATGCTACCTGGTGAACCGGAACCACTGGGTCGACAAGCTTGAGGCCGGCTTCACCTTGTTTGGCGCGTCGCTCGCTGGCTGGAATCTGGCCGGTGCCTGCCTCGACCTGGTGGACGTCCGCCGCGCGGACCTGACCGCTGCCGTGCTGGCAGGCGTGTCCATGCGGGAGTCCGAACTGGGCCAGGCGCGGCTGGGTCAGGCCGACCTGCGCGACGGCGACCTGTCGGCCGCTGACCTGACGCGTGCCGACCTGACGTCGAGCACCCTCCGACGCGCGTTCCTCGTCGATGCCGACCTGATCGCCGCCGACCTGACCAATGCCGATCTCCGCTGCGCCGACCTGTGCGGGGCCGACCTCTCCGGCGCCGTGCTGACCGGCGCCAACCTCACCGGCGCCCTCTACGGCCACAGCCAATACCAGGCGACCACTCTCGCCGCCGACTTCGACCCGGCCGTCGCGGGCATGGTCTTCGTCGCCGGCGAGGACAACGCGGCAGACTAGCGGGCGACCAGCGTCGCGTCTACCGCCGGAACGGCGGGTTGGGGACTTCGCCGTAGTTGTAGCGCTGGATTTGGAGCCATTGGGCGGCTTCGTTGGGGAGGATGGCGTCGGCGGCGAGTTCGGCGTCCCAGCGCTTCTTGAAGGTGCGGCCGTTGCGCAGGGTGACCAGCTCGAAGGGGATGGTCGAGGTGCCGGCGGTGGTGGTGTGTTCCCAGTGGTACATCTCGACGCTGGGGTCGACCGCGCAGCGCCAGCCGGCGGCGCGGGCGCGGTAGCAGAAGTCGAGGTCTTCGAACTGGACGGGGCTGTAGACCTCGTCGAGGCCGCCCAGCTCGTCGTACAGCCGGCGGCGGAAGACGATGCAGGCCGAGATCAGGCAGGGGTAGTCGCGGTAGACGTTGCAGGCCGGGTGGTCGATGGGGGCGCCGCGGTTGACGTAGACCGGGCGGCCGCCCTCGGTGATCTCGATGCCGCAGAACTCGATGTCGTAGGGCTCCCAGGGGAAGACGAGCTTGGGCGAGACGATGCCCAGGTCGTCCTCGGCCTCCAGCCGCGCGATCAGCCGCGTGGCCCAGTCGCGGTCGCGGACGATGGTGTCGTTGTCGAGGAAGGCGAACCAGCGGCCGTCGGCGACCTGCATCGCCTCGTTGCGCCCACGGATCGCGCCGATGTTCTCGGCGAAGGTCAGCACCTTCACCCCGTGGCCCGCGGCCTTGGCGCGCGCGGCGAACTCGACGAGCATCTGGGGCGTCTCGTCGGTCGAGCCGTTGTCGACCAGGCAGAACTCGAGCGGCCGGTACTCGGTGGCCAGGAGGCTCTCGAGCAGCAGCGCCGAGTAATCAACCTTGTTGCAGCAGAGAACTATCAGGGAAAGCATGCCCGGCTCCGTCGGCTGCCCCAACCATAGGCGACGCAGGCGGGCGGGGCAAGCGGGCGATGATCCTGCGGCGGCGGTCAACACCGGTTAACATAGAGATAGCTGCCGGTCGTCTGTGAGGCGGCTCCTGATGGGTGGTAATTGATGGTGGAGCTGACGCGGGCTGAGGTCATGGCGCGGATGCCAGATCTGCGCTGGCTGGACCTGCGCCGCGTCCGCCTGCACGAGGCCAACCTGGCGGAGGCCGACCTGTCGGGGGCGAAGCTGAGTCACGCGGATTTGTCGGGGGCAAACCTGTACCGCGCACGGCTGCGTGAGGCCAATCTAAGCGAGGCAAACTTGCGCGGTGCGGGTCTGTACGAGGCGGACCTGCGCGGCGCGCTGTTGGCCGGCGCCGACCTGCGCGGGGCAGACCTGGGCGCGGCGCAGCTCGACGGGGCAGGCTGGCTCGGGACGCGGCTGGACGAGCTGACCAGCTTGGCGCCGAAGTGGCGGCTGGTCTGGGGGCTGATCAATGCGGGCGGCGAGGGGGCGTCGCTGGTCGGCGCGGACCTGGCCGGTGCGAACCTCGGCGGCGTGCGGCTTTGCGGGGCCGACCTGCGCGGCGCGGACCTGCGGGCGGCGGAGCTACGCGCCGCGGACCTGACCGACGCCGACCTGCGCGGCGCCGACCTGACCGAGGCCACGCTAAACGAAGCCAAGCTGCACGGCGTCAGCGCCGACGAGGGCACGCGCTGGTCGCCCCGCTGGGCGCTGGTGGTCGATCTGCTGAGCCGCGGTGGCATCGGCCGCGACCTGCGCAACCTGGCGCTGGTCTACGTCGACCTGAGCGGGGCGGACCTGCAGCGGGCGGACCTGCGTGGGGCGACGCTGACCCGCTGCAACCTGCGCGGCTGCAACCTGGCCGGCGCGCAGATGGCGGGCGCTGACCTGGCCTACACCGACCTGCGCGGCGCCAACCTCGAGGGCGCCGACCTGACCGACGCTTCGTACACGCGCAGCGGCTGGCAGCCGACGCGCTTCCCCGTTAACTTCGACCCGGACGAGGCGGGCCTGCACTGCCTGGACGAGCCGGAGGAGCCGACCGCCGACCTCGATCGCAGCCTCGGCTAGCGGCGCTGGCGCCAGAGCAGGACCAGCGCGGCGGCGACGAACAGCACGTTCTGCAGCCACGGGCCCAGGGCGGGCAGCGGGTCGAGGTTGCCGTTGCGGGCAATCGAGACGAACAGCTGCTGGGTGAGGAAGTAGACCACGACCAGGACCGCGGCGATCAGCAGCCCTAGGAAGCCCGACCGGCGGCCGCCGGCGGCGTTCAGTGGCACGCAGAGCAGGGCCAGGACCAGGCAGCTGAGCGGCGCGGCGTAGCGGCGGTGGAGGTCGATGCGCGTGTCGCGCGCCTCATAGCCCTCGGCCTCGAGCGACAGGCGCAGGTCGGCCGCCGAGCGGGTGTCGGGCATGCGGGGGAGGTCGGCGAAGGTGGCGTCGACCAGCGCCTCGACGGGGAACAGCGCGCGCTGGCTGGCACCCTCACGTTCGATCGTGCCGTCCGGCCGCCAGACATGCCGCACGACGCCGGCCAGCTCCAGGCGGCCCTCCGTGTAGCGGGCGGTGCGCGCGGCCAGCAGCGTCGGGTAGTCGCTGTCGAGGTTGGTGAACATGACCAGGCCCTGCAGCTCGCCGCTGGTCTCGTCGATGGCGTTGACGTACAGCGACCAGCCGCTGCCCAGCGGGCTGGTCCAGGTCTTCGGCGGCAGCGCGGCGGCGGGCCGGCTGAGGCTGATGCGGGTGACCAGGCGGCCGAACTCGGCGTTGGCGCGCGGCGCGAGGTATTCGCCGATGACCCATTGGCCCACGCTGGCCAGGGCACCGAAGACGACGAACGGCACGACCAGCCGCCAGAGCGACCACCCGCTGAGCCGCAGCGCGGTCCATTCGCCCTCGCGCGCGAGCCGGCCGACCCCGAGCGAGACGGCGAGGATGGTCGCCAGGGGGAAGGCGGTGGCGAGCATCTGGGGGGTGAGGAAGAGCAGCAGGCGGCCGACGGTGCGCCAGTCGACGTGGTGCACGAGGACCATGCGCATCAGATAGTAGAGGCTATCGGCAAGCAGCGGGACGAGGATAACCTGGAGCCCGATGACGAAGGGGACGAGGACCTCCTCGAGCAGGTAGCGGTCGGCGAGTAGGGGGCGCCAAACCGACGACCCGCGCCGGACGCGGGGGAACGTCCGGCGCGGGCTAGCGGGGTGCTGATTCACCGGACGGCGGCGATGGCCCCGAGGCTGGAGGTGTCGGCTTCGAGGATCACGCGGAAGCCGACGTCCCAGACGGGCTGGTAGGTGTAGTAACCGAGGCGGAACGAACTGGTCGCGCGGAACGGCCGCTCGCGCCAGCTGCCGCCGCGGACCACCTTGCGCCCGCCGAGGTTCGGCTCGTTGCGGCCGTCGTCATCCACGTACGGGTACGCCGCGTAGTCCGAGCGCGTCCACTCCCAGACGTTGCCGTGCATGTCGCGCAGGCCCCAGGGGTTAGCCGCGAAGGTGCCCGCGGGGGCGTGGATCATATAGCCGTCGTTGAACCGTGCGTCCTTGGGCACGAAGTCCTGGAAGATCGGGTGCGGGTTGGCGACTGGCTGCGGGTTGACCCCGTCGACGGCGAACAGCTTGATGTTCTGGTCGGCGAGGTTGGCCAGCTGGCTGAAGTCGGTATCGAGCCCGCCGTACCAGAACGGCGTGTCGGTCCCGGCGCGCGCGGCCCACTCCCACTGGGCCTCGGTCGGCAGCGCGGCGACGACGCCGTGCTGCGCGCTGAGCCAGGCGGTGAAGTCATTGGCCTGGACCCACGGCACGCGGATCGCCGGCGCGTCGTCCTGGTTGGCCGGGTAGCCCGGCAGCGTGTGGTCCTTGTGCTGCTGGTCGATGAACCCGCTGTCGTGGGCGGGCATGAAGCGGCGGAACTGGCCGTTGGTGACCTCGGTCACGCTCATCCAGAAGGGCCGCTCGATGCGCACGCGGGTCGCGGGCTGCTCGTCGCGGGCGCCCGTCGTGCTGCCCATGACGAACTCGCCGGCGGGGATCAGCACGAACTCGAGCTGCTGCCCGCCGCCCAGGTCGACAACCCGGCGCGGCGCGGCGTCACCCTCGGCGGCCAGGCGCAAGCCGACCGCGGCGGCGATCTGCTGGCTCACGGCCGACTCCTGGGCGAACGGCCAGCCCGGCACGGCCGGCGCGGGCGCCGGCGCGGGCACC
>DHNJ01000176.1:4422-7233 GCA_002409445.1 Armatimonadetes bacterium UBA5419 | reverse complement strand
CGTGCAGCTGGCCGGGGCGGCCGCCGGGCCGGCCAGCTGCACCGCACGGACCCAGAGCACGGCGGCCGAGCGGCCCACGTTCGCCGGCGCGCTGGAGTGCTGGATGTGCAGGCGCAGGGCGCCGAAGCGGTTGCCGTCGTGGGCTATCTCGACGCGCGCGGGCGTGCCGTCGGCCTGCAGCGCGGCCAGCACGCGCACGCCGATGAGCGCGTTGCCGCGGCGCCAGAAGATGGCGCTGCCGGCGGGCACCTCCTGGATCCACGGCTGGTCCGGCGCGGCGACCGGCGCGGTGCCGATATGGACCTCGTCGGCGCCGTTGGGCAGGACGAAGTCGGAGTTCAAGGCGACGCCCTCGGGCGGGACGCCTTGGGCGCGGTGGACGATCAGGGCGAGCACGTCGCGGCCGGCCTGCGCGGCGGTCCAGTACGGCGTCAGGTGGAGGGTCTTCTGGTGACCGTTATTGCCCTCGGCGATGCGCGCCTGGCCGTAGGGGTCGTGGCGGGCGTCGGGGATGAAGTAGGCCCGCAGCGCCTGCTCGCCGGCGGCAACGTGGACGGCGAGGTTGATGTCCATCGTGTGGTACGGCGCGCTGGCCGAGCCGATCGCCAGGTCCGGCAGGACGTAGTTGGTCCAGGTCTGGGCCGGGGCGGCGCCGAACCGCGAGCGGACCAGGCGGCCCTCGGCGGGCACGCGCGGCGCCCAGGCGTCGGCGGGCCGCCAGCGACCGTAGCTAGCGAGCAGGGCACCGGCGTTGTTGCCGCGCGGGTCGGGCCGCCAGCCCCAGAGCCAGAGCGGGTAGGAGACGATGCCGGTGCCGCGCAGGTAGTCGTAGTCGCGCGAGGCAGGGCCGGAGAGGACCTGGTTGGGCACGAACCAGTTGGCGCCGACCTGCGCGGCGAACAATTCGAACAGGGCGCGGGTCGTCGCCAGGCCGTCCTCGCGCGCGGCGTAAGCTTCGATCAGCGAGAGGTTGTCGAGGTCGACGCCGTAGTAGGTCGGGCTGTTGTACTCGGCGATGCCGTGGTCCCAGATCGCGTGGCCGACGGCGTCGAGCCGGCGATAGCCCTCGTCGGCGACGGCGGGCAGGCCGAGCGACTCGCCGTAGAGGATGAGGTTGCCCGCGTTCATCAGGGCGATGTTGGTGTAGTCGGGGCGTACGCGGCGGGCCAGCGCGCCCTCGACCGCCAGCGGGATGGTCGTCTCGAGGATCTCGCGGGCGGCGGCCGGCAGCTGCGCGCGGTGGTGGTGCCAGAGGGGCCAGGCGTTTTGCAGGCAGAAGTCGACCGCGTTGTGGTCGAAGACGGCGGTGGCGTCGTAGCGCCAGCGGTAGTTGCCGCGGGTGGGGCTGGCCTCGCCGGTGTCCTGCATGGCCGCGCCGAAGGCCAGCAGCTGCGTCTGGCGCTCGTCGAATGCGCCCGTCGCGGCGAGGGCGCTAGCGGCGAGGAAGGCGTCGCGGGAGGCGGAGCCGGGGTTGGGTGGGTCGGCGGTGATCTGGGCGAGGAAGCGCTCGGCCCAGGCGGCGGCCCGCTCGCGGGCGAGGTCGATCGAGGTCGGTTGGGCCAGGCCCGCGCTCGCGAGGAGGGCGAGGCCGCACCACAGCCAGAAGGCACGCATAAACTGTCTCGGGGCGCGCGTTGCCTGGTCGGCGGCGCGCCTATGGCGTATCCTAAGCCATGCCCGTCTCAGATCCAAGTCCCACCGATCGCCAGTCGCTCTACGTGATCGACGGCTTCGCCCAGATCTTCCGCGCCTACTATGCCCTGCGTGGTGGCTTGACCAGCCCCGTCACCGGTGAGCCGACCGGCGCGGTCTTCGGCTTCTGCGCGATGCTGATCAAGCTTCTGTCGCAGTACCAACCCGACTACCTGGTCGTCGCCTACGACTCCGAGGGGCTGGGCTTCCGCGGCGAGATCTTCCCTGAGTACAAAGCCACACGGCGGCCGACGCCGGAGGACCTGGTGCCCCAGATCGCGCGCGTCCGCGAGTTGATCGAGGCGTTCGGCATCCCGGTTTTGGCTGCGCCGGGGTTCGAGGCCGACGACGTGATCGCCACGTTGGCCGCGCATGTCGCCGACCACGAGCAGATCGAATTGCGCATCGTCTCGCGTGACAAGGACCTCGAGCAGCTGCTGACCGAGCGGGTGGTGATGGTCGATGTGCAGCAGGACACGGTCCTCGACCCGGCCGGCCTGTTGGCGAGTAAGGGCGTGCGGCCGGACCAGGTGATCGACCTGCAGACCCTGACCGGCGACAGCACCGACAACGTACCGGGTGTGCCGGGTATCGGGCCAAAGACCGCGGCGCAACTGCTGGCCGAGTACGACACGCTGGCCAACCTGATGGCCCACGCCGACGAGATCCGCGGTAAGCGCGGCGAGAACCTGCGCGCGGCGGCGGACCTGTTGGACCTGAGCCGCCAGCTGGTCACGCTGCGGCGCGATGTGCCGCTGGCGCTGGATCTCGAGACTTGGCGCGTGCGGCCGCCGCGGACACAGGTGCTGCTGCCGCTGTTCGAGCAGCTAGGCTTCAACCGCTTCCGCGGCGAGGTGCAGGACATCGTCGCGCAGCTGGCAGCGAGCGCGCCGGCGGCGGCCGCCGACGAGCCCGCGCCGGCGGCCGTAGCCGAACCCGACTGGGTGACGGCGGCGGCGGGCAGCGGGCAGTACACGACGCTGCGCACGCGCGCGGAGGTCGAGGCGGCGCTGGCGGCGATGCGCGCGGCGCCGTACGTGGCGATCGACACGGAGACGACCGGCCTCGGTGCGGACTCGTTGTTGGTGGGCCTGTGCCTGGCTTGGGCGCCGGGCCAGG
>DHNJ01000176.1:746-4272 GCA_002409445.1 Armatimonadetes bacterium UBA5419 | reverse complement strand
GGTGCGTACCTGCCGCTGCGCTCGCCCGAGCCGGCGACGCACCTAGGCGAGGCGGAGGCGCTGGCGCTGCTGCGCGAGTGGCTGGAGGACCCGGCGGCGCCGAAGGTCGGCCACAACGTGAAGTTTGACGCGGCGGTGCTGCGGCGGGCCTGGCCCGAGGGCGGCGGCATCGGCCTGCGCGGGGTGATCTGCGACACGATGCTGGCGGCGACGCTGCTGGAGGCTAGCGCCTCGGTGAAGCTGGATGCGCTGGCCGAGCAGTACCTGGGCCGCGCGATGATCCCGATCAGCGACGTGATCGAGGCCAAGGCGGAGGCCACGTTGTTCGACGAAGAGGACAGCGACAAGCCCGCGCGCATGGACGAGGTGCCGCTGGCGCAGGCCACGGCCTACGCCGCCGAGGACGCCGAGGTCACCTGGGCGCTGGCCGAGCAACTGCTGCCAGCGCTCGAGGCCAGCGGGCAGGCCGAGCTGTCGGCAGAGGTCGAGGCGCCACTGACCTGCGTGCTGGCCGAGATGGAGCATGCGGGCATCCTCTGTGACGCGGCGGTCTTGCGGCGCCAGGGCGTCGAGCTGTCGGCGCGGGTCGCCGAGCTGCGCGACCAGATCTTCGCGATCGTCGGCCACGAGTTCACGATCGACAGCACCAAGCAGCTCGGTGCGGTGCTCTTCGATGAGCTGGGCCTCGAGCCGGGCCGGCGGACGAAGACTGGGCGCAGCACCGACATCTCGGTGCTCGAGAAGCTCGCCGCGACCCAGGACGTCAACGAACCGCACACGATGGTGCCCGGCCTGGTCATCGAGTACCGGCAGCTGACCAAGCTGATCAGCACGTATCTGGGCACACTGGCCGAGGCCGCCGACCCGGCCGACGGGCGCATCCGGACGCATTTCCATCAGTTGGTAACGGCGACCGGGCGGCTAGCCAGCTCGGGCCCGAACCTGCAGAACATCCCTGTGCGCACGGACATCGGCCGGCAGATCCGCCGCGCGTTCGTCGCGCCGCCCGGTGGCGTGCTGTTCGCCGCCGACTACTCGCAGGTCGAGCTGCGGCTGCTGGCCCATCTCAGCGGCGACGAGAACCTGCAGGCGGCCTTCCACGAGGGCGCCGACATCCATACCTGGGTCGCCGCGCGGGTCTTCGGCGTGCCCGCCGAGCAGGTCGACCGCGAGCAACGCGGCCACGCCAAGACGATCAACTTCGGCATCATCTACGGCGTCACGCCGTTCGGCCTGGCCCGGCGCATCCCCGGCCTCGACAACGAGGGGGCGATGCAGCTGATCAACGACTACAAGCTGCGCTTCCCCGGCATCGCCTCGTTCCTCGCCGAGTGCGTGCGCCACGCGCAGGCCTACGGCTACGTGGCAACGGTCATGGGCCGCCGCCGGCACATCCCCGAGATCCACTCGTCGAACGGCAACACGCGGTCGCTGGGCGAGCGGCTGGCGATCAACACCGTGGTCCAGGGCAGTGCGGCCGACCTGATCAAGCTGGCCATGGTCCGCCTACAGGCGCGCATCGAGCGCGAGCAGCTGCCGCTGCGGTTGCTGCTGCAGATCCACGATGAACTGATCCTCGAAGGCCCGGCCGAGCGCGCCGCGGAGCTAGCGGCGGTGATCAGCGCGGAGATGGAAGGCGCGATGCAACTCAGCGTACCGCTCGAGGCCGAGTGCGGCTGGGGCGCCGACTGGCTCGAGGCGAAGTAGCCCGGCTCACCACCCGCGCACGCGCAGCAGCCGCAGCAGGTTCGAGTAGTCGTCGGTCCAGAGCAGCGGCCGGTCCTCTGCGGCGAACAGCTCGCTGGCGGCGACCAGCGCGGGGTCGTTGAGCAGCCAGGTGTTGGTCGTCAGAATGACCCAGTCGCTGGCGCTGATGCCGCGGTCCTCCTCGGTCGGGTTGTCGACATAAACCGTCGGCCAACCGAGCGCCTCACCCAGCGCGCGGCTGACCGGCAGGAGGTTGACGAAGCGGTTGCTGACGTGCAGCAGCAGCGCGCCGTCGGGCTTGAGGTGGGCCTGGTAGAGCCGCGCGCACTCGAGGGTCAGCAGGTGGGCGGGGATCGCGTCGCCGGAGAAGGCGTCGACCAGCAGCAGGTCGAACTGGCGCGGCGCGTCGCGCAGCTCGGCCTCGAGCGAGAGCCGCGCGTCACCGGCGACGACCTCGACCGTGGCGCCGCGCGCGCGGGCGTCGTCGAGGTAGGTGAAGGTCGTCTCGGCCAGGTCGATGACGGTCGGGTCGATGTCGTAGAAGACGAAGTGGTCGCCCGGCTCGGCATACGCGGCCAGCGAGCCCGCGCCGAGGCCGACCACGCCGACCCGCCGCGGCTGCCGCGGCCAGCCGTCGAGCGCGAGTCCGGCGCCGCTGGTCGAGCCGTAGTAGCTCGTGCGCCAGGCGCGGCGGCTGGGCCGCTGGTACTGGTAGCCGTGCAGAATCCGCCCGTGGCGCAGGCTCCAGCGCCAGGTGTCGTAGTCGCGACTGTACTCGGTGACCCGCACGACGCCGAAGAAGTTGCGGCTCTGGAACAGCGTCCCGTCGGAGCGCTCCAGCGCGTCCTCGCCCAGCTTGCCAGTGATGTAGCCGCCGTAGACCACGGCGGCGGTGATCAACAGCGCGTAGCCCACGCTGCCGCGACTGACGCGGGTCTCGGCGAACATGCGACCGCCCAGCTCGCCGACCATCACCGCGACCAGCAGGAACCAGACTAGCGCGAGGCCGAGCGGGTACTCCCAGAAGCCGAGGAACCAGCGCGGCGCGACGATCGCGATGAACACGCCAGCGAGCGCGCCGCCGAGGCTAACGGCGAGGTAGAACCAGGTCAGGTAGGCGGGGTCGGGCCGCAGGCGGTACAGCTCGCCGTGGGCTACCCAGCAGCCGACGAAGAGGATGGCGAAGTAGCCGAGCAGCTGGATCCACAGCGCGGCCGAAACGCCCTGGACCAGCAGCCAGAGGCCGAGGCCGAGCCCGGCGGCGAGCAGCGTGCCCTGCAGCCAGCGGCGGTACCAGCGGTCGCGGTCGAAGGCGAGGATGAAGGTCAGCAGGTAGAGCGCCAGCGGGACGACCCAGAGGAATGGGGCGACGGCGACGTCCTGGGTGACCTGGTTGGTCGTCGCGAGCATGAGCCAGGAGCCGCAGGCCGCTAGCAGCAGCCAGAGCAGCATCGTCAGCACGCGGGGCCGCGCGCCGCGGGCGGTTACTGGGGCGAAGGGCACGCGGCTGCCGTCTGGCTCGTCGCCGCCGCGCGGCCAGGCCACGGTCACGGCGCAGGCGACGAAGACGACGTAACCGACCGACCAGGCCCAGGCCTGCGGCCGCAGCCGGAGCCACGGCTCGAATAGCAGCGGGTAGGCCAGCAGGGCCAGCAGCGAGCCGACGTTGGACAGCGCGTAGAGCCGGTAGGGCGAGCGGCCGGGGAAGCGCTGGGCGAACCAGTGCTGGAGCAGCGGGCCGGTGGTCGAGAGCGCGGTGTAGGGCAGGCCGACCGTCAGCGCCAGCACGAGCAGGATGCGCGCGGTGGGGTCGGCGGCC
>DHNJ01000176.1:0-519 GCA_002409445.1 Armatimonadetes bacterium UBA5419 | reverse complement strand
CGGCGGCGGAGCAGGCGCGGCAGGGCGTGGGCGTAGAGGTAGCCGCCCAGCAGGCAGACCATGAAGAACAGCTGGCAGGTAGTCCAGACCGTCGGCGTGCCGCCGAACCAGGGCAACAGGAAGCGACCCAGCAGTGGTTGGACGGCGAAGAGCAGGAAGGCGGAGAGGAAGATGGTGATGGCGAACAGCGGCATCGACGACCTCGCGGGCAGTATACGCGCTCAGGACTGGGCGAGGCGATCGAACCAGCCGCAGATGGTCCCGACGATCGCCGCGGCGGCGGCGGGGCGGGTTGAGGTCTCGTACCACTCGGCCGGGGTGTGGACGCCGCCGCCGGTGCCGTAGTAGAGGCAGAGCGCGGGGATGCCGGCGGCCAGGCAGGCGTTGGCGTCGGTCGAGCTGGCGGGGTGGGTCACGCGCCAGCCCTGGGCGCGGGCGGCGGCGATCGCGGGTTCGATGATGTCGATGTCCTCGCGGCCGAACTTGCCGCCTTCGCCCGCATGCGGATTCAGGCCCGCG
>DHNJ01000157.1:295-8733 GCA_002409445.1 Armatimonadetes bacterium UBA5419 | reverse complement strand
GGGACCGCGGACACTCCTGTCCGCAGCATGCCCCCTAGCCCAACCTTGCTTCGACCTGCGCTGCGCTGCGGCCGAGTCTATGGTCGCGGGCTATCAGCCCACGCCACATGGGAGGATCTGGGCAATGCCGGCCAAGGGCCGACGCTCCTTCTCGGCCGGCGGCCCCCACCCCACCTTGCACCCCCACCCCCAAACCGACTACACTCGGGCCGTTCGGGGAGCCTGTGATGTCTCGTTACTTGCTGCTCATCGTCGCCCTCGGGCTGGCCGCCGCGGCGCAGGAACCGTTGCACAATGCCGCCTTGCCCGGCCTCGGCGGGCGGGTGACCGTGACACCCGGCCCGGGGGTTCATCGCAACACCGGCACCCCCGCCGAAAGCATCGTCGACGGGAACGCCCACACCCGCGTCGTGTTCACCGGTGTGCCCTACACCTACCGCTTCGAGCTGCTCGAGCCGATGCGGCTCGAATCCATCGTCTTCACGACCACGGACCTGCCCACCGAGGTCACCCCGTCGGCGGTCACGGTCACCCTCTCCGACGGCACGACCCACGAGTTCGCGCTCGACCCGCGGCCCGACCCCATCCCCCGCGGCGGGCATGCGATGACCTTCCCGCTGGGGGCGACCGTCGAGTGGGTCGAGGTCACCGCGACAGCCAACTATGAGGCCGAGAACAACTGGGGCGGCCTGGGCGAGATCGCGCTGTTGACCGCGCTGGACCTGCCCGGGCGACTGACGCTGGCCGACTGGGATCCCGACGCGCCGACCTTCATCGACGCCGCGCCGGCGGCCGACACGGCCGATGTGCTGCCGGTGACCCTGCCGCCACGCGCGGAGCCCGGGGTCTGGCCGCGCGGCATGTACACGCCGAGCGAGATCGACGCGCTGCGCACCAACCTCGACCTGCCCCGCGGCCCGGCCGTCCGCGCGCATCTGGCGACGGTCTCTGAGCAGGCGCTCGAGCGCGTGCCCGACTTCCCCGACCCGGCCGGCCCGATGGCCCAGATGACCGACCGCAGCGACGAGATCGGCGCGCGCCACGACCGCATCTCGCGCGATGTCGGCACGCTCGGCCTGGCCTACGCGCTGACCGGCGACGAGCGCTTCGCCGAGGGCACGCGCGTGCGGCTGCTCGGCTATGGCGAACGCTACGTCGACTACCCCGAGCACACCGGCGTCAACCGCCAGGACGCCTCGAAGGTCTTCGCCCAGCGGCTGTCCGAGGCGATGTGGCTCGTGCCGCTGCTCGCGGGCTACGACTATGTCCACGACTACCTCTCGCCCGCCGACCGCCAGACGATCGTCGAGGGGCTGATCCGCCCCGCGATCACCATGATCCGCCGCCGCGTGCCGGCCCAGGAGGCCGCCGAGCGCACCCAGCGCAACGCCGACTGGCGCACGACCGACCCCTACACCGGCGAGTTCCGGACCATGGGTAACTGGCTCAACTGGTACAACTACGCGACCATCCTCGCCGGTGCGGTGATCGAGGACCAGGACATGATCGACCTGGCGGCAGCCGACCTGCGCGAGGCGATCGCCTTCGGCATCAGCCCCGACGGGCTCTGGGGCGAGGGCGCCATCGGCTACCAGCTGTTCGCCCTGCAGGCCATGGCCCCCGCGCTGGATATCGCCGCGCGCCACGGCGTCGACCTCTGGAGCTACCGCGACAACCGCTTCCTGCAGATGTTCGAGAGCCCGCTGCGCTACGCCTACCCCGACGGCACCGCCGCCGGCATCAACGACTCGGGGCGCGCGAGCCTCGGCGGCTGGGCGACGATGGTCTACGACTACGCCTGGCTGCGCTGGCAGGACCCGCGGTTCGCCGGGCTGGTCAACGAGTCGCCGCGCCAGCTGCACAACAGCGAGGGCGTGGCCTACCAGAGCCAGGTCTACGACGAGTTGCCCGAACCGCCCAGCATCGAGTATCCGAGCACCGTCTTCGGCGCCCTGGGCTACGCCATCGCCCGCGACGACACCAAGTTCGCCCTACTCGATTATGGCCCGCACGGCGGGGTGCACGGGCACTACGACAAGTTGAACCTAATCCTCTTCTCGGGCGATGAGCTGGGCGGCGAGCCCGTCTTCCACCGCTACGAGGACCCGCTGCACAGCGAGTGGACGATCCAGACCGTGGCCCACAACACCGCGACGGTCAACGGCCTAAGCCAGATCCCGGGCACCGGCAAGCTGCTCCAGTTCAGCAGCGCACCCGGCGCGACGATCATGCGCGCGGAAGCCATGGGGCTGTCGCCCGGCGCGCTGCTCGACCGCACCGTGGTCGTCCTCGACGGCGCGATCGTCGACCTCTACCGCGTCCGCGCGACCCGCCCGGTGGTCGCCGACCGCACCCTCCGCTTCGGCGGTACGCTGGCCGGCACGGCCGTCGGCGCGACCTTCGGCCTGGCGGCCGAGGCCCCGATCGGCGCGGTCAACGGCTACCAGCACCTGCGCCCCTCGGCCCGCGCCGACGGCAGCCAGGTCAGTGACTGGCGCTGGCAGACCGCCGGCGGCGAGCTGCGCGCGACCGTCGCCGGCACGCCGGGCCAGGAGCTGATCGCCGCGGCCGGGCCGGACAACGACGCCCTGCTCATCTTGCGCCAGACCGCCCCGGTCGCCGACTTCGGCGTGGTCTACCAGATGGACCGCTGGGGCCCGGCGGTCACCGGCGTCCAGCTGCTGACCCCCGGCGCCGCGGGCGAGGTCGGCCTGCAGTACACCCAGGGCGGCGTGACCCACCGCGTCCTGGTCAACCACGACAGCGGCACCTGGAGCGAGGACAACAAGCCCGTGCGCGTCGAGTAGCGCCCGCGGGACCAGCCCGTAGGACCAGCCCGAAGGGACAGCCCGATGACCCTGACGACCGCCGCCCTGCTGAGCCTCGCGCTCGGCGCGACCAACCCGATCATCTGGTCGGACGTGCCGGACATCTCGATCGTGCGGGTCGGCCCGACGTACTACATGTCGCAGACGACGATGTACTTCTGCCCCGGCCTGCCCATCATGGCCTCCGAGGACCTGGTCAACTGGCGGCTGGTCTCCTATGCCTACGAGACGCTAGGCGACCACCCGGCGCTGCGGCTGGAGAACGGGCAGAACGCCTACGGCGCGGGCACCTGGGCCAGTAGCCTGCGCTACCACGAGGGCGTCTTCTACGTCTCGACCTTCGCCGGGACGACCGGGCGGACCTACATCTACTCGACCCGCGACCCCGAACGCGGGCCGTGGCAGGCGACCTCCTTCGCCCCCTCGCTGCACGACAGCTCGCTGGTCTTCGACGACGACGGCCGGGTCTACATGATCCACGGCGTGCGCGCGCTGCGGCTGGTCGAGCTGAACGAGTCGCTGACCGGCCTGCGCGAGGGCGGCGTGGACCAGGTGATCATCGAGGACGTCAGCGCGGCGACCGGCAACACGACCGGCCTGGCCGGCGAGGGCTCGCAGGTCTTCCGCCACAACGGCTGGTGGTACCTGTTCAACATCACCTGGCCGCGCGGCGGCATGCGCAGCGTCGTCATCCACCGCGCGCGCGAGCTGACCGGGCCGTGGGAGGGCCGGCTGGCGCTGGCCGATAGCGGCGTGGCCCAGGGCGGCCTGGTCGACACGCCGGACGGCCGCTGGTACGCCTATCTCTTCCAGGACCACGGCGCCGTCGGCCGCGTGCCCTGGCTCGTGCCCGTGCGCTGGGAGGACGATTGGCCCGTGCTCGACAGCGCGCCGCGCGAGCTGCCCGAGCTGCCGGCGAGCACCGGCCTGAGCCCCGGCCTGGTCACCGCCGACAGCTTCGACCGTGCCCCGGGCGAGCCGGCGCTGCCGCTGCCCTGGCAGTGGAATCACGCACCCGTGCCGCGCTTCTGGTCGCTCAGTGCGCGGCCGGGTTGGCTGCGGTTGACGACCAGCCGGCTCGACGACACGCTGCTGACCGCGCGCAACACGCTGACCCAGCGAACCTGGGGCCCGACCTGTTGGGCGACGGTGCGGCTCGATGCGAGCGGGCTGCGGGTCGGCGACGTGGCCGGCCTGACGCTGCTGCAGGCGCGCTACGGGCTGATCGGCGTGCGCCGCGGGCCGGCCGGCTACGAGCTGATCCAGCAGAACCAGACCGCGGACGAACTGATCAGCGCGCCGCCCGTGGCGCTGGCCGAGCCGACCGTCTGGCTGCGCGCCGAGTGCGATTTCGACCAGCACGCGGACCGCGGGCGGTTCGCCTACAGCCTAGACGGCACGACCTGGACGCCGCTGGGCGACGAGCTGCGGATGGCCTACACCCTGCCGCACTTCACCGGCTACCGGTTCGGCCTGTTCTGCCATGCGACGCAGACGGCCGGCGGGTGGGCCGACTTCGACGATTACGAAATCGGCCCGTAGCCCGCGCGGCGACTAGGCGGAGTCGAAAGCCGTGCCGATACGCGCCCACTCGGTCACCTCGACCACGGCGCGCGCCTCCTGCAGGCTGATGTCGAACGGCCGGTCCTCGGTCAGCGTGCGGAAGACCTCGGTGTAGAAGTCGGTCGCCGGGGCGCCGATGTCGATCGTCTCGGTCTGCCAGGGGATCTGCTCGACGTTGCTGAAGCCGCCCTCGACCGGCGGGTCGCCCGCGTCGGCCTGGACCTGCGGCATCGAGGCGCGGTCGTACCACTTGAGGTGGATCGAGCGGCCGTCGCAGGTCAGCGCGCCCTGGTCGCCGACGATGTGCCAGACCGGGTCGGCCAGGGCGAAGCCGCCGGAGATCTCGATGTCGACGACGGCGCCGTTGGTCCCGCGGATGACGACCTTGAGGCTGTCCTCGGCGTCGCCCGCGGCGGCGATATTGCGCAGGTCGGACCAGACATCAACCACCGGCGAGTCGAGCAGGCCGATGCCGTGGTGGATGATGTGTGGGCCCCAGTTGTTCAGCATGCCACCGGCGAACGACTTGAGCGTCTGCCAGTCGGCGCGGCGCTGGTAGCCATGGCGGCAGAGCCGGGCGAACTGAAAGCGGCCGAGCCGGCCGGAGGCGATGATCTCGCGGATCGCCAGGTAGTCAGCGTCCCAGTTGCGGTTCTGGCGGACGAACAGGTGGCCCGGCGCGTGGGCCGCGGCCTCGATGATCTCGTCGGCCTCGGCCACGGACGTGGCGAACGGCTTCTCCGCGACCACGTGCTTGCCCGCTTCGAGCGCCTCGATCACGACCTGGGCGTGCGTGTTCGAGCGCGTCGCGACGGCCACCAGCTGGACCTGGTCGTCGGCCAGCAGGTCGCGGTAGTCGCTGTAGCCCGTAGCCTGCGGCTCGGCCGCCGTCAACATCTCGAGCCGCTCGGGCCGCAGATCGGCGCCGGCGACGAGGTCGTACCCGCCGTGCTTCTTGATCTCCGGCCGGTGCATGCCCCAGCCCGCGCGGCCGAGGCCGACGATGCCGAGTCCGATGGGTGCTTGCAATGCCATACCTACCTCCCGAATGTCGCTAACGCGCCCTCTTACGGGGTCGCGGGGGCCGGCTCGCCCGTGTCATACTCGCCAATGTTGCGGACCCAGATGTTGCGGAAGCGCACCGGGTGGCCGTGCTCCTGCAGGCTCAGGGTCTCGGTCTCGGGGTGCGGCGAGTACTGGGCCACCTGGCGCCAGGCCACCGCGCCCAGCAGCGCCTGGTGGTTGTGGACGACCACGCCGTTGACCAGCACGGTCGCGTGCGCGGGCCGCGTCAGTTCGCCATCGGTCCAGCGCGGGCCGGTGAAGATGATGTCGTAGGTGTTCCACTCGCCCGGCGGGCGCAGGGCGTTGACCAGCGGCGGCCACTGCCCGTAGAGCGCGCCGGCCGTACCGTCGGCGTAGGACTGCGCGTTGTAGTTGTCCAGGATCTGGATCTCGTAGCGGTTCATGATGATCACGCCGCTATTGCCCCGATCCTGCCCGGTGCCCACCGGCGGGTTCGGCGCGCTCCATTCCAGGTGCAGCTGGATATCGCCGAAGCGCTCCTTGGTGCGGATCCCGCCCTCGCCCGGGACAGCGACCAGCGCGCCATCCTCGATCCGCCAGGTCGGCGCGCCGTTGTCGCCCACCCAGGCGTCGAGATCCCAGCCGCCAAACAGCACCGTCGCGTCGCTCGGCGGCGTCGTGGGCAGCGGCGAGGCCGGCTCACCCGGGGTGACCACCAGCGGCTGCGGGCGCGCGGGGTCATGCACGTAGTAGGTGCCGTACGGCTGCAGGTTCTCCTGGAAACCGTCGATCCCATACACCAGCCCGCACGCGGCGAGCGCGACCGCCATCACCAAGCCCCAAGTCTTATAGCTACGCATGGAACCACTCCAAGCACGCATGGTAACCCGCGCGAAGGGCGTCGTCAAAGCCGGGCCGCAACCTCTGCGCGGTTGCAGGACGTTGGACGTTGTGGCACACTGCGCGCAGGGAGCCGCCGCGATGAAGCGCTACTCAGTCCTCCTCCTGACCCTCTTCGCCGCCGCGTTGCCGCTGTGCGCGCAGGGCGAATGGGCCGCCGGCACGCGGCTGCGCGGCGAGCTGTCGATCGACTATGCGCTCGACGGACGTGGCACGCCGTTCCTGACGATGAGCCCCGACGGGCGCTGGCTCGCGGTCGAAGAGGCCGCCGAACTAGGCGAGACCGGGCCGACCGTGATCTGGGACTTGAGCAGCCTGGAACGCACGCTGACGCTGCCCGCGGTCCACGAGTTCAGCCCGGATGGCGCCTGGGTCGTCTATCAGGACGAGGACGTGGCGG
This sequence comes from Armatimonadetes bacterium UBA5419, assembly GCA_002409445.1. Taxonomy (GTDB): domain Bacteria; phylum Armatimonadota; class UBA10988; order UBA10988; family UBA10988; genus UBA10988. The sequence continues at coordinate 2,016 of DHNJ01000157.1, read as the reverse complement.
TGGTCCATTCGTTGCCCGGCGGCGGCCTGGTCGGCCGCTTCCCCGGCACCCTCGCCGACGCCGCCTTCTCCGCCGACTCCGGCTACCTGCTGACCTACAACGACGGCGAGCTGGGCCTGTACGCGATCACCAACCGCCCCGGCGAGGGCGCGACCGAGTTTCGCGCGCTAGGCGACGGCCGCGTCTACGAGTTGCCCAGCGGGCGGCAGGTGGGCGAAATCGCGGCCGACAGCTGGCCCGAGCGCGTCCTGTCCCACGTCCGCGGCCGCATCCTGATCAGCGGCGACGACGAGACCGTCAGCCTCTACGACCTGCCGACCCAGCGCCGGCTGGCCGTCTGGCGCGCGGGCTGGGGCGAGTTCGTGGGGCCGCGCGGCGAGTACGTATTGCTGGGCAGCTACCAGATGATCGATGAAATGACGGACGAGCTGGCCTACGAGCTGCGCCGGGTCGAGGACGGCCGGGCCATCTGGGGCACCAGCACCATCACCTACGAAGAGGCCAACGTCCGCATCGACCCCGAAGCGCGTTGGGCCGTCGTGACCAATCTGTTCAACCCCGACGAGGAGGGTCTGGACGGCCTCGAGACCTGGGTCTACGACCTGGCGACGCACGAGGTGGTCGGGCAGGAGGCGATCAGCGCGCCGCGGCTCACGCCCGACGGCAACTTCCTCATCGACGCGGTCGCGCCACAGGGCACCCCGCTCTACGCCCTGCCCGACCTCGACTTCATCGACTTCATGCGCGGGGCCGAGGGCTGGTTCACGCCCGACGGCGCGACGCTCTTGACCTTCGAACTCGGCCGTGTTCTGGTCTGGGAACCGGCAACCGGGGTGGGCTAGACCGACCCCAAACACCAGCGGCCAACCCACGAATGGGTCGGCCGCTGGGCAGAGGGCGCCATGGAGGCGTCGGGCTACGCTAGTCGCTGGGGCAACCGACGTAGCTTGTCTTTATTGTAAGGCCGCTCCTGGCGCCCGGGTGCTCGCCTAGTCGTCGCCCGCGCCGGGCAGCGGGCACTTGCCCCCGCCACAGCCCGCGCCGTCGGCCTCGCCGTCACCGTTGCCCGGCAGCGGGCAGGCGCCCGCGCCGCAGCCGCCGTTGGCCGCCTCACCGTCGCCCGGCTGGGCCACGGGGCAGGTCGAGCCGCAGTCCACATCGGCCGCGGGGGCCCCGAGCGGACAGTCGACGACGGTACACGCGGCGCTCGACGACGCGCGGTGCGCATCGGCCGAGGCCGCGTTGACCGGGGCCATGGACACCGTCCACGCAACCAGCGCGGCCAGCAGACCTACGCCCAGTAGGCTCTTATTGATCATCGGTCGTGTTCTCCACGCGACCAGATGGTCGCGTCTCCTGGTACCCAGGGACCGACCAACCCATTACGTGGTTCCCCGTAAATGCCGGCGGTCGCGCTAGCGCACCCCGCGGAGCAGGCGCAAGCTGTAGCCGGAGATGGCCAGCGTGCCGCCCACGTCGCCGAGGATGGCCACCCACAGGTCGGCCACGCCCACCAGCGCCAGCGGCACCAGGGCCACGCGGATCGCCAGGGCGAGGATGATGTTGGTCGCGATGGTCCGCCGTAGCGCGCGCGCCAGGCGGATCGTCCGCGGCACGCCGCGCAGATCGGCGGCCAGCAGCGAGATGTCGGCGGTCTCTTGCGCCAACTGGCTGCTCAGCGCGCCCAGGGCTAGCCCGACATCGGCCGCGGCCAGCGCCGG
>DHNJ01000157.1:0-176 GCA_002409445.1 Armatimonadetes bacterium UBA5419 | reverse complement strand
GCGGCCAGCGCCGGCGCGTCGTTCAGCCCGTCGCCGACCATCATCGTCGGCCCGCCCGCGCGCAGTTCAGCGAGTACCGCCTGCTTGTCGGCCGGCAAGAGCTCGGCGCGCACCTCGTCCAGGCCGACCGCGCGCGCCACGGCGGCGGCCGGCGCCGCGCGGTCGCCGGTCAGCAT
>DHNJ01000040.1:2530-2726 GCA_002409445.1 Armatimonadetes bacterium UBA5419 | reverse complement strand
GCTCGGCCTGCTGCTCATCGGTGTCGCCACCGCCTTCTCGGGGCTGTCGACGGGTGAGGAGTTCCGCTTCGTCGTCGACTTCGGCCTGACCGGGTTCCTCCTGGTCGGCGTGGGCCTCGCCTGTATCCTGGGCGGGTTCATGATCCCCGACGAGATCGACCGGCGCATCGTGATGACCGTGTTGACCAAGCCGGTC
>DHNJ01000040.1:1996-2211 GCA_002409445.1 Armatimonadetes bacterium UBA5419 | reverse complement strand
GCTGGTCCTGCTGGCGGCGGCGATGCTGCTGTCGACCTTCTCGTCGGCCTCGTTCACCGTCATCGCCACGGGCTTCGTCTTCATCGTCGGCTCGCTCAACCAGTACCTGGTCGGCCTTGCCGAGCATGGCGACAGCCGCTGGAACAAGCTGGTCTTCGGTGTGTTGGCCAAGATCATCCCCAACTTCCAGAACTTCGACCTGCGCCAGGCGCTGC
>DHNJ01000040.1:1346-1861 GCA_002409445.1 Armatimonadetes bacterium UBA5419 | reverse complement strand
CTTCGACCTGCGCCAGGCGCTGCTCGCCGGCGACCCGGTCGGCTGGCCACACATGGGCGATGTCCTGGGCTACACCGTGGTCTACCTGACGTTGGTCCTGGCCATCGCGTGGCTGTTCTTCAGCGAACGCGAGTTCTAAAGGAGGCAACATGAGCCGCCGCACAAGTCTAATCATCGCCGGCTGCGTGGTCCTCTTCGGCATCTTGGCCCAGTACCCGTTGCAGGAGCGCATCAGCCGCTACCGCAACACGCTGCGCGTGACCATGTACGCGGACGCGGAAGACCAGCACATCACCGCCATCGAGGACAAGATGCGCGAGTTGGGCCTCGAGCCGGGCCGCACCACGGCGACCGACAAGCAGGGTCACGCCGCGCCGCAGCTCTACGCCCAGGTGCCGCGCTCCGAGTGGGGCGGGACCTACGGCAAGTACCTGCTCGCGTTGCACGGCGCCCAACGCGTCGACCACGTCTCGCCCGGCCTCAACGAGCAGGGCATCCCGCTCGACCAGGTGCAG
>DHNJ01000040.1:0-1205 GCA_002409445.1 Armatimonadetes bacterium UBA5419 | reverse complement strand
CCCTGAACATCCAGGACGTCGGCATCATCGTCATGGCCGCGCTCATTGGCGGATTCCGCAAGTCCGCGGCCAACGTGCTCTGGCTGCAGAACGAGGAGAACTGGCACTCGGACCGCGGCTACCGCACGGTGCCGCTGGCCCGCGCAGTAACCCTGCTCGACCCGTACTTCACCGAAGCCTGGGTCCTCACGTGTTGGCACCTCGCCTACAACATGAGCGTCGAGGCCTCCAGCCCGGACGAGGCGGCCGAGTTGATCGGCACCGGCCTGAAGTTCGCCCAGGACGGCCTCCCCTGGAACTCGACTCGCTTCGAACTGTACCAGGAGATCGGCTGGACCTATTACGACAAGCTGCAAAACTACGAGATGGCCGCGCACTACCTCAAGCAGGCCATCGCCCACCCCCACCCGACCTACCTCGAGCGGCTGATCGCCCACGCCTACGAGCGCATTCCCGACATCGGGCAGGCGCTGACTTGGTACAACATCTCGCTGGAGAAGTACGGCAAGGACAACGTGGCCCTCGGCGCGATCACCACGATCACCGAGCGCTACCTCAACGCCTGGAAGCTGTACGAGCAGGGCGAGTACACTGAGGCGCTGGTCCAGCTCGATGAGGACTGGGCCAAGGCGGTTGCCAAGCTGGGTGGCAACGAGCCGACGAAGACCATCTACTGGCACTTCAAGGCGCGCATCTACGAGCAGCTCGCCGAGCAGCCCGGGGCCGACCGTGACACCCTCTACCGCCAGGCGTTCGATATCTGGTTCGAGGCCGCGCAGAACAACGCGACCGACCGGCTCGCCCGGCGCCGCGTGCTGATCCTGGCCGACAACTTCCCCGCCTGGCGCGATGAGGTGCCGCCCGGCTTCAACGACGTCGGCCTGCCCGAGTCCGCCGGCCAGCAGCTCGCGCCCGAGCACGGCAGCGGCCGCGGCACGGCGCCGGAGGGCACCGAAGGCGCCGCGGGTGCCGTCGACCCGCACGCGGGGCACAACCACTAGGCTGCACCGCGGCACCGATCAGACGTGAGCGCGTCCCGCGAGGGGCGCGCTCGCTGCATTGGGGTGTCAGGCTAGCGGCTAGCCGCCCGCGTGCGCGCGGACGTCGTCCTCGCCGATGATGCCGCCCTCGGCCGCCGGCCGCACGTCGGCCAGGTCGACGCCCAGCTCGCGCGCCAGCCGCCGCGCCGCGGGTGTCGCACGAGG
>DHNJ01000150.1:22344-22543 GCA_002409445.1 Armatimonadetes bacterium UBA5419 | reverse complement strand
TGCTGGGCCGGAAGCAGAATCTGTAGCCCAATCCTGCTTCGCCCTCCGCTGCGCTGCGGGCGAGTCTAAGGAGCGGACAACATGTCCGCGGTCCCAGTTAGGGTGGCCGGCGCCCTCACCAGCCTCGCCAAGGCGCCGGTGGTCGTCGCTGCATGTCGTAGGCGAGGCGCCTACGGCCCGCCGGCGGGGGCGCCGGCGC
>DHNJ01000150.1:16108-22148 GCA_002409445.1 Armatimonadetes bacterium UBA5419 | reverse complement strand
GCGGGGGCGCCGGCGCTACGAGGACGGGCCGTCCTGGGCTACAATAGCTAGTTGCGAAGGATGATCATGGCCCAACAGAAGCGTGACGAGAAGGCGATTTGCCCCCGAGCCGAGGACTATAGCCGCTGGTATACCGACCTGGTCCAGCGCGCCGAGCTGGCTGATTACAGCCCGGTGCCTGGGTGCATGGTCATTCGGCCGAACGGCTATGCGCTGTGGGAGAACATGCGCGATGCGCTGGACGGCATGTTCCGCGAGACGGGCCACGAGAACGCCTATTTCCCGATGTTCATTCCCGTCGAGTTCCTCGCGCGCGAGGCAGAGCATGTCGAGGGTTTCGCCATGGAGTGCGGCGTGGTCACGCACTCGGGGCTCGAGCCGGACGGCGAGGGCGGGCTGAAGCCGAAGGGGCAGCTCGACGCGCCGCTGATCCTGCGACCGACTTCCGAGACGATCATCTGGCACATGTACGGCCAGTGGATCCAGTCGTACCGCGACCTGCCGATCCTGATCAACCAGTGGGCCAACGTCGTGCGCTGGGAGATGCGCACGCGGCTCTTCCTGCGCACGCGCGAGTTCCTCTGGCAGGAGGGCCACACTGCGCACGCCACCGCCGACGAGGCCGTGACCGAGGCCGAGACGATGCTCGAGGTCTACCGCCGCTTCGCCGAGGAGTGGATGGCGGTGCCGGTGCTGACCGGCTACAAGTCGGAGGCCGAGAAGTTCGCCGGCGCCGTGCGGACCTACTGCATCGAGGCGCTGACCCAGGACAAGCGCGCGATTCAGGCGGGCACGAGCCACTACCTGGGCCAGAACTTCGCGCGCGCCTTCGACGTCACGTTCCAGACCGAGGACAACCAGCGCGACTACGTCTACGCGACGTCGTGGGGCGTTAGCACGCGGCTGATCGGCGCGCTGATCATGGCTCACTCGGACGACCGCGGCCTGGTCCTGCCGCCGAAGCTGGCGCGGACGAAGGTCGTCATCGTGCCCATCGCCCGCAAGGACGAGGACCGCGCGGTGGTCATGCCGGTGGTCGAGCAGATGGCTGCCGAGCTGAAGCATCTGGGCGTCAAGGTCGACGCCGACCCGCGCACGTCGCCCGGCTTCAAGTATGCCGAGCACGAGCTGCGCGGCGTGCCGCTGCGGCTCGAGCTGGGCCGCCGCGACCTCGAGGCCGGCCATGTCACCGTCGCCCGGCGCGACAGCGGCGAGAAGAGCACGCTGCCGCTCGGCGCCGACCTGGCCACCTGTGTCAGCGCGCTGCTGGACGAGGTGCAGGCCGGCCTGTTCGCGCGCGCCGTGGCCTTCCGCGCGGAGAACACGCGCGATGTCGACAGCTACGACGAGTTCCGAGACGTGCTGGGCGAGGAGGGCGGCGCCGGCTTCCTGCGCGCGCATTGGGACGGGACGACCGAGACCGAGAAGCGCATCCAGGAGGAGACCGGCGCGACGGTGCGGGTGATCACCGAGGCCGAGGACGACGAGCCGGGCACCTGCATAGTCACCGGCGCGCCGTCCGCCCGGCGGGTGACGTTCGCGCGGGCCTACTAAGCCGCCGATGAACCCCCGCCACCAGCTCGACCTGCACCTGCGCGCGCGCTACCCGCTGCTCTGGCTGCCGACGGCGGAGGAGGAGCGCGCGGAGGAGGACTTGCGGGCGGTGGCGGCGGCGCTGCAGCCGGCCTGGACGGTCTGGGCCTGGGACTGCGCGGACGGGTTTGGCGGCGAGGAGGCGCACCGGCGGCTGCCGCTGCCCGCGCTCGAGTTCATCGCCGCGCAGCCGGTCGACGAGCCGGCGCTGTTCATCCTCCGCGACTTCCACCCGTTCCTCCGCGACCCCCAGGTCACCCGCGCCCTGCGCAACCTGGCCCACGAGCTGCGCGGCCGGCGGCAGACGATCATCCTGCTCGGCGCGGTGCTCGACGTGCCGCCGACGCTGACCGATGAGGTGACCGTCCTCGACTACCCGTTGCCCAGCGCGGAGGTCGTCGGGGCGCACTTTGACCAGCTGCTGGGCGCCTTTGTCGAGCACCTGGAGCCGGGCACGCGCGAGGCGCTGCTGCAGGCCTGCATGGGCATGAGCCTGGTGCGCATCGGGCAGGTGCTGCGGCTGGCGCTGGCGGCGGACGGGACGCTGGACGAGCGGGCGATCGACCGTGTGCTGGCCGAGAAGGAGCAGGCCATCCGGCGCACGGAGGTCCTCGAGTTCCTCGATCCGAGCGAGGGGCTGGAGTCGATCGGTGGGTTGGACGGGCTGAAGGCTTGGCTGGAGCGCCGCGCGCTGGCGTTCACCGAACGGGCCCGGCGCTACGGGCTGCCGGCGCCGCGCGGGCTGCTGCTGGCTGGCATCCAGGGCACGGGCAAGTCGCTCTCGGCGAAGGCTACGGCCAACTTGCTGCGCGTGCCACTGCTGCGGCTGGATGTCGGGCGGCTAATGGGTAGCCTGGTCGGCGAGAGCGAGGGGCGGGCGCGCGAGATGATTCGCGTAGCCGAGGCGATGGCGCCGGCGGTGCTCTGGATCGACGAGATCGACAAGGCCTTCCGCGGCGTCAGCAGCGGCTACACCGGCGACAGCGGGACCAGCGCGCGGGTCTTCGGCACGATCCTGACTTGGCTGCAGGAGAAGACCAGCTCGGTCTTCGTCGTCGCCACGGCCAACAACATCGAGCAGCTGCCGCCCGAGCTGCTGCGCAAGGGCCGCTTCGACGAGATCTTCTTCATCGACCTGCCGACCACCGCCGAGCGCGAGGCGATCCTCGAGGTCCACCTGACCCGCCGCCGGCCGCACCGGCTGCGCGAGTTCGACTTGCCGGCGCTGGCCGCGGCGAGCGAGGGCTACAGCGGCGCCGAGCTGGAGCAGGCCGTGATCGACGCAATGTACGCCGGCTACGAGGCGCAGCGCGAGTTCACCACCGCCGACATCGCCCGTGCCCTGGCCGAGACCGTGCCGCTCTCGGTCTCGCGGCAGCAAGAGATCGACGCCCTGCGCGCCTGGGTCGCCGCGGGCAACGCGCGGCGGGCGACGGTCTAGCCGAGCCGTCGTCAGCTAGGTTTGCCTCTTGGGGGCTTGGCCGTACGACGGTAAGTCTGTCGGAGGCCTTGGCGCTGTCCGTCTGCTCTGGGCCGTAAACCTTAAATTAGACCCGGCACTATGGCGGCCGCTCGTCCTCACCTTAGCCTTCGTTGGGTGTTAGCTAGCGCCGGCCGGTTGGCATGACGGCAATTCGCTTTACATGCCTCGCTGCGTCAGGCACAATCACGATAGCCCGATATCATCCGGGCACGCCTAACTACGGAGGTTCACTATGAAGCGCACCAGAGGCTTCACGCTCATCGAGTTGCTGGTCGTGATCGCGATCATCGCGATCTTGGCGGCCATCTTGTTCCCCGTCTTCGCCAAAGCGCGAGACAAGGCCAGGGCCACGAGTTGCCTCAGCAACATGAAGCAGCTCGGCTTGGCGACGATGCAGTACGCGCAGGACTACGACGAAACCTACCCTGACGTGTGGAGCGGGCCGGGCTGGTACCCGCCGTTCTGCCTGGGCAAGCTAGAGCCCTACATCAAGAGCTGGCCGATGTACGTGTGCCCGTCCGGCTTCTACAACTTCAACGCGCTTGACCTAACGGGGACCAACCGCCGGCTCAGCTACGGGGCTAACGCGCACGTGGTTGGCGGGTACGGGACCGTGGGGCAGGCCAAGTCGATGGCCGCGGTCATTGAACCGGCTATCACCCTCATCTTCTTCGAAGGCAACTGGTGCGACGCGACCTCGGCGTACGAGTACTACGGCACGCAACTGCGCACCGCCGACCGCCATCATGACGGCGCCAACTTCATCTACTGCGACGGGCACGCCAAGTGGCAGCACAAGAACAACTGGGGCAAGAACCGCTGGAATCCCGACCCGAACACACCGCTGGGCTAGCCCCAGCGGCAGCTCGAGCGCCGTACTAACGACGACGGCGGCCCCCACACCGGGGGCCGCCGTCTGCATGTGACCGAACAGTGGCCACGCCGCGGCGAAACTACGGCCCGATGACCGTCTCCAAGCACAGCGCCGGCACGTCGGTGACGATGCCGGTGACGCCGAGGTCGCGCAGTTCGAGCATCCGCGCCGGGTCGTTCACGGTCCAGGCGAAGACGGCCATGCCACGGCTGGCCGCGCCGCGCATGAACGCGGCGGTGATGCTGCCGGCGTTGGTGTTGAAACCGGTCACGCCGTTGGCGCGCAGGTTGGCGAACCAGGCGTGGTCGACGTCGGCTGGCGCACTGCCGATCAGCATGATCGTCGAGGTCGGGAAGTTGCGCCGCGCGTCGGCGGCCTCCTCGAGCTGCCAGGGGCCGAGCAGGACCCGGTCCTCCAGGCCGCGTTCGGCGACCAGGACGGCCAGTTCGTCGGTCAGGCCGGTCGCCTTGAGGTCGAAGATGACGCCGCCGCCGGTCTCGGCGACCAGGTCGAGTACCTCGGCGATGGTCGGGATCTTCTCGCCGGCGTATTTAGCGTCCTTCCAGCTGCCCGCGTCGAACTGGCGGACCTCCGCCAGGGTCACCTCCGAGGGCTTGCGCGGGTCGCCTGCGGTGCGCTGGAAGGTGGTGTCGTGGAGGGCGATCAGGACGCCGTCGCTGGTCTGGTTGACGTCGACCTCGATGACGTCCGCGCCGACCTCGTAGGCCTCGCGGAAGGCGGCCAGGGTGTTCTCGGGGGCGTACCGCGAGTTGCCGCGGTGGGCGACGACCAGCGGCACGACGCGCAGGTCGCGCAGTTCGGCCGGCGTCGGCGCGGGCAGCGGCTCGAGGGCCTCGACGCGCAGGTTGTCCAGGGTCGCGCTCACGTCACTGACGAGGATGCCGACCCGGCCAGAGGCGACCTCGGGCAGGCGCTGGTTGAAGACCAACTCCTGGTCGAGGAAGGCGCGTGCCGTGTTACCCCGCAGCTCGAGGCGGAGGTGGTGGCTGACACCGGTCTCGCCTTCGATCGCGGCGCTGGCCGTGCGCAGGACCTGCCACTGGAAGCCGGGCACGACACCCAGCCCGCGGGCGATCTCGAGGCCGTTGTTGGCGCTGCGGTTGAAGCGGTTGGTGAAGAGCGTCGCCGACTGGTCGTTGACCCGGCCGGTGAGCGCCAGCCAGCGGGCGGCGTTGCGCGCCGACTCGAAGGTCACGTCGGCTTCGATCGCCACGTCGGCCACCGGCGCGACCGGCAGCAGCAACTGGGCCAGACCGTTGACCTCGTCAACCCGCAGCCGGCCGTCGGCGATCGTCCAGCGGCCGCCCGTGGCCGTCCAGCCGTCGGGCAGCGCGCCGGCCTGGTCGAAGGTCATCGTCAGCAGCGGCTGCCCGGCGAGCGGCGCGGCCGGCTCCGCGGCCAGCAACACGCCGGCCAAGACAAACAGAGTCAGCATTCGTCTCTCCCTGCACCGCAGCTTCGCAGCCCGGTGTTAGCACTTCGTGAACCTGGGCTAGCCCGGCGACGGGCTAGCTCAGCCGGCCCATCTTACCCGCGCGGAAGTCGGCGAAGGCCTGCGCCAGCTCGTCGTCGGTGGTCATGACAAACGGGCCACGGCCGGCGATCGGCTCGTGCAGCGGCTCGCCGGCGAGCAGGATCAGGTGGCTGGCTCGCTCGGCGGCCAGGTCGAAGCGGGTGCCGGTCGGGTCCAGCAGGGCGACCTCGGCCTCCTCGACGGTCTTGCCGTCGCACAGCTGCACCGGCCCGCGCAGCACACCCAGCAGCGTCGTCCAGCCCGCGGGCAGCTCGAGGCCCAGCTGCGCGCCGGGCTGCAGCGTCAGCTCGGCGACGAGCATCGGCGAGAAGGTCTCGGCCGGCCCCTTCGCGCCGCGCAGCTCGCCGGCGATGACCCGCGCCTGCACCTTGCCCTCGTCAAACTCGACGACGGGGATCTGGTCGGCGGTGATCGACTGGTAGCGCGGCGGGGTCATCTTGTGGGCGATGGGCAGGTTGACCCAGAGCTGGACGACCTCGAACACGCCGCCATCGCGCCGGAAGTCGGCGCCGTGCATCTCCTCGTGGACCAGCCC
>DHNJ01000150.1:14253-15963 GCA_002409445.1 Armatimonadetes bacterium UBA5419 | reverse complement strand
GGTCATCCACTGCACGTCGCCCTCGGCGATGGTCCCGCCTCCGCCGCTGGAGTCGCGGTGGTCGACCTGGCCGGAGATGACCAGCGTCACCGTCTCGAACCCGCGGTGCGGATGCTCGCCGACGCCGAGGCGCTGGTCGGTCGGCGGGAAGTCGCGCGGGCCCGCGTAGTCGAAGAGCAGGAACGGCGAGAGCGCCGCGCCCAGCGCCGGGTAGGCGAAGAGCGTGCGCACGGGGAACCCGTCGCCGACCCAGTGGCGACCGGCGGGGCGCAGGATGGTTCGTAGTCGTTTGGCCTGGTCCGGCACAATCGTCCTCCAGGAGTCACTCTAGCGCGGCGTCACCGGTTGGCGATAGTCGCCGATCGGCTCGAGGTTCACCGGACCGGCCGGGCTCAGGTCGAGCGGGGCGACGGGCAGGGTCAAGGTCTGGCCCTGGAAGGTGGCCTCGGGCAGCCGCTCGCGCAGGCCGCTGGTGCCCAGCGCGTTGAAGAACGGGAACAGGTCCTCGCCAACCGCGATCGACATGGTCTCGACCATCTCGTCGAACGTCTCGCGGTGGCCCGGCTCGTCGGCCCAGCGGGTGCTGCGGACCCAGTACCAGCGGGGGTACCAGGTCGGGCCGTAGCGGTCGTCGAGCTTCTGCCAGATGTACCACATCTTGGTCCACTGGGTGCCGTAGCCGAAGTTCTCGCGCGCGCCGGCGGTCTCGTATTCGGTGGCCAGGTCGAGCTGCCGCCCGGCCTTCTCCTCGTCGCGGGTGTAGGTGTTGGCGTTACGGTTGGCGACGTCGGTCTCGCCCGAGAACAGCGCGGCCAGCTTGCCCTGGAACCAGCCCGCGTGGGCTTCGCCCTGGTTGCCGATCGGGATGTTGCCGGCGATCTGACCCTCATCGTTGCCCGGGCCGGTCAGCGTGTGGGCCATCTCGTGGCCGAAGACGCCGAGGATACTCAGCGGCTGGTACTCGATGACCGCCGCCGCCTTCGGCCGCGGGTTGATCGCCCAGCCGCCGCCCCCGCCGCCGCAGAGGACGATCGCGTACGGCTCGTCGGCCATGACCGTCGGCAGCCACTTGACGACCTGCGCCGCGGCGGGCTCGAGGTCGCGGTCGATCAGCTCGCGCACGTTGGCTGGCTGGTTGGCCGCGTAGTAGACGATGACGTTGCCCGCGCGCTTGGCCAGTTCGGGGAAGATGCCCACGCCGCCGGCGGCCGGCAGCCGCCCGGAGCCGCCGACCGGCTCGCTGCCCGCGGCCAGCGCGGTGATCGTCTCGGTCAGCAGGGCGCGCTTGGCCGCCTTCTCCTCGTCGGTGTCCTCGCCGCGGATGTTGATCACGGCCTGGCTCTCAAGGATCTGCACGTAGCCCTGGCCGAACGCACGGCGGGCGCGGACCGGGCCGTCGTTGTCGCCGGTCGCCAGGACGGTCCAGTCGTCGCCCAGCCGCAGCCGCGCGACGTTGCCCGCGGGCGTCGGCTCGGCGAGCTCGGTGCACGCGGCGTCGAAGCGAGCGAGCAGCGCGTTGAGGCTCCAGTCGGCCGCGGCTGCCGCGTCGCCCGGTCGCCCGCCGAGCACCAGCAGCCCGCCACCCGCGCGCACCCAGCGCTCGAGCGCGTCGATCTCGCTCGTCGTGTAGGGCTGCGCGCGGAGGTCCTGTTGGCTCGTCAGCACGACGTTCCAGCGCGCGGTCGGCCACCAGGCGAACGGCTCGAGCTC
>DHNJ01000150.1:1382-14086 GCA_002409445.1 Armatimonadetes bacterium UBA5419 | reverse complement strand
ATGCGCGAGCGCGCGCCGGGCCGCAGGACGGTGTCGAGCGAGGCGACGGAGCTGGCGGCGCGGAAGCCCTGGCCGCGCAGCTCGCCGCGCAGGCCCCAGAGCACGACAAACTGCGTCTGGTGGCTCTGGTCGACGAGCACGTTGATGCCCGTGTCGTTGGCCGGCGGCGGTTCGAGGTTGGATTCCAGGCGCACAGCGAAGCGCACCGGCAGCGTGTCGCCGGCGGCCATCGCGCGCTCGACATCGGCGCGTAGGCGGACGCGCTCGCGGTCGCTCTCGACTGTCGCGGCGACCAGCGCGGTCAGCTCGGGGCTGAGCGCGGGGCGGCGCAACACGGTCGACTCGAGGACCAGCGGCCCCTGCGTGCCGGGCGGGCGCCAGGCGACGGCCAGGTGGTTACCGCCGCCGCCCTGCTTGTGCAGCGCGCGCAGGAGGTAGGTGCGCCCGGCGACCAGCTCGATCGGCGCGGAGCGTTGGCCGGCCTGCTGCTCGAAGGCGAGCGGGTCGCTGTAGCCGGCGACCGCGGCGATGCGCTTGAGGCCGGCCGGCTCGGCGTTGTCGCTGAGCCACAGCTCGGCGCCGTCGTCGGCGGCCAGGTAGAAGCTGTAGGCGCCGGTCACCGGCGCGACAACGAGCGTGGACAGGCGGGCGCCGTAGTTGCTGCCGAGGTTCTCGTAGCTGGCCTCGTCGAGCTGCCGGGCCTCGTCCGCGCCGGTGGTGTAGGCCGGGGCGCCGGTCAGGTCGGTGACCTGGTCGCCGCCCAGCCCGCGCCACAGCTCGAGCAGCACGGGCTGAGCCTGGGCGCTGCTCGTGGCGAGGCCGAGGGCAAGGGTCAGGGCGAGGGTACGCATTGGGTCCTCCTAGGCGCCGCGCCAGCCGGGGCTGGCGGCGTCGATCTCTTCGCGGCAGATGCGGGTCCAGCGGTCGAATCGCTCGGGCCGCCCGTCGCAGGTGTGGGTGTCTTTCAGGATAATCTCTAGTACCGTGCCCCGGCAGACGGCTAACGCTTCACGCAGGTACTCGCGGACGACCCGCTCGTCAAACGCGCCGACCAGATGCGACGGCTGGGGCTTGAAGGAGAAGATGAACCGATCCGCGACCTGCGCGGCGGCGGTCGGCAGGTCGCAGAAGGGCGACATCGAGATCCGCCGCATGCCCGGCAGCGCGCAGACGTCGGCGAGCTTGTTGTGCAGCCGCTCGCAGCAGCCGTAGCCGGTCAGGCCCCAGGGCGCGAGCAGCTCGGCCTCGTACTGCAGCGCGAACTCGCGGTGCATCGCGGGCGAGACCGGGTCGAGCTCCTGGCTCTCGGCCGAGGCCCACATCTGCTGGGTCGGCACGGGGCCGGTCGCGGGCGGGTCGAGGGTCGCGGTGTAGCCGTTGCCGCCGGTGGCCTGGTAGGTGTTGTTGTTGTTCGGGCTGTAGAGGCCCAGCGCCTCGGCCTGGCGGCGGAGGTCGTGGTGGGCGTCGGTCAGCCGGCGCAGGGCGGCGTGCAGGAACTCGGGGTCGGCGACCATGTCCTCGTAGGTCTGTTCGAGCCCGCGCAGCGCGGTCCACTGGTAGTAGAGGTGGTAGGAGACGTGGGCCAGGCCGACGGTGCGCACGGTCAGCAGGTCGCCGAAGGTGCTCTCGGCCAGCTCGACCGCGGCGGCGGTGGCCGCGTCGTCGACGCTGAGCTGCGGCGTGGTCAGCCGGTCGAGGTCGGCGGGCGTGCTGACGACCGGGTCGAAGGCCCAGGCGCCGCGGCTCGAGGGCGCCGGCCGCTGGCGCGGGGCGAGGCCCCAGCCGGTCGAGCGGATGGCGCGATGGACGACCCACTCGGCCTCGACGACGTGGTCGGCGTGGAAGTGCTCGTGGGTGTAGAGCCGGCTGCGCAGGTCCCATTCCCAGTGGCGGGCCTGGTCGTCCTCGCAGCTGAGGGCGGTGTGGGGCAGCAGCTCGGCCCAGGCGCCTTCGGGGAAGACGAGCAGGAGCGGCGCGGGCGAGTCGAGGTCGTTGTGCCGCGTCCAGCGCTCGCGGCGGGCGGCCATCTCGGGGCTGGCGGCGATGGTCGCGACCTCCTCGGCCAGGCTGCGCAGGATGTCGCGGTCGTGGTTCGAGTACACCAGACGGCTCCACTAAGCGCTATCATAGCCGATGGAGGCTAGCCCATGAGCGTGCGCGCCCAGATAGAGGCCGACGAACGGCGCCGCCTCGCGCCCGGCGCGGCCCTCGCCGCGGGCAGCCGCGGCCGCGTCCGTCCCGAGCCCGAGGACGACCTGCGCACCGTCTACATGCGCGACCGCGACCGCATCATGCACCAGGCCAAGGCCTTCCGCCGCCTGGCCGGCAAGACCCAGGTCTTCGTCGCCCCGACCCGCGACCACTACCGCACGCGGCTCAGCCACACCCTCGAGGTGACCCAGATCGCCCGCACCATCGCCCGCGCGCTGGCGCTCAACGAGGATTTGGTCGAGGCCATCGGCCTGGCCCACGACCTGGGCCACGCGCCGTTCGGGCACGCGGGCGAGGAGGGCCTCGACGAGGCCTACCGCGCGCACGGCGGCGGCTTCCACCACGCCCGGCACAGCCTGCGCGTCGTCGACCGGCTGGAGCGCGACGGGCAGGGCCTGAACCTGACCTGGGAGGTGCGCAACGGCATCGTCAGCCACTCGAAGGGCCGCGCCGACCTGGCCATCGACCCGGCGACGGGCGCCGACGACGACCGCTTGCAGGGCAGCCCGGCGACCGCCGAGGCCGGCGTGGTGCGCGTCGCCGACCGCATCGCCTACCTCTGCCACGACATCGACGACGCGCTGCGGGCGGGGGTGATGGTCCTCGACGACCTGCCGGCCGACGCCCTGGCCACCCTCGGCCGCACGCACAGCCAGCGGGTCGCGACGATGGTCCACGACGTCGTCGCCGCCAGCGCGCCCGAGCCCGGCGGCATCCGCTTCTCCCCGCGCATCGCCGCGACGACCGATGCGCTGAAGGAGTACCTGTTCGACCACGTCTACCTCGACGCGACCGCCGCCAACGCCGACCGCGACCGCATCAAGGCGCTGCTGGCCGACCTCTTCGCCCGCTTCATGGCCAACCCGACCGCCGTCCCCTGGCCCCTGGCCGACCTCGACCCCGCCAACGAAACCGACCGCGCCCGCGCCGTCACCGACTACCTCGCCGGCATGACCGACCGTTTTGCCCGCGAAACCTACCTGGCCCTGGCCCTGCCGCGGGCGTGGGAGGGGCAGGGGGGGTAGGGGGCCAGCCCGCCGGGCCGCCTAGACCACCGCGCCTTGGCCGGCGCGGACGAAGTTCTCGTGCAGGCGCCAGTAGACGCCCTCCATCGCCAGCAGCTCCTCGTGGCTGCCGCGTTCGACGATCTGGCCCTGCTCGAGCACGAGGATCAGGTCCGCGCTGCGCACGGTCGACAGGCGGTGGGCGATGAGGAAGGCCGTGCGTCCCTCCATCACCCGCAGCATGGCGTCTTGGATGTACCGTTCGGTCTGCGTGTCGATGCTGCTGGTCGCCTCATCGAGGATGAGGATCGTCGGGTCGGCGAGGAAGGCGCGGGCGATGGCCAGCAGCTGGCGCTGGCCCTGGCTCAGGCTGGCGCCCGACTCGCGCAGCGGCGTGTCGTAGCCGTCGGGCAGGTTGCGGATGAAGTGGTCGGCGTTGGCCAGCCGCGCGGCCTCGACGATCTCGTCGTCGGTCGCCTCGAGCCGCCCGTAGCGGATGTTCTCGCGCACGGTCTCGCCGAACAGGTACGCCTCCTGGGGCACGATCGCCAGCGCGCGGCGCAGGTCCTCGCGGCGGATGTCGCGCAGGTCGTGGCCATCGAGGCGGATCGAGCCGCTCTGCAGGTCGTAGAAGCGGGTCAGCAGGGTGATGATCGTCGTCTTGCCCGCGCCCGTCGGCCCAACCAGGCCGATCGTCGCGCCAGCCGGGGCGTGGAAGCTGATGTCGCGGAGGACCGGCTGGTCGCTGACGTAGCCGAACTCGACATGCTCGAAGACGACGTCGCCGCGCGGGTCGGGCAGCGGCACCGCGTCAGCGGCGTCGGGCGGCTCGGGCGGCTCGTCCATCGTCTCGAAGACCCGCTCGGCACCGGCCAGCGCGCTCTGGACCATCGCGTAGATCTGGGCGATCTGCATCAGCGGGCGCATGAACTGGCCCGAATAGTCGAGGAACGCGGCGACATCGCCCAGCGTCGCCACGCCGCGGGCCACCAGGTAGCCGCCGAGGCCGACCATCGTCGCGAAGCCGAGGTTGCGGGTCAGGTTGAACGACGGGCCCATCGCGCTGCCGATGAACCCGGCGCGCAGCGCGGCCCGGCGCAGCGTCTCGTTGGCCTCGTCAAACTCGGCGAGGATGCGTTCCTCGGCGTGGAAGGCCTTGACCACGCGCTGGCCACTGAGCGTCTCCTCGACTAGTCCGTTGAGCACGCCCAGCTCGCGCTGGCGCACGCGCGAGGTATCGCGCATGGCCCGGCCCAGGACGCCGGCGATCAGGTAAACCACCGGCACCAGCCCGACGAGCACCAGCGCTAGCCGCCAATTGAGCCAGAAGACCGCGACGAGCGAGCCCGCGACGCCGAGGATACTGCCGAACAACTGGACGACGCCCTGTGAGAGCGCGCCGTTGACCAGCTCGACGTCGTTGGTCAGCCGGCTCATCAGGTCGCCGTGCGGGTTCTCGTCGAAGAAGCGGACCTGCAGGCGCTGGAGCTTGGCGAACAGGTCGGCGCGCAGATCCCGCACGGCTCGTGCGGAGATGCGCACCATCAGCACGCTGTAACCCCAGAGGGTCAGGTTGAAGACCATGTAGAGCACGAGCAGCGTCACCGCGTAGCCGCCGAGCAGGCCAATGTTGCCCTGGCGCAGGGCGCGGTCGACGATCCACTTGATGACCAGCGGCGAGGCCAGCTGCGCAAGGTTAGAGACGACCACCAGCACCGCGACCCAAATGAGCGCGGAGCGGCTCGCCCGCAGATACCCCCACAACCGCCGGACAACCCCGCTCCAGTCGCGCACCTTGCGCTGCGGCGCTGTCTCCTCGAACCGTCTACCCACTAGAAAGCCTCACCAACCCACTCCCCAGTGTACCGCGTCGCGGGCGGGTGGGGAGGGGTGGGTCGGTGCTAACCGCCTATGCCCCCACCAGCTGCGGGATGTGGGCCATGACGATGGGGCCTTCGGGGGTGGGGAGGGTGGCGAGGCGGAGTTCGTAGCTGTTGGCGCCGTAGACGACGTGGAAGAGGCCCTGTTGGGCGTGGGCGTCGTCGGCGAGATCGAGGCCGGCGGTCAGCATCAGGCGGGCGATCAGCGGCTTGACGCCGGCGGGCGGGATGGTCGTTAGCTCGTGGAAGTGGCCCGGTTCGGCGTCGGTGGCGGCGGTGTGGCGCCAGAGGAGACGCAGGCCGCCCTGGTGCGGGTCGAAGACGATGTCGGTGGCGCCGAGGTCGATCGCCTGGGCCAGGAGCGAGACGGCCAGGCGCACCGCGGCCAACTGCTGGCCGAGGTTATCGGCGACGACATTACGCGCGCGGCCGCGCTGGATGCCCAAGGACTCGGGCGGCCAGTCGGCGGCGCTGATCGTCGACAGCTGGCCGTCGATCGCGCTGCGGCGTTCGAGCGCGCGGCGCTGGCGCATGGCCGCCGCGTCGATCAGGCGGATCTGGGCGACCTCGGTGCCGCGGGCGGGCAGCAGGCGGACCAGCATCTCGACCTCGCCACCGGGCCAGCGGAAGGGGATCGTGCCGGTCTGCTCGGAGTCGGTCAGGTGCAGGTTCAGGCCGCCGTCAATCTTGAGGCAGGTCAGCACATCGGCGTAGCTGCAAGCGGGATCGAGGGTCAGCTGGGCGACGCCGGCCTCAGCGCGGGCCTGGAGCATCGGGCTGCCATCGGGTGCGGGCAGGAGGCGGACCTCGGTCGCCCCGGCGCGCAGGGCCTGCTCACAGGCGCGGTCCAAGGCTTGGCGTGCGGGCGTGCCCTCGGTGCGCGCGCGGGCGCGCATGACGGTGTCGGGGTTGGCGTCGATCGCCGCGTCGAACTCGCTCTCCATCTCGGCCAGGGCGCCGGCGATCAGTGCCGCGTGGCGCGGGTCGAGGCCGGCCTGGGCACCAGCGGCGGCCGCCGCGGCGGCCGCGGGGTCGGGGTGGAAGGCTTCGTCGAGCGCGGCGTTGATCTCCTGGGGCAGCGCGAGCAGCGGCCGAATCGGCCCCAGGTGGCGGCGCAGTAACTCGCAGCGGGTCTCGTCGGACGGGTTGTCCATGGCGACGACGACCTCGCGGCCGATGATCGCGAGGGGCAGGGCAAGCGCCTTGCGCAGGACCTCCTCGGGCACGCGGCGGATGAGGTCCTGGTCGTGGACCATGGCCGCGACTCGGGCGAAGCGGAGCTTGCGCTCCTGGGCCTCGAGTGCAGCGGCGGTGGCCTCGGTGGTCATGGGCTGGGCGCGGAACTGCCGCGCGCAGCGGCCGCATTTGGCCTCGGCGCCCAGCCGCGACTCGGGGATCTCCGCATACGTCGCCCCACAGTAGGGGCAGGTCGCCCGGAAGGCCATCTCCAGCCTCCAGTCTGGCCGCATCCCCGGCCCGACTTGTCAGTCTATGCCGCTCACGTCGCTCGGGCCGGTGGCCCCTCGGGGCCGGCCTGCCGCAGACGTTCCTCTTGCCGCGTGAGTTCCTCGCGGTCACCCAACGGTTCGGCCACCGCGGCCCACATCCGCCAGAGGCCCTCGGCCCCCAGCACCTCGGCGCGGGCCGCCGCGGGCAATGCCTCGTAGGCGCGGGCCACTTCGTACCAGGTGGCGATCGCCGCCTGTGCCCCGGGCCGGGCCGGGTCTTGGGCCGCGGCCGCCGCCCGGGCCGCGGCGCTGCGCAGCGCCAGCGCGTACAGCCGATGCGCCGCACCCGACCACTCGCGCAGCTCAGCCGTCGCCGCGTCGGTTAGGTCTAGTGCTCTTGACGCCACCGGCGTCCAACGTGTTTCGTTACCCGCGGCCGCTCTCCTTCCAGCCGCCGAATCCCAATCGCGCCACCATTCGCTCAGCGCCTCGGGCGACTCGGTGGCCGCAACCAGATCGAGCACCGCGGCGGCCAACGTGCGGCCCTCGCCCGGGCCCAGCTCGGCGGCCAGCCGCGCCCAGCCCAGCTCGCGCAGGTACGCCCAGGCTTGGGTCGCGCCGATCGGCAGGTCGGGGCCGCGCGTGGCCAGCAGGCTGACGGCCTGGGCCTCGGCCGCGCGCACGCCGCGCAGGCGGTCGAGCGCCTCGATCCAAAAGCGGCTGTCGAGCGCGGCGGGCTGCTGGTTGGCCAGGGCGTCGACCAGTTGGTAGCCGCGGTAGCCCAGTTCGCGGCTGGTCTCGGTCCGCCGCCACATCTCTGTCGCGCACCAGGCCGCCGCGCGGGCGCGGGCGAGCTTGGTCGGTGCCGCGTGCCAGAGCCGCGCGCTGGCCTCGCTGAGCGCCTCGGGCGGGTCGTCGCGAGCCTGGCTGTAGTCGCTGACGAGCAGCCGTTCGTCGGCCAGCGGCGGGCGCTCCAGCATCAGGGCCTCGAAGGCGAAGGCTGGCGGCTCCGCTCGCGCGCGGACCCATGGCCGCGCGCCGATGTCCCGTGCCAGCGGCCAACGCGGCGAGTCGGCGAGTTGCCGGAGCCACTCGTCGGTGCGCCGCGGGGCCAGGGCGGCGGGCAGGGCCAGCGCGGCGCAGATGAGGGTCCAGGGCGTGGCCTGCGCGGCGACCACGGCCAGCAACAGCAGCAGTACGAGCCAGCGCAGAGCGACCGAATAGAGGCCGTGGACCGACGGCCAGATGCCCTCGGCGTCCGGCTCGAAGAGCAGCGGCGTGGTCGCCCGCCAGATCAGCACGGCGAGGACGACGCTGCCGATCAGGCCCAGCATGAGCGCCGAGTTAGGCATCGGCTGGACGTACGGGTCGGCGAAGGTGGCGACAAAGAGGCTGATCAGCAGCAGGTGCCAGCCGAGGAGCACGATGCGGCGGACGAACATCGCCGGCTTCTCACCCCGCGCGCCGCGGCTGAGCAGACCGAGCGCGCCACAGACCGCCAGATAGCCCACGACCACCAGCAGCACCACGCCGGGCAGGCGCGCGAGCAGCCACAGCAGGCCGCTGAGCAGCAGGCCCCAGAGACCACCGAGCAGCGCGCCGACCAGCGCCAGCTGCCACCGATCGGTCCACGGCGGCCAGTCTTCGTGAAAGGTCGTCAGCCGCTCGGCCAGGTCGTCATCGTCGCAAGTCAGCCACGCCCGCCAGGCCAGCCGCACGAGCTCGGGGCTGGGCGGCGGCGGCTTGACCACCGACCGCGTGGGCGGCGGACTCGGGCTCGAGACCATGCTACGCGGCACCTCCGGCGACGAGAACATGATACCTGGTCGTGGGGGGGTGGGGGTGGACTCCGAGGCGCCGGCAAGAACGGAGCGCCGGCTTGCAGCCGGCGGGTTGTGGGTTCACTAGCCCACAACGCTGGGCGCCAGCCCAGCCGAGACCCGCCTGAACGGCACACCAGTAGCCGTACCCGGCGAGTTGAGCCGGCGGCCTAACTGGGACCGCGCACACTCGTGTCCGCAGCGAACGTGGCTGCGCGGCACATCATGCAATGCCGGCGCTACGTGTAGGGCCACCGGACCGCACCGCCCGCTTGACGCCGCTCGTGCCAGCGGCGCACAATCACGGGCGGGCGGAGGGGTGGAGTCGGTGATGGACAAGGACGACCGCTATCTGGCGATGACCTGGGGTGGGCCTAAGCAGATCCCGGTGTCGGTGGGGATTCTGCCGGCGGCGTGGATCCGGTATCGCGAGGATCTGGACGCGATCGTCGCGCGGCATCCGGCGCTGTTCGGTCATGTCGAGCCGGGCCAGCGCGACTATGACGCGGTGGGTGGGACGTACACGCGGGGGACGCATGTCGACGCGTGGGGCTGCGTCTGGAGCAATGTGCATCACGGCGCGGAGTCGATTGTCACCGGGCACCCGGTGCCGACGCGGGCGGATGTCTGGAAGCTGGAGCCGCCGGCGGCGGGGGCGGGGTTGCCGCATGGGTTCATGTGGCTGCGGCTGGCGGATCTGCGCGGCTTCGAGGAGCTGATGTGCGATTTCGGCGACGAGGCGCCGGAGCTGGCGCGGCTGATCGAGGTGGTCCTGGCCTACAACCTGGGCGAGGTGGCGCGGCTGACGACGGCGACCGATCACTGGATGATGTATTTCGGCGACGACCTGGGCCTGCAGACGGCGCTGCCGATCAGCCCGACGCAGTGGCGGCGCTGGCTGAAGCCCTGCTACCAGGCCATCTACGCCATCCCGCGCGAGGCCGGGCGGCGGATCTACATGCACACCGACGGCCACCTGCTGCCGATCGTCGATGACCTGATCGACTGCGGGGTCGACGTGCTCAACCCGCAGGTGCGGGCCAACGGGTTGGCCGGGCTGCGCGAGCAGTGCTTCGCCAAGGTCTGTGTCGACCTGGACCTCGACCGGCAGCTGTTTCCCTTCTGCACGCCGGCGGACATCGACGACCACGTCCACGAGTGCGTCGACCGGCTGGGCAGCCCGGCGGGCGGCTTGTGGCTGAAGGCGGAGATCGGTGACGACGTGCCGCTGGCCAACGTCGAGGCGATCTTCAGCGCGCTGGAGAAGTACCGCGAGTTGTAGCGCGGGCGGCTCTACTCGTCGTCTTCGATCTCGGCGCGCTGGAACTTCAGCCGGTGGTAGCTGACGGTGCGCCGCGAGATGGACGTCCCGTAGTCGCTCTCGAGCACGCCGCGGATCTCGCTGTCGGTCAGGTGCGGGTGGCGCTCGACGATGCGCCGGACGACGTCGGTCTTCTTCTGGAAGAGGTACTTGAGCTGCATCAGCCCGTCGGGCGTGTCGATGAACTTGTCGCGCAGCAGGCGGCAGATGGTCGCCTCGTCCTCGCCCAGTTCGCGGGCCATCTCGGCCTGGCTCAGCGGTTTCAGCGCGTAGACATCGCGGGTCAGGAAGTAGCGGTACTGGAACTGACAGACCGCCATGACCAGCCGGCAGAGCAGCGTCTTGCGCTGGTTGATCCACTGCAGTTCGAGCAGCAGGTTGGCCGCGTCCTCGGCGTTGGCCAGGTCGGCGGCGCGGGAGAGCGCGTCGGGACTAGTGCGGTAGCGCTGGCTGTAGACGCCGTCGTCGGCGAAGCTGATCGCCACGCTGCGGTCGTGGTCAGTCAGGAGGACCTTGGCCACGGGGCGGTTGGCCTCGACCGCGGTGGCCAGGCGGGGGGCGGGCTCGCTGCTGCCGCCGGCGACGAACGAATCGACGATGTGCAGCCGGCCCAGCGCGTCGAGGATCTCCTGGACCTCGTCCAGCGGCGCGTCGTAGCGCTCGGCGAGGACCTCGGCGGGCTCGCTGCCGTCCATGAAGTCGCGGGTAAAGTCGGCTTGGGCCAGGCCGTGCGCCTCGACGAAATCGCGCATGAGCACGATCGACTCGGTCATGTCGACGTCGGCGCGGCTGGGGATCAGCTCGACGTAGTCCGGCTCGGACTCGTCGACCGGTGCGCCCATGGTCGTGCCGTTGCCGTCCATGCCGTAGTGGTCGGAGGTGACGCGCTGGTAGTACTCGATGATGCGCTTGAGTTTGGCCGGCGGCGCGTTGTAGCGTTCGGCCAGCTCCGGCAGGCGGGTGAGCGCCTCGCGGTCGAGGAAGTCGCGTTCCCAGTTATCGAAGCTGGCAATCCGGTACTGACGCAGGAACTGCATCAGCTGGACGTCCATGTACTCTTCGTATTTCTCGCGCGGGACCCGCCCGCGGGTGGTGATGCGGCGGATGGCGCCGGCTTCAACGAGTTTCTGGAACGTGCCCGAGGCCTCGACCTCGCGCACATAGTCGCGGAACTCGTCCTCGGGTCGGTCCAACAGATCTATCAGTTGGCGCGGCGGCCGCCGCACCGTCAATTCGGGCTTGACCACCACTGAAACTTGCGCCCGTGGCTCCGGCCGATTCATCCTCTACTCCTGGCAGGTATATTGCAATGGCAGCATAGCGTTCTGCCTCCGGGCCGTCAACCGGAGCGCTTCTGCGGCCACCCTTTGGTTAACAGGATAAGCGGCTCTGGTATTAGGGCAAGGGGCGGCCTGATTCGCGGCAGCAACGGGGCGGCGGCGGCTTGACAAGCGGGGCCAAAGCCAGTATGGTACGGCCCTCATGGGGAAAGGGGCAGGCGCATGGCGAGCAGGGCCGACACGGACCAGGCGTTCCTGGACAAGCTGCGTGAGACCAACACGATCGGCATGTTCAACACCAAGCAGGAGGCCGAGGAAGCCGCGGAGCGGCTGGCGGCGTTGCACCTGGCCTCACCGGACGGGCTGCAGCAGATCCGCACGCTTTCGTGGCTCGCCGCGAGCTCGGCGGACCCGCGAGTGTGGGACATGATCATCGGGCTGATCAGCTCGACGGCGGTCCAAGAGGCGTACAGCGAGGAGCTCTGGGCGCGCATTCGTGCCATGGCCTCGGACCCTGCGTTCATGGCGGGCTACGACCCGGCACAAATCGGGCTGGCGGGCGGCTGGCGGGCGGTCAACTCGATGATCAGCGTCCTGGTCGACCACAGAATCGTCTCTGCTTCGGTTCTCGCGAACATCCTGCGGCGTGCCGATCTGAGCGAGGCGAAGGGCCTGTCCCAAGCGTCCGACCCGGGCGGCGCCGACGGCCGGAGCCTCTCGGAAAGCTAGGGCGGCTGGTCCGTGGTGGCATGTCGTCGCTGGACCGGTCGCGTTGCGCACGGGCGTGCAGGAGGAACAGGGAGGTTAACCGATGGGCCAGACACTGTCGGAGCTGCGGTGGTTCATTATAGTTTTTGGCGGCGTGATAGCGTTCATCACGCTGTATATGTTCTTCCCGTTCAAGATCGTCCTTCCGGCGCGGCCGGCGCGGCCGGCGGCGCCGCCGGAGAAGAAGCCGTTCAACCTACCACCGGTGCCGACCGGCGTCGCGCCGCTGCCGCCAGTCCCGGCCCCGCCGCCGGCGCCCACGGAGGCGCCACCGCCGCCGCCACCTACGTAGCGCCGGCCGCGAGCTTGGCGCGCACCTGTGGGGTCAGCCGGTTGATCTCGGCGTACACGTAGCGGTGAATCTCCAAGCAGTCGTCCTCGCTCGCGACTTCCGGCAACCGCCAGCGACGCGCACCTCAGCGATGGCAAGGTCGTACAGGGGCACCATTACTTCGACCGAGTGGTCGTGGTACTGATGGCCCTGACCATCGCTGCCACTGGAGGTCGCGGCGGTGCTCGTACGGGCATAGGAGATGGTCGAAGACTGGTTCAACTGGAGTTGCGTCTGGGCGAACTGGCGAAACGTGGTCGCCCGCACTAGCGCCAGGACCTGCGCCCGCGTGGCGACGGTCATCCAGAGCCGGACATCGAGCAGAAACTGGCGGATGCGGTGGAGGTCGCGCGGGCTCTCTGCCGCCGCCAACAGATCGTCGAGTTGGGGCATCCATTCGTCCAGCCGGTTCAGCACTTGTAGATCGTCTTGCAGGTCGACCCGGTAGCAGCGAAAGCACTGCGCGCCGGTAAACGACGCGATCCCATACTCGCAGAGGACGCAGTTACTCATGACACCCCTCCCGCCCGGCCCCCGGCCGGCGGCGTACCGGCCAGCATAGCTAGCCCGGTGGTGGGGCGTCAAGCGGGCGGGCGGCGGGCATGAGGTAGCGCCGTGCCACGTAGCGCCGGCGCCCTCGC
>DHNJ01000150.1:903-1216 GCA_002409445.1 Armatimonadetes bacterium UBA5419 | reverse complement strand
GTCGTAGGCGCCTCGCCTACGACGTGCAGGACGCCAAGCGGCGGGCTCCTCTCACCCAACAAGAGCCGTGCAGGCGTGTTTGCTGCGGACAAGAGTGTCCGCGGTCCCAGTCAGGGTGGCCGGCGACGCCCAACACGGAGCGCCGGCATTGAGCCGGCGGGTTGTGGGCTTCCAGCCCACAACGCTGGGCGCAGCCCAGCTGGGACGTAGGGGTGGGGGCAACCGAGGCTGTTGCGGCTCCAAGGGACCGCCGGCGCCTCGACGGCAACAGCTCAATCCGGTTCGGCCTACGCTACGCTGCGGCCGAGTCTAA
>DHNJ01000150.1:451-674 GCA_002409445.1 Armatimonadetes bacterium UBA5419 | reverse complement strand
CGCGGACACTCTTGTCCGCAGCACGCTGGGAGGCATCGCTCGGCGGGCCACTCGTCATCGCGAGTTAACATAAGGCCGGCCAGCCGTGCAGTTGGGCGCGGGCCCGCCCATCGGTGACGCCGGCGGACGGTTGCCATTCACCAACTGAGCCGATGTGTAGTTGCCCAGGCAAAGTCCTGCCTTCGGTCATCCTTGTTTCTGCCTCCGCTGCGCGGCGGCCGAG
>DHNJ01000150.1:0-223 GCA_002409445.1 Armatimonadetes bacterium UBA5419 | reverse complement strand
GCCGGCCGTCCGCCGGCGCTACGTCGGGCGGCGCTACCCCGGCGCCTCCGGCGGCAGCAGCGAGGCGGCGGCGGGGGACCAGGTGAGGCTGAGGGGGGTGCCGGGCGGCCAGGGCGTGGGGTCCCAGGGGCCGAGTTGGACGACCCAGGGCCGGCCGGCGACCTCGACGGCGAGGTCTTGTTGGGCGCCGCGGAAGGCCAGCTCGCCCGCGCGCGCGGGCAGG
>DHNJ01000186.1 GCA_002409445.1 Armatimonadetes bacterium UBA5419 | reverse complement strand
TAGCTGCGAGGGCGCCTCACCCGCCGTCGCGCCGGGCCGCACGACCATCAGGTTCTGCCGGTAGTAGTTCGGCAGCACCAG
The DNA here is from genome assembly GCA_002409445.1 of Armatimonadetes bacterium UBA5419. Lineage (GTDB taxonomy): Bacteria > Armatimonadota > UBA10988 > UBA10988 > UBA10988 > UBA10988. The sequence continues at coordinate 4,640 of DHNJ01000186.1, read as the reverse complement.
CGGCCAGGCATCGAGCGCCGCCACCGTCAGCTCACCAGTCCACTCCGCGACGACCTCCGTCGCAACCCGCGCGCTGATCGCCACCGCGTGGACGCCAGCCGCGTACAACTCGTACGGCAGCACCACCGTCACCTGGCCACCACCAGGCACCTGTAGGCCGCGTTCCACGCCCCAGACCGTCTCGACGGGCGGGGTGATGCGCAGGCCCACGACCACCGACACCGCCTCCGCGCCGGGATTGGCGACCGTCACCTCGGCGTGCTGCGCGACGAACGGCAGGGCGGACAGCGGCGCGACGGTCATCGTCAGGTCGGATGCGGCCACGGCCATGGCCAGCAACAGGTGCGGTATCAGCGTCATCATCGGTGCGCCTCCGTGCCCGTAGGGTAGCAGGTTGGGCTTAGGCCGTGCTAGGCGCACCCCAAAGCCATCGGCCCCAGCCGAAGCCGGGGCCGATGGCTTAGCGTTGGACTGCTAGCAAGGCTAGCCGCCACCCTCCATGTACGTGTTGGCGCGCAACGGTGCGGCCGCGGCGCGTTTCGCCACGGCCGGCACGTCCACGTCGTAGTTCGCCACCTCGCCCAGGCTAAGCGTGTCGGAGAGCGTGGTTGAGCCGTCCGCGAAGGTCAGGCCGTTGGCCAACGAGATTCCGACCGTGCCGACGTTGTCGTCAGCCTCGATGCACTCCACCTGCAGATCGTGCGTGCCAGGTCGCAAGGCGCCGACGCGGAACTGGCCGGTACCTCCCGTGGTGGTCTGGCCGAGCACTATGCCGTCAAGACTGACCCTGAACACGTCGTCCGGGATGTTGCCGTCGTCGCCAACCGTGATGGCACTATCGACAGCCGGGTACGGCCAGAACTTCTCGTACAGCGGCAGATCGACCACCGGGTGCGTGTACGTCGCCGGCTTCCAGCTGACCTCGTAGATGTTCTCGATCTTCGACTTGGCGGACAGGCCAACTTCGAAACCGACACCAGCACCGACGGTGGCCTTGATGCCCTCAACGCCGTCCTCGTCAACGTGCTGCCCAGCAGTGACGCCAACGCTCGTGCCGAGCCCCATCGTCGCCCCGACGACCCCGAACAAGCGCACGGCAACCTCGGCCTCAATGGGCGTGATGCTCACTTGCGCGGAGTTCTCGACTTGGTCGAACGTAGCCCGCGAGCGCGGCGTGACCTTCCACGTGTGGACCCAGCCAGGATCTGTGTTGAAGCCCGGGTCGCCTTGCCACAGCGTGCGACCATCGGCATCAAAGCCCAGCGCGATGTCTGCGCCCAGCTTGCCAGCCGCCGACCCGGCAGCCTTCGCCGAGAGGCCGACGTCAAGCGTGATCGGCACCGGCCCCGCCATCAGGGGTGGGCTCGTGAACTCGCCGAGATCCTTGACGAAGCTGAGGCTCCCGCCGAACTCCGACTCCAACCGTCCGCGCGACCAGACGCGATAGTTGCCACCCACGAGGAAGTAGGTGACCTTCGGTACGATGAGGTTGGTGCCCCGGTCGATGATGACCTTGAGCCGAGGATCGGCGATGAAGTCACCCTTGCCGTCAAAGGTCAGACCCGACTGCGTGCTCAATGCCACGCCACCGACCTTGACCTCGAGGGAGCTGCCAACCGCGCGGCTATCCGCGGGCGCTGGCGCCCACCTCATGGACACACCGGGCACACTGCTCTTCGGCGTCCCCAACTGCGGACCCCACGGCAACGGCACATCCATGTCAAGCTTCTCGAACGCGTCGGTCAGCACTGCCTGCTTCGTCGTCACCCTTGTGTCGCTGCCCACCTGGCTGATCGCCGTCACCTTCCGCAGCGCACCCGCGCCGATGTTGCTGACGAGGATCGAGCCAACCTTCAGGCCCGCGGGCTTGCCCCGCAGCACCATCGTGTCAGCCGCCTGGGAGACGATCGGGCTCGGCTTCGTCGCCCGGTCCAGGTAGATCACCTCCGGCATGAACTTGTAGTCCACTTTCCCCACCTTGGGCGGGGCCGGCGGCTTGCTGCTCGAACTGTTCCCACAGCCGGCCAGAGCCAGCATGGCGATGACCAGCAACGCCAGCACGACTCCGTGGGCACCGACCGCGACTCGGGACCGATACGGATACATTACGTCCTCCTACTCCCCTGTCTTGCGCACCTTACATGATCCGTTTCAGATGCGCAAGCGGTCCCAGTAATCATCTGCTTCTTACGAATGAGTCCAATGACGCAAGCACATAATCGCATACATAACTGGAAACCTTTAACGATTAATCCGTCTAATGGCACGATCTCGAAGGCGCGCTGCTGGGCATGCGCGCGACGGATCGCCGCGAATGCAACGGTCGCGCGATGGCTAACAAGGAGGTCCGGGCCGCGCGAAGGCGTACTGTCAAGTTGTCGGAGCACGCCGATGTGGGCCTGCCTGCTTGCGATCCTCGTCAACTCCTACGCCGCGGCCGATGAGCCCGCGCCCTTGCCCGCGGAAGACCGCCCCTTCGCCGCGCGCTTCGCCGACCCGCCTGGCAGCGCGCGCATCCTCAAGATCGTCCACGGCTGGCCGCTCGGGGCCGAGGCGGAGCGGGCCCAGATCCACCACCTCGTCAGCCAGGGCTTCGGCGGCTTCGCTACCAACGTCGGCCCCTGGAACGAGAACTACCTCGAGTCGGAAGCCTACTGGGACCAGATGCGGCGCATCGTCGCGGAGGCCGAGCGGCTCGGCCTGACCCTCTGGCTCTACGACGAGATGGGCTACCCCTCGGGCACCGCCGGCGGCCGCGTCCTACGCGAGCAGCCGGACTGGGCCGCCGAAGGCCTGCTGGTCGCCACGGCCACCGCCGCCGGCCCCGGCAGCGTCGAGATCGACCTACCACCCGGCGAGCTGCTGGTCGCCCTCGCCGCCCCGCCTGCCGGCCTCGCCGGCAGCCGCGACCTATGGGCCCAGGCGCGCGACGGCAAGCTGACCTTCACCGCGCCCGCCGCCGGCTGGCGCGTGCTGGCGATGACCCAGGACAAGATCTACGACGGCACCCACGCCGCCATGAATGTCTTCGTCCACCAGCCCTACACGAACCTGCTACGGCCCGAGCCGACCCGGCGCTTCGTCGAACTGACCCACGCGCGCTACGGCCGCGAACTGGGCGACCCGGGCCGCTACTTCGCCGCCACCTTCACCGACGAGCCGTCGCTGATGAGCGCGTTCATCCGCCCCCAGCCCCACGGCGTCCTGCCCTGGGCCGAGAACGTCGCGCCCGAGTTCGCCCGCCGCCGCGGCTACGACCTGCTACCCCACCTCGCCGCGTTGGCCCTGACCGATGGCGGCGCCGAGGCCAAGGTCCGCTACGACTTCTGGCAGACCGTGACCGAGCTGCTCGCCGAGAACTACTTCGGCCAGGTCCAGGAGGCCGCGCACGCCATCGGCCTGCCCGCCGGCGGCCATCTGATCTGGGAGGAGGGCCTGCGCGCGCACGTCATGTTCTACGGCAGCGCGATGGCCTGTGCCCGCTACCTCAGCGCGCCGAGTATCGACTGCCTGACCAGCCTGCCGGGCCAGGTGCCGTACGGCTCGGCACGGTTGTTGGCCAGCGTCGCCGAGCTCGAAGGGCGTGAGCTGGTCATGAGCGAGACCTCCGACCACAGCCAGGTCTACCGCCCCGAGGGCGACACCCGGCCGCCGGTGACCGTCACCGCTGACCACATTCGCGGCACGCTGGGCCGGCAGATGGTCGGCGGCGTCAACACCTTCACCAGCTACTACACCTTCCGCGACCTCGACGACGCCGCGCTGCGCGAGCTGAACACCTACACGGGCCGCCTGACGACCTCCCTGCGCGGCGGGCACCAGGTCACCGACATCGCCGTGGTCTACCCGATCGAGAGCCTCTGGCCCCACACCATCCCGCCCCGCGGCGTGACCAGCCCCGACGCCGCCAGCGCGGCGATCGAGGAGGCCTACACCGGCGCGGTCGACGCCGTCTTCTCGGCCGGCCGCGACGCCTGTATCATCGACGCCCAGGCCCTGGCCGAGGCGCGCGACGCCGCCGACGCCGCCAACCGCGCCAAGAGCCGCTTCCTGGCCAATATGAGCCACGAGATCCGCACTCCGCTCAACGGCGTCATCGGCGTGGCCCAGGCCCTGGCCCGCACCGAACTGTCTCCGCAGCAGCAGGACATGCTGGAGTTGATCCACTCCTCCAGCCGCACCCTCCAGACCCTGCTCAGCGACATCCTGGATCTGGCGCGCGTCGAGTCCGGGCGGCTGGAGCTGAGCGACGCGCCTCTGGACCTGGCGCGCACGGTGGAAGAAGCCGCCCTGCTCTACGCCGCCGCCGCGCGGGACAAGGGGCTACAGTTCCTGGTCGAGGTCGCTCCCGAGGCTCGGGTCTGGATTCAGGGCGACGTCGTCCGCCTGAAACAGGTGCTGACCAACCTGGTCTCCAATGCGGTGAAGTTCACCGCCTCGGGCTTCGTCAGCCTGACCGTCGACGCGGTCCCGGCCGAAGCGCCCCAGACCCTGCGCTTCGTCGTCCAGGACACCGGCATCGGCTTCGACGCCCAGACGCAGGCCCGGCTGTTCAACCGCTTCGAACAGGCCGACGGCGATATCACGCGCCACTACGGCGGCTCGGGCCTGGGCCTGGCGATCTGCCGCGAACTGGCGCA
>DHNJ01000147.1:32382-32551 GCA_002409445.1 Armatimonadetes bacterium UBA5419 | reverse complement strand
GCGCGGCCCGCCCCCCACCGCGCGGCCGGTCGCCTGGAGCGCGAGCAGGCCGAGGCGCGCCACGCGCTGGCCGCGGGCAGCCCGTACAACCTGCGCCGGCTGTTCCTGCTCGAGGAGCCGCTGCTGGCCGCGGCCATCCGGCGCGGCGACCGCGGCGCGGCGCGCGCGG
>DHNJ01000147.1:31937-32232 GCA_002409445.1 Armatimonadetes bacterium UBA5419 | reverse complement strand
CGACCGCGGCGCGGCGCGCGCGGTGCTCAACCGCCTGCTGGTCGGCATCCACGCTAGCGCGGGCGAGAGCGTCGACCTGGTCAAGAGCTTCTACGCCGAGCTGGTCGTCACCGTCTCGCGCACGGCCGTCTGGGCCGGTGGCGCGCCCGAGGCGCTGCTACAGGCGAACCTCTCGGGCCTCGGGCGTTTGTCGGGGATTAGCGGCGACGAGTCGCTAGCGCACTGGCTGCGGGCGATGCTCGAACAGGCGATGGACGCCGTCCACCTGGCCCGCCGCCAGGACGAGGTGGCGACC
>DHNJ01000147.1:0-31768 GCA_002409445.1 Armatimonadetes bacterium UBA5419 | reverse complement strand
CCACCTCCACGAGCACTTCGCCGAGGATCTGACTCGCGACCAGCTGGCGCGCGTCGCCTGCCTTTCGCCGGCGCACTTCAGCCGCCAGGTGCGGCGGCACTTCGGCCTGACCTTCAGCCAGCTGCTGACGCGCGTGCGTCTCGAACACGCGACCGAACTGTTGGCGACGACCGACCGCCCCGTGGCCGAGATCGCCCGCGCCTGCGGCTACCACGACCCCAGCTACTTCGCCCGAGTCTTCACACGCGCCAAGGGCAGCTCGCCGAGCGGTTGGCGCGCCGCCCAGCGCTAGCGGTAGTCGACCCGGTACAGCGCGGTGCCCGCTGCGGGCAGGTCGACGGACCACTCGGTCAGCCGGTCGCCGACGCGCTCGCCGGTGAACAGGTCCGTGACCCGCGCCGCCCGCGGCAGCCGCAGCGTCCGCGGTCCGCCCGCATCAACGTTCAGCGCCAGCAGCCCACCGTTGGCCCAGACCACGTCGGGGCTGTCGGTGTAGCGGTGGACGCCGGCCAGGTCGGCCAGGCGCGCGAGCAGCGGTTGCGGCAGCGTCGGCGCGGCGCTCCAGACGGCGGTCCAGGTCGGGTAGCGGCGGACCAGCAGGCCGGGGCTGCCGTCGGGCAGCGTGCCCAGGACCGTGGCCTCGGGGTCGGCGCCGACGATCGCCGGCCGCAGCTCCATGCCCGGCCCGTAGCCCGGGTCGGCCAGGCCGGCGACGAGCGGGTCCGTGCCGGTGTACGTCACGCTAGCGGGCACCGCGCGGTCCTCGGCGCGCAGCTGCAGGCCGCAGACCTCGGCCATCGTCTCCGGCGCCCAGGCCCCGTCGCGGTACGGCGCGGGCGCGTGGGTGAAGACGATCACCCGCCCGTCCGACTTGAGCCGCTCGAGCGCCGCGCGCTGGGCCGGGGTCGGGTCGTAGAGGGGGGCGAGGACGATCAGCCGATGGCGGCTGAGCTGGTCCAGATCCGACGCATCGTAGTAGCCGACCGGCCCGCCGATGCGCGAGAGCGGCGGGATCTGGTTGAGCATGAGCGCCAGGGTGAGGTGGTCGCCGACGTTGACCCGCGCCAGGCCGCGGCCGTCGGCGACCATGGCGATCTGGTCGCGCGGGCTACGGTCGACGGCCATCGTCTGGTCGGCGACCCGCACCAGCTCGCCGATGCGGGCCATCAAGGCGGGGTCGTCGTAGCGGTTGCGCCCGACGTCGAACCACCACTGCGCGACGCTGCTGCCGAAGACGTTGGCCAGCTCGCGGTCCTGCTGGACGATATCGCCCGCGACGTCGGCCTGCTTACCCCAGTCCCCAACCGCCCCGGGAGACAGTGAGGTACGGATGTCGTTCTCGTTGAACCAGAGCTTGCCGTGCGCGGCGACGCTGTGGATCGGCGCCATGAAGTGGCTGGTGCCGCTGCCTGGGTCGCGGAAGGCATAGCTGGTCGGGCTGCAGAGGAAGTCGATGTCGCGGCTGCGGACGATGCGGTCGAAGGCCAGGTGAGCGGCGTTCTGTTGGCGCTGGCCGAACAGCTGGTACAGGTAGCCGTAGAACACGCCGACCGTGCGCCGGCGCTCGGTCAGCCGCTTGACCGTCGCGGCGAAGTGCTCCATGGCGTCGGCCGCGTGGTCGGCGAGGAACAGGCTGTAGTCGATCGAGGCCTGGTCGGTCGCCGGGTCGCGCAGGTTGCCCATGGCCGACGCGGCGCGCTCAGAGCGGGTCGGGATCGGCACGACGGGCCGGCCGGCGGCGGTCCGCCAGGCGTCCCAGGCGGCGGTCGTGGCCGGCGAGTAGTCGGTCCAGTGGTCGTCGTTGGCGCCCCACATCATCCACTCTTCGGTCGTCCCGCTGGCCAGGTGGTAGCCGATGACGCGGTCGGCATACGGCTGCGCCTCGACGAACCGGATCAGCCGCCGCAGCCCCTCGTCGACGAAGGCCCACCAGTCGCGGCTGGCCCACGAGGGCACGCGGCGGCCGGCGTTGATCAAGGGTATCGGCTGCCCGTCGCCCGGGTCGTAGGTGACCACGGCCTCCGGATGCTCATCGAGCCACCACTCGGGCGCGGCGAGGTAGAGCCGCGGGAAGAGGTACGAGTCGGGGCTGTTGTCGAGGACCATGCGAATGCGCTGGTCGAGCTGGCTGAAGTCCCAGACACCGGGCGCGGTCGCTGCGTCCTGGGCTAGCCCGTAGCCGCTGGCGGTCGGCGTGCCGCAGATGCTATAGAGCCGCACGCCGGCCTGGCCGAACTCGGCGAAGACCTGGGCCTCGGGGCCGTAGGCTGTATAGGCCATGCCGTTGGACGGCTGGTCGTTGATGAACAGGCACGGCGCGCCGCGGTAGGGGCGGACCTCGGCCCACATCGGCTGCGGCTGCCGCGCGCGCAGGCGCACCGGGCCGAGCACGCCGTCGGCGGGCAGGCCCAGACCGGGCGCGATCAGCCGCCAGTGGCCGCGGCCGCCGGTCCACTCGCTCAGCTGCAGGTGGCTGACGCCGCGGACGGTTTCGCCCGCGCGCCAGTCGGTCGCCGGGCGGTCCCAGTAGATGGGGAAGGACTGCGCCGGTCGCCCGTCGACCTCGAGGCCGAGGCGCGGATCGGTGACGTAGGCGGCGGCGGGCCAGTCGGCGTCGAGGGTCAGCTCGAAGGTCGCGGAGACGGGCGCGCGGACGCCGGGGTCGGCGGGCAGGCCATCGACGACCAGCCGCGCGGGGGCCAGCTCGCCGGCGACCGTGCTCAGCTCGGCGATGCGCAGCCGGTAGTCGACGCCGGGCTGGACGCCGAAGGCGATGACCGCGAGGTAGGGCAGCGGGAAGTTCAGGCGCCCGTCGCGGTCCTGGCTCCAGGAGGCCGGCGCGAAGTCGCCTAGCGGCAGGTCGATGGTCTGCCACTCGCCGCCCGCGGCCAGGGGCACCGGCGGGGCGGTCCACTCGGCGCCGGAACTGTCGGCCAGCTTGACCGCCAGGTTGAAGCCGCCGCCCTCGTTGCGCAGGACGAGTCGGAGCGCGCCGAAGGGGTGGGCGAGGGGCTGGCGGCAGAAGACGTCGGCGAAGGCGGCGTCGGCCAGGCGGAAGGACCAGTCGAGCGTGGGCCCGTGCTCTGGGTCCTCGCCGCGGGCGAGCTCGTAGACGGCGAACTCGCGGGCCAGCCGGGTCGCATCGCGCGCGGAATCCCAGCGCGACGGGTCGCCCGGTGTGGCCACCGGCTGGGCGGTGGGGGCCAGGGTGGCGAGGAGGAGGAGAGTCGGCGTGAACATCACGGTGCTCCTGGCCGGGGTGTTCGCGCCGCGGGGGGCGGGACCTGCTGGGCGAGGGGGCGAGAAGGGGCGCCGTCTGGACGTAGCGCCGGCGCCCACGCCGGTGGGTCGTAGGCGCCTCGCCGACGACATGCAGGACACCTAACGCTTGCGGCCAGATGCGCGAACGGTGCCGTGGGCGACAGGTCGCTGCGGACAGGAATGTCCGCGCTCCCAGTTAGGGTGGCCAGGCCACCACGGTCGCGCGGGTCGGGTTGGTGGGGCCGGGGGCGCGGGTAGACTAGGGATAGGAGTGCCGGCCGCCTGGGCGTGGCACGCCGCGCGCCGATGGTTGACAGGGGAGCGGGCTGCGGCGCACACTAGGGCGCCGGCCGCGCGCCAGGAGTGGCTACTTATGTCTGTTGATACCTCGACCGCCTACGAACAGCTCAAGACCCAGTTGGAGGCGCGGAACGCACAGTTGCACGCGGTACGTGAGATCACCGCGGCGTTGTCGTCCAAAACCGATCTCGACGAGATCTTGCGCTCGACGCTGACTTGTTGTCTGTCGGCGGTCCGGGCGCTGGCCGGGTCGCTGCTGCTGTTTGTCGAGGAAGAGGGGCAGCTGCAGTTCAAATACGTCGTGGGCGAAGCGGCGGCGGTGTTGACCGGCCAGTGGCTGGACCCACAGCAGGGCATCGCCGGTGAGGTCTACCGCACGGGCGAGCCGAAGATCACCGAGGATGTGACCCAGGACAAGAGCCACTATCGTGGCATCGACGCGAGCACCGGCTTCCAGACGCGGAACATGGTCACCGTGCCGATCAAGTCGATCAACGGTGACCCGGTCGGTGTGATGCAGATCCTTAATAAGGAGGGCACGGGCTTCTTCGACGCGGCCGACATCGACACGCTGATGATCCTCAGCGCGCAGGCGGCCAGCGCGATCGAGAACGCGCGGCTGTTCCAAGAGGCGCAGCTGGCGGTGGTGGTCAAGCTGATGGGCGACATCAGCCACGACGTGAAGAACATGGTCACGCCGGTGACTGTCTGTGCGCAGACGCTGGAGTTCATGTTCGAGGACCAGTACGCCAGCCTCGAGACGCTCAAGGCCAAGCTGAGCGCCGAGCAGGTCCAGGAGTTGGACGAGGCGACCGAGGGCCTGCGCGACTTCTACCCCGAGGCGGTGCGGATGTTCCTCGACGGCTCGGAGCAGGTACAGGCGCGCGTGCGCGAGATCGCCGACTGCGTGAAGGGTATCGTCGCCGAGCCCACGTTCACGCCCGAGGCGATCAACGACCTGGTCCGCGCGGTGGCCAAGCCGCTGGCGCTGGTCGCCGATCGCGCCGAGCTGACCCTCGATCTGGACGGGCTGAGCGACGACCTGCCGCTGGTCCCGCTCGACCCGAAGCAGATGTACAACTGCGTGTACAACCTGATCAACAACGCCATCCCCGAGACGCCGGCGGGCGGCAAGATCATGGTGCGCACGTACTTGGGCAATGATCCCGAGTTCCGCGGCGGCGAACAAGTCTTGATGATCCAAGTCGCCGACACCGGCCGCGGTATGCCCGAGCATGTGCGGGCGAAGCTGTTCACCAAAGATGCGGTCAGTACTAAGCCGGGCGGTACAGGTTTGGGTACAAAGATCGTGGGCAACGTCGTGGAGGCCCATGAAGGCAAGATCACCGTTGATAGTGTGGCTGGTGAAGGCACGACGTTCACCATTCGGATTCCGCTGGAGCGGACCGCGACCTAAGCGAGTCGGGCCGCGAATCCACTGTTAAGAGAGTCGTAACCTGGAGGGCCGTTCTGGGTGGGCAATAGCCCTCTGAACGGTTTAGTGGGACGAGGAGCGGGGAAGAGTCGAACAAGAGCCGCCCGCGGCGGCGAGCGACCAGATCCCGGCTGGCTGAGGCCAGGGAGGCAGAGCGAATGAAGACAGTAACGCTGAAGAGCCGCAGGGCATTCACCCTGGTGGAACTGCTGACCGTGATCGCCATTATTGCGGTACTCGCCGCGATCTTGTTGCCGGTCTTCGCGGGTGTCCAGCGCCGTGCGCGCGAGGCGGCTTGCAAGGCCAACATGAGCGAGATCGGCGTACAGTTGCGCCAGTACAAGCAAGACTACAAGGCGTACCCGATGGGCACGGCGGGCCCGAACCAGGTTGGTTTGGCCGACCCGCAGGGCGATGTACCGGGCGCGCCGGGCTACGACACGTTCGACCGCGCCACGGGCCGCAAGTCGCGGCTGGGTGCGCTGTATCCGAACTACGTACGCGAGCAGGCGCGGTTCATCTGCCCGGAGGAAGACGGCGCGAGCGAGCTGCTCTCCCCGCGCACCGATCCGGACGTGCCGGTGGCTTACAACGGCGTGGATGACGAGGTGGCACTCTCGGTCAACAACGACCCCGAGTTCACCTCGAGCACCTACGACGACTACTACAACTACTTTGGCTACACCGCAGGTGGCGGCAACGGCCCGGGTTTGGCGCCGGCGCCGCCGAGCCCGCGCACGCGCAACGACAAGATGCTGGCCAACCTCTACGCGCCGGATAGCACGATCGTGACGATCTGCCGCGAGCACGAGGAGCGCGACAAGCAGTTGGCGTTGATCCTGCGGTTGAGCACGTCGGGCAACAAGACCGAGACGAACACCTACAACTGGGTCACGCAGCCTGAGTTGGCCAACAACTAGGCGAGACGAGCCGGACCGAACTGCCGGCGTCCGCGTGGGCGCCGGCCGACAGGAACGGCGGAGACTGGGATGACGACCCTCAGAAACCACAAAAAAGCAGCCGGTCTGTCGCTGATCGAAGTGTTGATCGCGCTGGCGATCTTCGTCGTCGGCATCTTGGCGGTGCTGCGCGTCTTCCCCCAGAGTCTCGGCATCATCACCACCAACCGCGACCGGGCCACGGCGCTGCGCCTGGCGAATGCGCGGCTCGAGGAGTTGCGCGCGGACGAGGCTCGCCTGCCCGACGCAATCTTGGCCGCCGGCCTACCCACCGATACCAACCCCGCCAGCCCCGGCTTCGGCTACCTGCGGCTCGCCGCGGGCGTCGAGAACGTCCGGCCGTACGACTTCGGCACCTTCGGCGGCAGCGACCCGTGGGAGGATGTCAACGACCCGCAGGCGACCTACCGCTACGGGCCGGCCGCCGAGCGGCTAGTCGTCGGCGAGCGGGTCCTGGTGCCGCGCAGCGCGACCTCTGGGCCGCAGCCCAGCCACACGCTGTTTGGGCCGATCGCGGTCGACGGGCAGCCGTTGGTCGCGGTCTTCCGCGAGTTCCGGCCGGTCGACTCGGTCGACCTGCGGGTCACCCGCGGCGGTGGCGGCGCGTTCTGGGATCGCCCGGTCTTCGCCTTCATGGATGGCGGGACGGACTCGTTCACCCGCCAGCCGGCGGCCGACCGCCTGCTCTTCGAGCTCGATAGCGACGCGCGCCAGTTCATCATCCGCTACGCCTACAACGACGGTGGGCGGACGCTCTGGACCCAGGTGCCCGCCGGGGCCAGCGCGCTGGCCGGGGTGAGCGGCACGCCGGGTTCGCTCTATCAGGAGATCCGCTTGGCCCACAGCCAGGTGGTGCCTGGATCGGTCAGTGTGCGCCAGCCGCTGACCCAGGGCGGCGGCCGCTTCTCGTATGACGCGAGCGACGCGCACCTGGGCGTGCTGCGGATCGCGCCGACGATGGCGGGCGAGACCGTCCAGTTGGAGTACGTGGTCGCGGACTGGCGGCTGCTGCGCGAGACGGTCAACCTGAACTTTGACGATGCGGGCAACATCATCCCGGTGCCTGGTGGCGCGGTGGTCAACGGCAACGAGCTGCAGTTGCGCGAGGGCGACCTCGAGTACTTGCACGCGCCGGTGCTGGTCCTGACGCAGACCGGCGCGCAGGTGCCGATCGACCCGGGCGCGTGGAGCCCCGAACTGGCTGCGGCGGGCCGCATCCCGCTCAACCTGGCGACCGGTATCGGCGGGCTGAGCAACGGCAGCTACGAGGTCAACGTGTTCTACCGCCGCGCGGGCAACTGGGCGGTGGCGACGAGCATCGCGCCGCGCAGCTACCTGCTGGCCTCGGACGCGGCGGGCCTGGCGCCCGGTGGCCTGGCGGCCAACTATCCCGTGCAGTCGCAGATCGTCGAGGTCTTGCCGACCGCGACGTCGACGGGGCTGTACCTGGACCTGGCCTTCCGCGGTAGTGAGGCGGGGCGCAACGTGCTGGTCTCGTACCGCGCGGCGGGCGTCGTGGGGCCGGAGCTGGTCTCGGGTGAGCCGCTGGTGGTGCCGCCGCAGTCGAACGCGACGGCGGTCGACGGCACGCCGCGGCACGTGGTGCGCGCGCGCCGGCCGCTGCCGGTCGCGGCGGCGGCGGACCCGCGGCCGTACATCCTGACGATCGAGGGCGTGGGGCTGAACGTGCGGGTGGTCTTTGATGACCAGAACACGGTCCGGCCGGGCGTGCCGACGGTGCCGGGCTTCACCGGCCCCGCCGACAGCCGCCAGCGCCTCTATGAACTCAACTGGTTGGTGAGGCGACACCGATGAACGCGATGAACCGAACGAAGCGGGCTCGGGGCCGGGGGTTTACCCTCACCGAGTTGCTGGTCGTGATCAGCCTGATGGCGTTCCTGATGGCCATGCTCGTCGGCGCGATCCGGCGCATGGAGGTCAGCCAGTCGCGCGGTGAGACGACCGCCCGGCTGCACGCGCTGTCCCGGGCGCTGAGCATCTACCGCGCCGACTGGGGCGATGTGCCGCCGTGGAACCCGACGGGTGAGGCGGGGGTGCCGCATGGCGCGGGCCTCTGGACGCTGGTCATGCTCGACTACCTGCCCTCGAGCCGGTTCCTGCACGACCCGGGCTCGGCGGGGCCGGCGACGCCCTGGATCCTCAACGGAGGCACGCGGGTCGAAGGCGTCGACGCGGAGAGCAACGGCGGCCTGCTGGAGATCTACAACGCCGCGGCGGGCGGCAGCCAGGTCTCGCCGCTGACGCCGCAGCAGCGGTTCAGCGCGTACCTGGCGCTGGCCGACCCGGCGGCGCACGCGAGCGGGCCGGGCGGCGCGCGGTTCGCCGACTATGACGAAGAGGCGAACGAGAATTTCTGCACCTGGATGATGCAGGACGCGTTCACCGGCGAATGGAAGTACCAGCCGGTGCGCGCGGGCTCGGGCTGGGTCGTGGGCGACCCGGCCAGCCCGGACTCGTACCATCGGCAGCTGTCGCGCTGGGGGACGGACCAACCGAACAAGTCGTACCTGCCGGCGAACGACACGGTGGTCACTTGGTCCACCGCGTACCGCACGACGGACCGGCGGCCGGCGGACGTGAACGGCGAGCACAAGAACGCGTGGGGCATCGATATCGTGCTGTTTGCCGATGGGCACGCGGCGATCGTGCCCGCCCCGTTTGATACCAGCGGCTGGGCGCCGCCGCGCGCGACCTTGCGCGCGCCCCGCCAGTGAGGGAGACGATCATGGAGAGCCGGCGCCAACGAGCGTTCACGCTGATCGAGATCCTGATCTCCGTGGCCATCTTGGGCCTCATGGTCGGGATCATCTTCCGGCCGCTGTTGATGGGGGTCGAGGTCTTGAGCGTGGGCCGCGCCGAACGGCAGGCCCAGCGCGTGGCCCAGGACGTGGTCGACCGCTTGTCGGGCGAGCTGCGCACGGCGGTCCGCGTCTATTCCAACCTGGGCACCTTCGACCTGACCACCGGCACCGCCGCGGGGCCAGGCGGTAAGTGGCGCACGGCGCAGACCGAGCGGCTGAGCTTCGTGCCCGCCGCGACCGACGCCACCGGCCGCGCCCTGACCCCGCTGCAGCCGGCGACCGACGGGCTGGGCCGGCCCCAGGTGGTCACCTACTGGGTCATGCGCAACGCGCTGGACCAGCCCTACGACCCGTTGCACAACCCCCGCCGGTTGTGGCGCGCAGTCTCCTACTACAACCCGTTTGTCGCCGCCGACCCGCAGCTCGCCGGCTACCCGGTGACCTCGCCGGACGATGTCTACCGCTACGCCGTGCGCCGCGCGCAGGCCGCTGGCGGCAGCCTGGCGACGGTCGGCCCGCTGATGTTCACCGACCTGTTCCAGACCGGCGCACCGCTGGAGTTCCTGGTGGCCAACCTGGACCGCAGCTACCCGACGCCGCCGACGGGCGAGACCGAGCAGATCCTTCGCTCGCCGCTGCCCGACGGCTACGCTGACCCGTACACCCACGCGCCGTCGCTACTGGGCATCAGCCCGGTCACCGACGCGGGCTCGGATGTGCGCACGGCCAGCTTCCAGCCGTACCGTCAGGACCAGGAGCAGCTGCAGCCGAACCGCACCTACACGGCCTACCGCGGCACCCTGCGCCGCTGGCAGGAGCCGTACCAGCGGGCCTCGGACGCGCTGTGGACCGCGCCGGCGACCGGGCTGGTCGAGACCTCGACCGGGCCGAAGCCGCTGCTGGGCATGTTCCGCGTGCAGAATGTGCGCGACGGGAACGGCCCGCTCGAGCTGAACTACTTCCTCTCGGTCGACCAGGACCCGGCCTCGCCGACCGTCGGCCACGTGCTGCTCTACCGCATGCCGCCGGTCGCCGGGGGCGACGCGATCCCCGTCTATGACACGACCGAATACCCGCGGCGGGTCTTTGCCGCGGCGCCGGGGACGATGGGCGACGGGACGGGCGGTAACCCGCACATCTTCTCCGGCGAGATGGCCGCGGGGATCAACTGGGAGACCGGCGAGATCCTAACGACCTTCCCGCAGGAAGACATCATCTGCCCCGCGGGCGATGGCAATGGCGCGGTGATCCTCGCGCTGAACAACTTTGACTGGCAGAGCGCGCCGCCACCGCCACCCTATTTCGGTGGCGCGCCGGGCCCCGAGCAGATCTGGCAGGCGCTGCCGTTGTTCATGGGCGCTGCCGACGCCAACGGCTCGCCGGTCGACCAGTACACCGTGCGCGGCCCCCAGCACATGTGGACCGCCTACACGCTGTCGGCCTTCCGGCCCGAGCGGCTGCAGACGGGCGCGCTGCCGGTCAGCCCGCTCGAGCGGCAGTTGAACATGTCGATTGTCCCGCAGAGCCTGCGGGTGACCGTCGAGAAGCGCGACGCGGGCAACCTGCAGGCCGCCGCGCTGGCGACCCGCAGCTACCAGGTGGTCGAGTCGGTGATGCCCGGCGCGCCGCCCGCGCTGCAGCCGTTCCAGTGCTATGCGGACCCGAGTACCGGCCGGTTGGTCTTCTACGACCCGCAGCTGGACCGCGACGCGTTCATCGCGCATGACGGCTACAACCCGCCGCTCGACCTGCCCGACGAGCAGATCAACGGCGTGCCGGTGCGCACGGTGATCCGCGTGCATTACGAGTACCGCAACAACCTGCCCACGGTGGCTCAGATGCTCGCGGGCAACGACGCGAACCGCGACGTGGTCGAGATGACCTATCGCTCGCAGCAGTCGATTGTCTTCGCGCTGACCATCGATGTACCCGCCGACTCGAACAGCGGCGAGGGCGAGGTGATCGGCGACCCGACGGACGCGGGCGCGCCGGCCCAGGAGCGGCCGACCGGCGCACGGCGGCGGGTCAACCTGAGCCAAAGGTTAACGGTCGGGGCGCGCTGAGTCGGTTAAGGCCGCGTGAGCGCGGGAACAAACAGCAGTAGTACGGATGGATTGAGGGAGCCCGTGATGATGACAGGGCGAGCCATGGGGCCGAACAGATTGAGTAGGCGACGGCGCGAGGCCGGCCAAGCGCTGTTGCTGGCGATCATCGTGCTGCTCATGCTGGCGACGCTGGGCGCCTCGGTCATCGCCGTGGTCGCCGGCAGCAAGCGCGACACCGAGCGCGACGAGGCCGCGACCCACGCGCGCACGCTGGCGCTGGCGGGCATCCGCTACGCTGACGAGATGCTGACCAACTCGGTCGAAGGCGCCGACTGGCGGCCGCAGCTGCCCGCCTACCTCGACCCGGCCGACCCGAGCTTCACCCAGCAGGCTTACGACAACACCTTCGACTCGCTCGAACAGTTGCGCGGCTGGGACCCGCTGGCGATCTATGCGCAGACGCCCGGCGCGCCGTACTACGTGAAGTACCGGTTCGGCATGGACCCGGACGCGCCGAGCTTCGACCCGAGCATCGACCCGGGCCAGGATTTCACCGACCCGGACCGCACGATGCCCGTCGACAACTCGGACATCACCGCGCCGCACGACCACTTCCTGCTGCGCGTCGAATATGCGCCCGACCCGCGCTACCCCGATACCCGCGCGATCAAGATCACGAGCATCGGCCGGCCTGGCTACAACACGCAGGTCTTCGACTCGCTGACCGCCTACAAGCCGATCAGTGTCGCCAACTACGCGCTGTACGTGCATGACCGCACGCGGCGGGCGGCTTCCGCGCGGCTCGGCGTGCTCGGTGTCGATATCGACGGCAACGGCGCGGTCGGCGATAGCAACCGCGGCCCCGCCTCCGGCGGCGACTGGGGCGCGAGCGGGGTCAACGACTACCTGCCGCTGTACATCGACGGCCCGGTACGCGCGAACCTCGACCTCGAGGTCTTCACGCCGGTCCGCCTGGCGACGGCCAACGGGCCGTGGCGCGACGAGTTGGAGGTCGCGGGCGGCGTGCGCTTGCAGCCGCAGACGGGCCAGACCGGGGGCAACCTCGAGCTGCTGGTCTCCGATGCGGGCGGCACACCGGTCGCCTGGGACCCGGCGGGCAACGTGAGTGGGCTGGGCCTGCGCGTCGCGCTGGGCACCCCGCGGCTCGAGGCGCCGGCGCTGGACGTGACCGAGCCGGTCACCGGCGTCGGTCGCTATGACCGGCTGACGCGGTATGCGGGCTCGCCGGTCAACCTGGATGTTGGCGGGGCCAGCGTGACCGTCGACTCGGGTGAGCTGGGCTATGGCCAGGGCATCTACCTGGACAACACCAGCCAACGCGATAACCTCGACGGCGTGCGCAACACATGGCTCTCGCCCGAGAGCTGGGGCGGCCGCCGCTACGTGCCGAACGGCGCGATCATCGACCTCTACGACGACTACACCTTTGCTGACGGGACCACGGCACCCGCGATCGTCATCACGCGGACCGACGGGACGACCTGGACCAACCTGCTGACCGGCCAGCCCAGTGGTGGGCCGACGATGGCTTTTGCCTGGCCCAACAAGGACCAGACCTGGGCGCTGCCGACCTTCGACCCGGCGGGCGCGGCCGTGCCGACCGTGCCGCCGCAGCCGGACAACGGCCTGATCCTCGCCGAGGGCAACATCCGCATCCGCGGCAAGCTACCGGTCAGCGACGCGGCCAACGACTTCCACCTGACCGTGGTCAGCCGCGGCAGCATCTACATCGAGGGCTCGCTGTTGCGGCCGACGGACTACGGCGTGGCGGTGCCCGACGAGCAGTTCAACACGCGTATCGCACTGCTGGCGCGCGACCATGTGGTGGTCAACCCGACGGTCTACGCGCCGGGCCCGCTGCCGGGTCTGACACCGGGGACGTGGGATACGCCGCGCTCGAACCCGCTCGATGCGCATTACCGGCTGGATGCGGCTGGTACGCAGAGCGTCGGCCTGGAGTTCTTGAGCGGGATCGACACGCCGACTAGTGTGCTCGCGGCGATCGTCGATGGTGACCAGAACGACGGCCTGGAGGCCCGCACGGCGGTGCTCTTCCACAACCTGCGCGCGCAACTGGGCCAGCCGCTGGACGGCTCGGCCAACCAGCCGACGCTGCTGAGCCTGGACGCGGACAACGACCCCGCGGTGCCCGGCATGCAGGGCGTGGCGACGCCGACGTTCCTCGCCGACTGGGCCAACTTGGCGCGCGCGGTCTATCTGCCGGACGCGACCACGGGCCAGGGCACGAGCGAGTATCTGCCGGACGCCTATGACCTGGCTGGCGCGACCTTCGCGCCCGAGGGCTTCCGCAACTGGCTCTCGGTCCAGGCCGGCCTGCCCGCGACGCTGTCGGGCGGCAGCCAGAGCGACCTGCTGCTGAAGAACATGAAGGTCGAGCGGCTGACCGGTGCCCTGGACAACCTGGGCATCGAGGCCGGGCTGACGATGACGATCAGCGCGCTGATGTTCGCCGAACGCGGCACGTTCTATGTCATCCCTGGTGACTGGTTCGACCCGCGCGCGCTGTCGCTGGCCGAGGTCAAGGACGGCACGACGGGCAACGGTTCGGCAACCAACGCAGCCGAGCGGCTGGCGCGGCTGAAGCGGTTCAACTACGAGCTGGTGGTCAACGGCGCGGTCGCGGTGAACAACCTGGCCGAGCCCGCCGACGTGGCGCAGTGGTCCGACAAGTGGGCCTACCCCGCGCCGGGCACGACCAGTGTCGACCTGTACAACAATTACCAGTCGATCCGCTACCACTACGACTGGGGCCTGCGGCTGGCGGTCAACAACCGACCGCTGCTGCCGGCCCTGCCGATGGGCACGGGTCTGGCTTATGTGGGCGATGAGAAATAACGCTGAGGTGACCCCGATGAACGGACTAAAGCGACATCTTGGTACGCTGGTGACCGTGGCGCTGCTGACCGGCGCGCTGGCCGTGCCTGCGCGGGCGCTCGATCCGGCCTTCAGCAACGACCAGTCGGGTGCCACGCGGACGATTCGCATCGCCGCGCTCCTGCTGGCCAGCGCCCAGTGGGAGAACTCCGAGCCCTGCGCGATCCCCGTGCTCGCGGGGACCGCCGGCACGCAGGTGACCGCCGAGTACGTGCCCAGCACCTGGGACCTGGTCAACCCCCTGGCCATGCCCTATGTGACCCAGGAGCTGAGCAACCTCTGGGACCCGAAGTACAACGGGCCGGTGACCTTCGACGGGTTGACCGCGGACATCGTCAACGACAAGACGGGCGACCCGGCGCAGAACGACGCGCAGTACAACAGCGTCGGTAACCCGGGCGGGCCGAACACTTACCACTCGCACGCGTTCCCGATGGTCCTCCGCGAGTTCGGGCCGGGCGGCAGTGAGCTGCCGCTGCCCGATGTCGGCCAGCCGCTGCCGCGCAACCATCCGGCCTACTGGGAGGTCCCGCTGACCCCGCGCACGGTCGAGCAGCTGGCCAACTTCGATGTGGTCCTGCTCAACCTGCAGCGCAACATCCGCTTCACCCCCGAGGAGCTGGACCTGCTCCGCGAGTTCCTGGACCTGGGCGGCACGCTGTTCCTCGATAACTCGCACGGCCTGCGCATCATGGTCGAGGACGACGACAAGACCACGCTGCCGAACGCCAACGAGTTCCTGCTGCCGGTGCAGTTCGTCGACGGCTTCCCGTACTCGGGCGCGGGCCCGACGCGTTCGGGCGACCCGACCGGCGACTACCCGCTGAACAGCGGCCAGGTCACCACGATCCCCGACGCGTGGGTCGCGGCGGCGCCGAACCATCCGCTGCTCAATGCGGTCCACCCGATCGCCGGCGAGGAGATTGCCCAGCTGGGTGACGTGCGCGCGGCGGACCACCTGATTCTCAATCGCGGCTCGGGCGTTTACCTGGCCGAGACCATCCTGCGGGTCAACTTCACCAACAACTGGACCGACGACGCGGACGGTAACAAGGAGCCGGCGCTGGCCGTGGTGCGCATGGGCGCGGGCAAGCTGATCCTCTCCGGCATCGACATGATGGAGGACGTCCACAAGATCGGCCGGCAGGCGCTCGGCGGTGACGTGACCGCGCCGGATGATGCCTGGCTGCCCGACCTCAAGTTCATGGTCAACATGCTGGCCTGGCAGGGCAGCTTCGGCGGCAACCGCCGCGGCGGCCCCTCCAACCGTGGCGTGACGGCCAACGCGGCGCCGATCACCCTGACTCCACGCTACGTCTGGAACTCGCCGGACGGCGGCGTTGACCCGGCCAACCTGTACGACGGGACGATCGAGATCGGCGGCCTGACGGGCCTCGAGTCGAGCCTCGATGTCGGCCTGCGGGAGCCGCTTTGCGTGGCCAACGGCTTGGTCTATATCCAGTATGAGAGCGGCGGCGAGTTCTACATCATCGCCCTCGACACCGACCCGACCGTCGACCGCGACGGCGACGGCCGCGCCGACGACGGCTGGCCCGACTACGGGGTTGGCGCGCCGTTCGACGTGATCTGGATCAGCGAGCCGCTAGGCGGGCCGATCGCCGGCGCGACGGTGGTTAGCATCACCTCCGACTCGCCCGACGACCGCGGGACCAAGGACGTCCTGATCTACACCCAGCACCGTGGCGACGAGGTGCGGTTGGGGACGCTGGTCGCGGGTGCGGTGGGCGCCGATTTTGACAACCTGCGGCTGGGCGACCCGTTCTTCAACTGGGTCGGCCACGCGCCGGCCGGGGCGGACGACGGCTTCGTGACGCTGCCGGCGGTCGGCTCGACGCCGCAGTATGTCGGCGCGCCGGTGGTCTACGGTGACACGGTTTACGTGACGGTTTCGTACGGTGTGCCGGGGGTGACTCCGGCGCAGCCGGCGGGCTGGACGCGGGTCTACGCGGTGCATCTGGTGCCCGACCCGGCGGCGACGCCAGCGGTCGTTAGCGGCCAGCTCAAGTGGATGTACCCGGACGTCAGTCGAGCCGGCGAGAACGTGCCGGCGGCGGTGACCGCGGTCCTGGGCGGATCGCCCAGCGCGGGCGCCTGGCTGCTGGCGGATACGCTGAAGCAGGTGGACATCGAGATCCTGCGTCAGGCGGGCTGGGGCCCGGCCGACGCGCCGATCTTCGAGACGCTGCAGGGTCACGGCATGCCCGACTCGCAGCTGGCGCTGGCCGATAGCACGCGGCTGACCTCGACGGTCGGCTTGATTACCGACCAGCGGACCGGCCTGACCGCGCCGACCGTCTTCATCGCCCGCGCCAACGGCGATGTCTGGGCGGTCAGCGCGGACGATAGCGCGCTGGGCTGGCGGCTGCCGGGCGAGGTCTTCCTCGCCGACGCGGCGGCCAACCCGTTCACGGTGACCATCGCGGGCACGCTGTTGCCGCCGGCCGAGGTCGAGTGGCGGCATATCAAGAACATGACCGGCCAGGTCATCGCGACCGAGGTCCGCGTGGTTGGCGACGGAATCACCAAGTACCGCGAGGCGGCGTTCTTCGCCCCGGTGATGCTCAGCTTCTACACGACGGTTGACGATCCCGCCGATCCCGACGTGCGGATCGCCGGTGTGCTGACCCACATCCGCGAGAAGGTCTATCCGCGGCACCGGCTGCTGCGCGGCAACCGCGACAGCGGCTCGATCGGCGTCGACCCCGACGAAGGATTCATCGTCCGGCCGCGCTCGGAGGTGACCGAGTGGCAGGCGCACAGCTATGGCGCGCCGATGCTGGTTGATAGCAACACGGTGGTCGCGACGACCTCGGCGCTGTGGAGCGCGCACCCGACGACGAACCCGCCGGTCGACGGCACGCCGATTCCGGTGGGCGGGGCGCTGGCCTCGGGCCAGGTGACCTTCTTCAACGCGGGCACCGATTCGCTCGCGGGCAACCAGGACAACCCGAACAACTTCAACACGATCCGCTGGGTCTTCAACCCCGACCCGCTGATGAACGGCGACACGTTGTTCAGCAGCTATGGGTCGCCGGTCAAGTACGGTAACAGCGTGGTCGTCGCCGGCCGCTTGCATGCGCCCGACTGGGAGCCGCGGGGTGGGGCGGTGATCGCGATCGACCCGAACCCCAGCTTCTCGATGTACCTGGGCGACCTGGACCCGACCAAGCGCTACTACCTGGTGACCAATAACCCGACGGGCTTTGGCGGCACGAGCCTGATCAGCTATGGCGGGTCGGGGCCTGTCACCGAGCAGGAGATGAAGGCCAACGGCGCGCTGTCGGTGATTGACCCGAGCCAGTACCAGCTCGACTTCACCGCGGGCACGATCTCGCTCGTCCCGGACCGCGCGCATCAGTCGATCCCGGCGATGCAGAACGTGCATACGTCCGAGTTCAACACGCCGCTGTACGGCCGACCGCTGTGGCTGATCGCCGATGTCAACGGTGACGGCATCGTCAACGATGGCACGAACGCGGTGACCCCGGTCTACTTCCCGGTACCGGTACGCTGGGCGGTTCTGCCGCACGGCTCGTTCCTGCCGGTTGATGGCGCGCCGCTGAACTACGACGTGCAGTACGCCGATGGCAGCACGCCTGGGCCGAACTTCACGCCGCAGGACCAACGCCCGCAGGTCATCTACTTCGACCCCGCCGCCGACGAAGGTGGCCGGACGGTGCTGACCGAGGTCGAGGTCGGTGGGTATGTGACCGTCGCTGGGTCGACGAGTTGGACTACGCGGACGATGGAGTTCCGCCAGCGGATCGGCGAGGCCTTGCCGCCGATGTCGTTCTCGCCGGTGGTTGGTGGTGACAAGATCTACCTGTCCGGCACGGCTGTCGGGACGATGGCCGCCCCGGCGCTCGAGGACACGACCGACGGTGCCTATCCCACGGGCCTGGTGGCCCTGCGCTATGGGCAGGAGCAGGAGGTCGTCGACGTGGCCTGGCTGCGGCCGGACACGGTCACGGGCTGGACCAACGCGCCGAGCAGCGCGGTCGACGCGAGCTATGTGCGCGGCACCGCGGTGCCTGCCGATGACGGCGTCTTCGTCAGCTACGCGCTGCGCCAGGGCACGAACGTGCTGCACGCGCTGTATAGCATCGGCGGCACGCAGCTGCTGGTGACCGAGAGCCAGCGGCTGAGCAAGCTGGACCTGGACGGCGCGGTGCGCTGGCAGCTGACCGGTGTGCGCGTGCGTAACGGCGCCGAGCGCGCGACCCAGCAGGTGCAGTACAACCCGTCGCTGCGCGAGATGCTCACGAGCGTCTTCAATCGCCCGAGCCGGGCCTACAACCTGCCGGGCAACCAGGTGCTGATCGTCGATACGGGTAACGACCGCGTGGTGCAGGCGGCGAGCACGGGCAATGCTGTGTGGCCGTTCGACACGCGCGGGGCGACGGGGCTGCAGTACTTCGGGCTGCGCAACTTCGGCCTAAGCCGGCCGAGCGACGCCAAGCGCGCACGGATGGTTATCGACGCGCTGGGGCCCGAGACGCGCGACCTGACGGTGATCGCCGACCGCGGTAACCGGCGGGTGCTGCTGGTCAGCAGCCACGAGCGCGGGCACGGCGGCGGCACGCAGACCTACTACGACGCGTTGACCGGTCAGCCGACCGACGACGCGGGCGGCTGGGGCATCCCGCTGACCGCGCCGCAGGTCTACGACCCGGTCGGCCGCCAGTGGGTCGAGCTGCCGTACGCCGAGGTCCAGCTGTGGAACCCGGGCACCACGCCGGCCGAGCCGACCTGGGACGGCGAGCCGGGCAATACCGACGATCCACTCGACACGTACGTGGTGGCGCGGGTCGACGGGTACGACCAGTTGTTCAACATCGACCTGTTCCCCGGCCATGACGGGGTGCTCGATGCCGATGACGACGGTGTGGCCGACGGCGTGCGCCTGAACCTCGACTCGATGCGCGACCGCTGGGCGAAGGACTACGTGTTCCGTGGACTGAAGGGGTTCCAGCGGTTCAAGGTGGGCGAGCGGATGTTCCTCGCGGTCATCGCCGCCGGCCCGCAGGGCGGTTCGCAGGTGATGGTCTACGAGTTCTCGCCGACCGAGATCACCGCGGCGACCGCGGGCATCCCGGGCACGCACCTGGCCTGGCCGGCGGGCATGACTGGGCCGTGGACCTTCGACCGCGAAGACTACGAGGCGACGGTCTACGACGCGGCCGACGCGGGCACGGACAGCTACTACGCGCGGGCCGGGGTGAGCCTGCAGCAGCGTGAGATCTGGTGGGCCGAGGGCGCGAAGGGTTGGAACCCGACCGCGGTCGGCCGGCTGCAATCGGACAACATGTTGACCATCGTCAACGGCGCGTCCAACAGCGTGAACCAGATGGCCAGCAACTCGGAAGTTCTCTTGGTTCGCTTCGATCCCGCGAATCTGGGTATCAAGCGAGTCGAGACGATGTTGCCGGACTTGAGCACGACCAGCACCTACCCCGCGAGCCAGGAGGCGACCCGCCGCCGGCCCAGCACGGGTAGCTACCCGGTCAGTTCGCCGGTCTACGCCGGCCAGTGAGGCGTATGGAGGTCAGGAGCACCATGACTCGCCTAATCCACACCACCATCCTCGCCGCGGCCCTCGTGCTGACGGCCTGGGCGCCGGCCTTCGCACAGGCCACGCCCGAGGTGCCGGCGATCTTCAACGCCTACCGGGTCAACCCAAAGTCGGCGACGAACACGACGTACGACCGCGGCGCGATGAACTTCACGCTCACCGCCGAGACGATCCGCGACTACTACCAGCGCGTCTATATCGCCGGGCCGATGCAGGGCAACCCGGACGGCCCGGGGACCTACGGCCTGCTGCCCAACGGCGGCCCCGCCTACCCGGCGATCAGCCCGCTACTGGGCGCCGCCGACCGCCTGCCCCAGCAGCCGCTGGTGCCGCGGATCGACAGTAATGGTAATCGGCAGTTGCTGCTCTTCATCGAGTTGCGCAAGCTGCCGACGCAGGCCGCGGTCGGCAATGTCGTGGCCAACCTGCGCGACTTGGGCCTGGCCTCGAAGGCGCTCGAGACGCCGCCCGCAGGCCGGGAGTGGATGTCGGACGCGAGCCTCGACGCCAAGGCGACGGGCAACTGGCGCATCATCATCCACACCCCCAGCGGCGAGGGCGCGCCGCCCGCGCCGTCGATGTACTATCCCGAGGCGCTCAATGCGCTTGATGAGAAGGACGGCACGCTGAAGTCGGCGGACTATGTCGCCCTCGACGACCCGGCCTATGATCCTGCCGCGCCGAAGGTGGCGCCCACGGTCGAGTTCTACCAGGAGTTCTGGGGTAGCCGCGCGGCGACGAAGGACCCGCAGCACAGCATTAGTGGCCGGTTCGCCGGCTGGGACCGCTGGGTGCGCGCGGCCTGGACGGCCAACCCGGCGGCCGGTAGTGTCCACACACCGGCCGAGGCCGCTGACGGCATCATCCCTATGCCGTTCTTCCTGCTGAACCCGCGCCTCTACGAGCTGGCCGACGGTATCACCCCGAACAAGCGGCGCGACGTTGGGGCCCGGCTGGCCTTCGTCGGCAGCCAGTTCTTTGATCCCGCGGCGATGTGGGAGAACCGTGCGCTCGACCCCGACGCAGGGCCGGTCGAACGCAACGCGGACTTCAACGCCGAAGAGGGCTTCCTCAAGCGCCTGCCGACCGAGCTGCCCGGCCGTAACGTGGCCGCCAACCAGCCGATCGAGATCGTTGTCCGCTCGCCGGACACCGACGCGGAGGCAGACCCGTGGACCGACAACTACCAGATTAGTGGTCTGAACACCACGCGTCTGCACACTCACGCGGCCGAACAATGGACCGCCGCCACCGATACCGAGCCGGTGCTCGACCTGGGCGCGGTGGGGCGCACCGACAGCCCGCTGACGCTGGCCGACGGCAAGAAGCTGGCTAAGACCTGGCTGGCCCCGGGCGACG
Source organism: Armatimonadetes bacterium UBA5419 (assembly GCA_002409445.1). GTDB lineage: Bacteria > Armatimonadota > UBA10988 > UBA10988 > UBA10988 > UBA10988. Next base: position 11,078 of record DHNJ01000147.1, on the reverse strand, counting down.
CACCGGTGCTGGTGGTTAACTTGCTCGATGGCCGCTACCAGCTGCTGACGACCGCGGAAGCGGCGGCGCTGCCGTCGGTCGTGGAGTCGGATGACACCGCCTGGAAGGGCGTGGCGGTCCCGCGCGAGGTGAGCGCTGGCGTGGGCCAGGTCGAGCTGCAGTTCGAGTATGAGACGGCGGTGCCCGTCGAGTACGTCGAAGATGAGGACCACCTCGAGTGGCGCCACGACGCCAACGTGCCCAGCGTCGATCCCCTCGGTGGCGTGACCTTTGGCGAGTGGCCGTTCGGTTTGGATAACCAGCCCTTCACGGCTGACGACGCGGCCGAAGTGGCGACCTGGAACCTGAGGGCGCCGAACCAGGACGATGTCCCTAATGCCATCCCGAGCACGGTGACCGACGGCGCGTTGGTCGACTTCATGCCAAATATCGTCCGGCCGACCAGCTCGAATGGGACAGATGGCGGCGGTGTGGACTTCACCTACCTGCGCGACCCGCGCCTGACCGACCGCGGCACGGACGGCGCGCTTACCCACGAGGTCGTCGCGGCGGACCCGGCCGTCGCCAACAGCACGGATAACGTCTGGCGGATCCGCCGCTTCTCGGGCTGGCCCTACAACCCGCACGTGGTGGGCGTCTCGCAGACCGACATCGACGCCAAGGCCTACCAGGGCGGGCCGCTGGTCTGCCGCTTCATGGTCTCGCCGATCACGGTGCAGCCGCAGGTGACGCTGGTCGCCGACCCGGCCGACCCGACGGCCACCACGCCGGAGACGGCCAGCTACGACCTGACGGCTGCCCCGGAACGGCTCTACCCGCAGTTCATGTTGGCGGGCGACAAAGCGTTCACGCGGCCGAACTTCCTGCTGGGCTACCTGCCCAGTGGTGGCTTGCCGCTGAACGGCGAGGACTACTTCTACCCGATCAACCCGGGCAGCCGTTCGGCCTCGGCGCGGGTCTTCGTCCAGACCGTGCTGAACCACCTGCCGGGTGGCAGTAACCTGCTCTGGCTGGCCAGTACCTCGGCGACCCACGCCGACCAGGTGGAGTTCAGTGGCGCGCGCACGCTGCGCAACCTCGAGGACGACCCGTACCTGGGCTTCGACTTCACGACCCATCTCGACGACATCAGGACCGGCACTGGGGGCGTGCTCGCGGCGCCCGCGCCGTCAATGATGCTGTACTGGTACGACCTGGCACGCTCGGCGACCACCGAGGCGGTCGACCCGGACACCGGTCTGCTGTTGCGCGACCAGGATCTCTATCCGGTGCCTCCGGCCGCCGCGCCGCTCGACGCGCGCAAGGCGTTCGACGGGCGGACCGTGGGCACCGAGGCCGACAGCGTGCGGGTGGAGCCGCAGCGCTACCTGGGCCGGATGTTCTCGACGCCGACGCAGCTGGACCGCCTGGACCTGTTCGTCGGTCATGAGATCGCCGGGGCGGACTTCCCGACCGGTTGGGAGACTGACTGGCAGGCGCAGTACCTCGTCGGCATGGGCACCGATACCGACTGGCATGACCTGCCCGCGTTCGACAGCCTGGGCGGCGGTCTGCTGACGGTGGAGGGACCGCGCGCGGCGGTGCGGGGCATCCGCATCAAGAACGTGCTACCGGTACCGGACCCGCCGGCCGACCCGGCCGACCCGGTGACCGAGAACGCGCGGCTGGTCGCCGAGCTGCGGCCGATCGTCCTGCGTGATATCCGCCACCAGGTGGACATGGCGCCGACAGTCCTGGCCAACCGCGTCTCGCCCGATCCGGACATCCCCGACGGGGTGGTCCCGGCCTCGGCGGTGCGGCTGACCGGTGCGGCCGAGCGCGAGTTCAGCGTCGACCACGATAACCTGACCAGCCTGGACCTAAGCGTCGAGGTGCCGCGCTACCAGCCGCCGAGCCGCGATGCGACCGAGCGGCAGCTGCGCGCGGACCGCGGCCTGCCGATCGACTACGAGACCTGGGTCGACCCGACCGGCGACTGGGACCGCTATCGCGGCGCGGTGCGCATCTACGTCGATGACACCCGCGGCATGGTCTCGCGGCCGGTGCCCCGGGACGACCCGAACGACCCGAACATCACGAACCCCGTACTGGACGAGAACCGGGTCGGTGCGCAGGCCAAGGTGGCCCGCGGTTGGGACGCGAGCCTGTACACGACGCCGGACAACGGCACGCAGTTCGTCCGCTGGTACAACGAGACGACGGGCAACTTGGCCGACGCGGCCGACCCGGACGAGCCCAACCCGTTGGTCGCGAGCACGGGCGGCCAGCAGCGCGTCGCGGTGGAGCCGTACGCGGGCCTGGACCTCGAGTTCAGCGTGGCTTACGAGCGGCGCTTGCGCGTGGCCGAGCAGTTTGTCGACTTTGGCAAGACGTTCGGCGGCGGCGTGAGCCAGTGGGTGCCGATGACGGTGATGAACGAGGGCAACGTGCCGGTCCACGGCGTGAAGTTCTACGTCAGCGAGCCGTTGCGGCAGGTCATGACCTCCGACGGCGCGAGCCGTGGCCGGGCCGTTTCGCTCAACCCGATCCCCAGCCAGCTGCCGCAGCGGCTTGCGCTGGGCGAGGCCGGCGAGAACGGGCTGATCCAGGTCTGGGGCCAGAACGCCCTGACCTCGGTCTACCCGTCGCGGCCGGGCGAGGTGACGGGTCGGCGTGTGGGCTCGGTCTATCTGCGGCTGGGCCGCAACGACCTGCCGGCGCCGTACCGTGTGCCGGTCGGTCAACCGATGGGCAACTACACGGGTAAGCTGACCGCGTTCGTCGACAACCTGGGCACGGCCGATCCGGCCGACGTGCCGGGCGACGGCACGGGCGAACCGACGCTGGAGAAGCTGGCGACCGGCGGTGTGGCGGTGCTCAAGGCGACCTTGGCCGAGGGCCCGCTGGCGCGAGTCGCGGACCTGATGGACAACGATCAGGATCGGCGGCTGGAGTCGGACGACCCGCTGAACGTAGCGCCGTACGACTTGGCGCGGACCCCGCCGGGCACGTTCCAGCCGGTGCCGGTCTTCGAGTTCTACAGCGACCCGAACGTGCCGGACGCGACGCCGGCGCTGGTCGTGGCCCAAGACCCGCAGGCCCCGCGCGAGGGCGATGGGCTGGCGGTGGTCTGGGCGCGCCAGATCCCCAGCGCGGGCGGTGGCCCGGGCCCGTGGGACGTGTTCATGCAGACCGCTGGTCGGCCGACGCTGCCGGCCGGGGTGATCGCGGAGACCAACTACCGCGGCTTTGAGTGGCCGACCACGCCGACCGCGCCGGTCAACATCGGCCAGGCGCCGGCGGGCACACGCAACGTGTACCCGTCGATCGCGCCGGTGCCGGGCGCGCCGGACCCCGAGTTCGTCGTGCTCTGGCACAACGAGGGCGAGCAGGCGGCGACCAACCGCCGCGCCAGCGCGCTGCAGTTCATGCGCGTCGCGGGCGGGACGCAGGGCCCGCTGCTCTCGATCGCTGATGACGAGGGCGGCACGGGTCTGGTCAACAAGGCGCTGCCACGCGGCGTCGTCGACTCGGTCAACGGTGGCGGCAAGGTCCTCTGGGTCGCTTGGCAGGACGGCCAGGGCGGACGCAGCACGCTCGGTCTGAACGCGATCGCGATGCCCGACGACCCGGCGGCGACGACCGGCTACGCCGATGCGATCGCCGCGGGCGCGCCGGTGCAGAACTACCGGCTGCACACGCCGCCGGGCCTGACCAACCTTGCCGAGCCGTGGCTGCTAGCCAGCTATCGGCACCCGGTGACCAACGAGAGCCAGGCGACGCCGGACCCGCGGATGGGCAACCTGCAGCGGCTGAATGCGTTCTACAGCGCGTGGTCGCCGCTGTGGCAGAACGAGGATATCTACTGGACGCGGTACCGCGCGCTGCAGGACCCCGACGAGTCGACGGTCGACCCGGCCACCGACTGGGTCACGGGCCTGGCCGACTCGCCGATGGCCGAGGACGGCTACCGGCTGAGCGCGGTCGATGGCGGGCCGGGCGAGATCACCTGGGCCTGGCCGACGGCGGCCGACCAGCTGACTCTGACGACCCTGCCGGGCGGCCGCGTGCCGCAGGCGAGGATCACCGACGAGCTGTTGCGGGCGCTGCCCGAGAACAACGTCTACGGTTCGTACCATCCGGACTGGGTGTTGCCGGGCCCGCAGCCGCGGGTCAGCTACATCGACCCGGGTGCGGCGGGCGTGCGGCGCGTCGAGTCGGTCAACCACCAGGGCTTCGCCGACACGGTCCTGCCGATCGTCGACCACGAGCCGGACGGGACGGCGGTGCCGCTGTTCGAGCTGCGGATCTTCGAGGGCGCCAACGTGACCGCGGGTCCGCCGGACCTGAGCGATCCGGCCAACGTGCTGCTCGACGTGGCCTTCAACCTGGAGCAAGCGCTCTGGGACGAGACCGAGCTGGAATGGGTGCTGCCGTTCGCGCCGTCGCCGGGCGGTGACGTGCTCGTCGCCCGCGGGGTGACCGCGGTGCGGGTACACCCGGGCCTGGGCCGGCTGACGTTCAGCGGGCCGCTGTATCGGCGTGGTGAGACGCCGCCGATCTTCGTCTACGCCAGCTACCGGCCGGCGACCTGGCGGATGACCGACGACGTCGCGGCCGACACGCAGCCGACCGCCGCGTTCGACCCGTACGAGCGGCTGACGCTGGTCTGGCGCCGCGGCTTGGAGAACGGGCGCGGGCAGCTGTGGTACCGGACCTACAGCCTGAGCGTGCCGCTGGACAAGGCGCCGCTGGTCGAGGACCCGGACCCGGCGATGGCGATCACCGACCTGGACAACGGCGACGCGGACCTGACGCCCGCGGTGGTCGTCGGGCCGGACGAGTTGCGCGACGGGCTGCTGCACTTCCCCGCCGAGCTTGCCGGACGGCGGATCCTCGTCGAGTATGAGTACATCCTCGACGGCGGGACGGCCCGGGTCCAGGAGTACACGTACATCCCGGGCATGGGTCCGGAACGGGCGATGCCGATGGACGGCCTAGGCTCGGAGAGCATGCCGGCGCTAGCGGTCGAGAGCTTCCTGCTCAACTACCCGCTGGACGGTGAGGACCTGTCGATCCTCTCGAGTCGGCACTGGCTGGCCTGGATCAGCACACGCGACCTGTACGAACAGGCGGCGACGCCGGGTGATCCTCCGGTCCGCGGCCGGTCGGGCACGCATGTGTACTACGGCACCTTCCTGCCCGACTACAGCCCGCGTGCCGAGGCACGGTAACTCCGGCGGCTAGGCGCTGTCAGAAGTAGGAACGGCGAAGGCCCTGTCCGCTGGCGCGGGCAGGGCCGCCGCCTTCGAGCACGTACGGCGACCTTGGACAGGGTGGGCAGGAGGAACGGTCGCGAGGGCGAAGGTGATGGGTAGCTGGCGGGTAACTTGACGCCGGTAAAACGCTTCTACTACAATGACCGCGGCTGGCGGACCGGCTGAGAGGTGGAGACCATGGCGGTATTGGGTCTGGACATTGGTTCGGACACGATCAAGGTGGTAGAGATGGCCGGCGGCAAGGGGCGGCTGAAGCTGTTGAACTACGGCGTCGCACCGACCCCGCCCGGCGCGGTGCAGCAGGGCGACATCGTCAACAGCGAAGAGATCATCGACGCGCTGCGCAACCTCATCAAGACCCACAAGATCGGCTCGAAGAAGGTGATCAGCGCGGTCCAGGGCCAGCAGACGGTCGTCGTGCGGATCATCAAGATTATGCGGGTCGCGGACAAAGAACTGCGCGACACGATGAACTACGAGGTCGAGCGGCACATCCCGTTCTCGGCGTCCAATTTCTCGATGGATTTCGCGGTCATCAAGCGCCCGGACGAGCCGGCTGACTCGCAGACCATGGAGGTCCTCTTCGCCGCCGCGGTCGACGAGATGCTCGAAGACCACTTCACCACGCTGCGGGGCGCGAAGCTCGCGCCGGTCGCGATCGATGTGCAGCCGCTGGCCTTGTCGCACAGCCTGGTCGAGGGACCGAGCGGCCACGGCGGGCTGGGCGAGACCGTGGCGGTGGTCGATATCGGCGCGGTCAGCACCGATCTGGGCGTGATCAAGGACGGCCTGCTGCACTTCCCGCGGACGATCCCGATCGGCGGGCGCAGCTTCACCCAGCGGTTGAGCGAGGGCCTGGGCGTCAGCGAGATGCAGGCCGAGCGGCTCAAGCGGCAGTACGGCTCGCTCGCGGCCCTGCCGCCCGAGCTAGCAGCGCGTCTGGCGCGGGCGGCGCGGGTCGAGGAGGTCGCCGAGGAGGCGCCCACGGCGCCCGCCCTGGACTTCGGTGCGGGCCTGTTCGACGTGCTCGACCCGGGCGACTCGAGCGACATGGGCTTTGGCGGGCTGAGCTTTGGCGAGCCGACCGACGCCGACGACGGTGCGCCGCCCGAGGTGCAGTTTGACGACTCGGCGGAGGGCACCGTCTTCGAGTTGCCCGAGGCCACGGCCGCGAGCACCGAGCCGTTCGACTTCGGCCAGGCCGGCGACTCGATTGACGCGGCGATGGGCGACGCGGGCAGCACCGACGACACGACCGTCGGCCTGGATCTCGGCGAGGACCTGGCGAGCGCGAGCGGCACCTTCGACTTCGGCAACCTGGGCGCGGACGCGGGCGCGGACGACGCGGCGGGTGACGACGACGAGGCGGAGAGCGTAAGCTTCGAGCTGTTTGACGACGAGGAGGCGGGGCCGCCGATGGCCTTCGACCTGACCGACGACGACGGCCCGGCGCCGACGGTGAGCGGGGCGACCGCGGGGGTTGGCGGCGGGGTGGACGAGAGTTCACCGTCGCTGTCGGCCGAACCGTCGAGCCCGGAGCCGGCCGCGGGCGAGTCGTTCACCTTCGATTTCGATGATGCGGACATGACCATCACGCCGCCCAGCCCGGTTGACCTGGAGGCCGAGGCGTCGAGCGAGAAGACGGGTTCACCGTTGGACAGCGGCGCCGGTTTCGGCGGCCTGCACGAGCCGGAGCCGGCGCTCGCCAGCCAGCCGTCGGTCCTGGCCTCGGCGGGCAGCGATGTCGCGGGGTCGGACCTGGGCTATCTGCTGGGCGACAGCCTCGGCGGCTCGGCGGCCGGTAGTTTCGACGGCGCGGACGACACGTTGGGGCCGGAGGATGAGGAGCGCTTGCGTGTGCGCGAGGTGCTCGAGCCGGTGGTCCGCGACCTGGCGCAGGAAGTGGCGCGCTCGCTGGAGTACTATCAGAGCCAGAACGAGGGCGCGATCATCGACCGCGTAGTCCTCGCGGGCGGCACCGCGCGCATGGAAGGGCTAGCGGAGTTCTTCGAAGCCGAACTACACTTGCCCACAGCAACCGGTCGGCCGCTGGAGGGAATCACCCTGGCCAAGGGCGTGGGTGAGGATGTGGACGCGGACGAGGCGCTGTTGGCGGTGGCGGTGGGCTTGGCGATGAGAGGCTTGGCCTAGGGAGAGACGGTCGATGCTCAAGATTCAACTTCTGGATCGTCGCTTCTTCGCGGCCGGCCGCATCAAGCGGATGCTGGTCTTCTGCTTGCTGCTGACGGCGGTGCTGGTCGCGGGGATTCTCTGGAACACCAAGCGGCTGCAGACGCGCGCGGCCGACATGCAGGCGCAGGCCGCGGCGGCGCAGGCCAACCAGGGCCAGGTGACCACCGCCGAAGGCGAGATCGCCGCGGTCAACTCGGAGGTTGCGCCGTTCGACGCGCAGCTGGACTACATCCGCGAGCTGCGCGATTACAGCGACAACTTCCCCCGCTATCTGCGCATGCTCAGCCGGTATATCTATAACCGCGCGGACGTTCTTTCAGCGGTTGTCTCGTATGACGGCTTCCAGCTGCAGGTGCGGACCAAGACCACCGACGATGTCGCCGCGCTGATGGTCAACCTGAAGCAGGCCTACAAGTCGAACCTGATCGCCAACGATTCGTTGAGCATCCAGGGTCTGACCGGCTGGCCCAACCCGACCAGCCCGCGCAACTGGTCTTCGGACGCCCGGCGGCGGATCGAGCTGCCGTTCCCCTCGGAGAACCTGCAGCCGGTCGGCTCGGCGACGACCCCGCCCGCGCCGGGTGGCGGCGGGATGGGTGGCGCCAGCGGCATGGGCGGCATGGGCGGTAGCGGCATGGGCGGCGACATGGGCGGCATGAGCAGCCCGCCGATGGGTGGCAGCGGCATGGGCAGCAGCGGCCCGGGGATGGGCGGCTCGGGCATGGGCGGCGGCCCGCCGCAGATGGCGAGCGCCGGCGGCCTGCGCACGTTGGAGGGCATGGACCTGGCCACCGCGCAGTTCTTCTCGGACCCGCAGTCGGCCGCGCACCGGACCTACATCGAGTTGTCCGATGACCCACCGCTGCAGCCGTACCTCAACCTGGCCATCTCCGGTCGCTGGGGCGTTCCGTTCCCCGCGCCGATGGGCAGTGGCGCCGGCGGTATGGGCGGTGGCATGGGTGGCATGGGTGGCGGCATGGGCGGCATGGGCGGCCCGAGTGGGATGATGGGCCCGAGCGGCGCGTCGGGCTACGAGTCACCGCCGGGTTCGCCGATGGGCGGCCCCGCCGGCTCGGGTATGTGAGGGAGGAGCAACCATGAGAAGCAAATTCCAACCCTGGATGCTCTTCCTGATCTTCCTCTTCGTGTGGATCGTCGCGGTCGTCGCGCTGCAGTTCACAACGTGGAAGAAGCTGGGCGAGCAGTTTACGACCCAGAAGACCGCACGCGACGGTGCGCGGCAGGCGTACGGCTCGGATACGGGCAGCGTGGCCCTGTGGGGCGGGGCGAGCGGCGCGGAGACGACGGCCGAGGGCGAGGCGGACAAGCAGCAAGACCAGGAGAAGCTGGCCCAGCGGCTGGCCCAGCTCGATGCTGACCTGGCTGAGGCCGAGCGTGTGCGCGACCTGCATAAGGGCGAGCTGGATGCGATCATCAACCGCTACATGGTGGGCATCAATCGCAAGCGGTTCGACTACGCGAAGCCGGACGAGTTCGTCCTCGAGCTGCTCAAGCAGCAGCGTGACGACGCCGGCCCCCGGCTGATCCGGTTCTTGGACGGGCACTACAAGAATCTGTTCTTCCGGTTCCCGATCCCGGTGCCCGCGCCGAACATCAACATTACCTCGAACCCGGCGAGCTTGCCGGCGGTCGGCCCCCAGGGGCGGCTGTCCTGGCCGGTGGGTAGCGGGCCGATGCAGATGGTGGTCTACGGCCGCTACAACGACTTGCTCAACTTTGTCGAGACGTTCCCCGACACGTACGAGCGCACCAGCCTAATCAGCTCGTTTGCGCTGCAGCGGCTGGCCTTCGACTACCGCGGGTCGGTCTTGCTACAGTTGAACTGCACCGTCGAGTACTTCGTCTGGCCGACCAATGCGCCGGGCGCGCCGGGCTCGACCGTGACCGCCGCTGGTGGCGGTGGCGGGGGGATGGGCGGCATGGGCGGTATGGGTGGTATGGGCGGCGGCATGAGCGGTGGTCCGCCGATGGGTGGCCCGAGCGGCTCGGGCGAGATGGGCGGCTCGCCGATGGGCGGGCCCAGCGGGTCCGGGATGTAGATGGTCCGAGAGGGAGCGGAGAGAATCGATGGCGCTTGAGACATGGTTGAGAGCCGCGCTCCGGACCGGGCGTCTGCTCGTGGTGGTCGTCTGCTGCCTGTCGCTGGCCCTCGTGGGCTGTGGCGGCGGGGGCGATGATAGCAGCGGCGTCATGTCACCGTCGCCTGGGGGCGGCGGCGACGACATGGGTGACGATATGGGTGGTGGTGGCGGTTCGCCGATGCCGCCGCCAATGTCGGATGGGCCGGGCGGGCCCGGCGGGCCGGGTGGTCCAGAGATGGGCATGGGCGGCATGCCGGGCATGACGGGCCCGGGCGGCGGTGGGGCGCCGGCGGCGCCGCAGGGGCGGCTAGACATCGCCTCAGCGCCGCCGATCTATCCGAGTCGGGCGGGCGATCCGTTCGCGCCGCTGGACCGACCGCTGAAGCCGATTCCACCGGTCAATCCGCGCGCCAACGTGCTGACGCACCCGCCGCTGCGGCCGGTGTTCGTCATGCCGCACGAGGAGCAGAAGGAGAAGACCGTTGCTCAGCCGCCGCGGCTACGTACGGCCGGTCTGCTGGGCGGCAAGGCGATCGTCGAGCAGGGCGACCAGACCTTCACGGTGTGGCCGGGCCAGCGCATCGAGATCGACTATAATGGGCCTCGACAGGTGGAGGTCGTCTCGGTCAGTGGGACCGGAACGACGCTGCGCGACGTCATAACAGGTGAACTGTACGTGGCGCCGTACCAGCATTAGGCGCTGCGCTGGAGGAATCGTCGCGGTTTCGACGAACCGGCGATGAGAGCCATACCAAGGATTGAGACGAGGGGCTGTAGCCAGCCTGAACAAGGAGAGCGTGATGAAGAGGCTGACTCTGAGCTTGATGAGCGCGGTGATCGCGCTAACACTGCTCGGCGCGCCCGTGGCGGCGGCGGAGGGGAATATCACCCTGGACCTGAAGGACGCGCAGTTGCGCAGCGTCCTCGAGCTAATGAAGCAGCAGGTGCCCTTCGAGTACGTTTTGCCCGAGTCGGTGGCGATGAACGCGCCGCGCGTGAGCATCGCGATCAACAACCGGCCGTTCGAGGACGCGCTGGCGCTGGTTCTGTCGACCGCAAACGCGGAGTTTGACCTGACCGGCACGGTCTACATGATCCGCCGACAGGGCGCGGTGCCGCCGGGCGCGGGCCAGGGCGCAGTGCCCGCGGGTCCGGCGCCGGGCACCGGCTTCAGCGGCATGGTGCCGCCGCGGCCGACCGCGCCGCCGCGACCGCAGACCCCGCAGCGCCGGCCGGCGCAGGCGCCCGGTTACGGCATGGGCGGCATTGGCACACCCGGCCTAGGCCTGGGTATGGGCGGCATGATGGGCGCCCAGACCGGCAACGCGACGACCTCGGCCAAGGGCGTGACGCAGGTCATCCCCCTCAAGTACGCTGACGCTCCGGGTATCGCCGGCTTGTTCTGGAACAACCTCGGCGTGACCGGCATGCCGCTCTACTACGAGATGATCAACATGGGTAGTGGTGGCGGTGGCGGCTGGGGCGGTGGCGGCGGCTGGGGCGGCGGCGGCAACTGGGGCGGCGG
>DHNJ01000282.1 GCA_002409445.1 Armatimonadetes bacterium UBA5419 | reverse complement strand
AGCATCGCGCGGCCGGCCAGGCCCTTGTGGAAATCGACCGCGCGGGGCGGCAGGTGGGCGGCGATGTCGGCCGCCTCGAGCAGCGCCGGCGCCTTGTCCAGAGCGGCCAGCAGCGGGCTCGGCAGGCCGATGTCGACCAGCTCGATCTGGCCCGCGGCGGCCGCGCCGGGCTGCAGGACGAGCCCGCGCTTCCAGGCGCCGAAGGTCACCGTGCGCGCCGCCTCGACGTGCGGGTCGTGCAGGGCGCCGGTGTCGGCGACCAGGCCGGAGGGCACGTCGACCGCGAGGATCGGCACCACGGCGCCGCCCAGCGTGCGGATCGCCGCGCCAACCAGGCCGCCGGGCGGGCCGGACAGGCCGGTGCCCAGGAGCGCGTCGACGACGACGCTGGCCCGCCGCAGGCTGCCCGCGAGCAGGACCAGCTGGGCCTCCTCGCGGATCACCTCGACCCCGACGCCGGAGCGCAGGAGGAGGTTGAGGTTGGTGCCGGTGTCGTCGGAGAGGTTCTCGGGGTCGCCGATGAGGAAGACCTCGGGCACGAAGCCCCAGCGCACCAGCCAGCGCGCCGCGACGAAGCCGTCGCCGCCGTTGTTGCCGGGCCCGCAGGCGAGCGTGACGTGCCCGCCGCGCGCGCCGGCGGCCTCGGCCATCGCGCGTGCCGCCTCGGCCACGGCGCGGCCGGCCAGCTCCATCAGCACCGCCCCGGCCAGCCCGAAGTCCTGGCTCGCGGCGCGGTCCACCTCGCGCATCTCCGCGCCCGTCAGTAGCTTCAGCATGGCCTCAGCCCGTGCCTTTCATCGCCTGTCAGCCGCCGATGGTCACCCCACCGAGGCCGAACATTTGCTCCTTGAGGTCCAGGTAGAACAGGTAGTCGTCCGGGTCGACATTGGGCGGGCAGCGGTGGTCGCAGAAGGGGATATACCCGCCCCGCTCGACATACGGCACGAGCGAGTCGAGGTACGCGCGGATCGCCTCGCGGCCGCTGCCCAGCTGGATCTTGTCGACCCCGCCCATGATCCGCAGCTGGCCGTCGTACTGGTCGAGCAGCTCGCCGGGGTGGGCGCAGCTGTTGACCTCGTAGGGGAAGAGGCAGTTGATGCCGCCCTCGAGGAAGCCGGCCAGGATCGGCCGCACGTCGCCGTCGCAGTCGGTGTACCAGAGGTCGATGCCGTGCGCGTGGAGCTTGGCCGAGATGCGCTTGTAGCGCGGCACGACGACGTCGTTGAAGAACTGCACGCCGACGATCGGCCCGCTCTTGAAGCAGATATCCTCCCAGCCGGTGGCGAAGTCGAAGTCGAGGTGGCCGAGGACCTGGTCGAGGAAGTCTTCGACCAGCAGGCAGCACTGCTCGACCATGTCCTCGACCATCTCCGGGTAGTCGTAGATGGCATAGGCCAGGCCCTCGAAGGTCAGCATGTCGCGGATCTTGCCGATCATCGAGCCGCAGCCGACGCCCAGGGGGTAGTCGCGGGTGGTCGGGTGGGCGGCCTTGAGCCGCTCGACATCGACGCGGCGGGCCGGGTCGTCGCGCTGGAAGCGGCGGGCCTTGGTCTCGGCCCAATCAGCGGGCGTGACGACGGTCGCCTCGATGTAGTGGGGGATCGTGTCGTGGCCGTCGAGCGGGACTTCGGCCAGCAGGCCGTCGGAGTTCTGCAGCAGGCGGCGGCCGTTGCGCTCGCCGAGGACCTTGTGCTCGAAGGGCGGGCTGAGCCAGACATTGCCGCCGACCCCGCCGATGCGGTCGAAGGCGAAGAAGACATCGGCCTCCCAGTTGTTGGTGATGTCATGGTCGACAAACAGCGGCCACTCGACGAAGTTCTCGTTCCAGTAGCCAAACTCCATGTTGAAACAGCGGTCGACCGACTGCCAGTGCATCTGCCGGTTGAACCGCTCGCGGCCACTCATCGTGCCCGGCCAGGGGTCGCGGATGGGGGTGATCGTCTTGGCCATAGCCTGCTCCGCCCGCAGTATAGTCGTTTCTGCTACCCTCGGGGGCAGGAGGCCCGCCATGGCTGCCGTGCGCACTGGTTTGGACCGTCTCGTCGCCGATCCCGCCCCCCTGGCCGGCCGCCGCTACGGGCTGGTCTGCCACCCGGCCTCGGTCACCCACGACCTGGTCGCCGCCCCCGCCGCCCTCGCGGCGACCGGCGTGGGCCAGCTGGCCGCGCTCTTCGGCCCGCAACATGGGCTCTCGGGCCACACCCAGGACAACATGATCGAGTGGGCCGGCGGCTACCTTGACCCGCGCTACGGCGTGCCCGTACACAGCCTCTACGGCGCCTTCCGCAAGCCCACACCGCACATGCTCGCCGGCCTCGACCTGATGGTCATCGACCTGCAGGACGTCGGCTGCCGCGTCTACACGTTCATCTGGACCATGGCCCTGATCCTCGAGGCCTGCGCCGAGGCGGGGCTGCCGGTGCTCGTCCTCGACCGGCCCAACCCGCTGGGCGGGCGGCGGTACGAGGGGCCGGGCCTCGAGCCGGGCTACGAGTCGTTCGTCGGGCTGTACCCGCTGCTGCTCTGCCACGGCCTAACGATCGGCGAGATCGCGCGTTGGCTGGTCGGCACGCAGGGGCTGTCCGCGGACCTGACGGTGATCGAGCTCGAGGGCTGGCGCGGGGAGCCGTGGGCCCAGACGGGGCTGCCCTGGGTCCTGCCCAGCCCGAACATGCCGACGCTGGAGACCGCGCTGGTCTACCCCGGCATGGTCCTCTTCGAGGGCACCCGCCTGAGCGAGGGCCGCGGCACCTGCCGCCCGTTCGAGATCGTCGGCGCCCCGGGCATCGACCCCGACCGCTGGGCCGACGAGCTCCACGAGTCCGACCTGCGCGGCGTCCGCTTCCGCCCGCTCTGGTTCGAGCCGACCTTCAACAAACACGCCGAGCAACTGTGCGGCGGCGTCCAACTCCACGTCACCGACCCGGCCACCTTCGAGCCGACGGTCACCGCCGCGGTCATGCTGACCACGCTGCGGTACCTCTTCGGCGACCTGCTGCAGTGGCTCGATCCACCCTACGAGTACGTCCACGACCGCCTGCCGATCGACATCCTCGCCGGCTCCCCCGACCTCCGCGCCGGCGTCGAAGCCCGCCGCACCGCCGCCGACTGGCGCGCCGCCTGGACCCCCACCCGCACCCGCTTCCGCGGCCTGCGGGCGGCGTGGGGGGTGTATGAGCGCGGGGGGTAGCTTAGATCCCTGCCCCATGTGGCGCGGACATATCTGTCCGCGACGAGACGCCCGGGACCGCGGACACTCTTGTCCGCAGCAAAGGTCATAGCTCAATCTTGTTTCGGCCTTCGCTGCGCTACGGCCGAGTCTAAGGTCGCGGGCTAGCAGCCCGCGCCACATGGGGGGTGGGCCTTGGCGGCGCTACGGGGCCGCGGCGAAGACCGCCACCACCCCCGCCTTATCCAGCGGGTTGTTGGCGACGCCGCAGAAGGTGATTTGGAGGCAGGCGGGGCAGCCGGTGGTGCAGGGGCAGGCGGTGGTGGCGGCGGCGGCGAGGGACCAGAGGTGGTCGAGGGCTTCCCAGCCGCGTTCGGCGAGGCCGATGCCGCCGGGGTAGGCGTCGAAGAGGTAGCAGACGGGCGCGCCGCCGGGGCCCGGTTGGGGGCCGCTGCCCTGGACGTCGCGGGCCTCGGAGCCGGCGAGCAGGGGCAGGGCGCTGTACAGCGCGTGCTCCAGCCCGTGCAGCGCGCCGGCCGCGTCGTGGCCCGCCGCGCGTAGGCTCGCCAGCAGCTCGGCACGCGGTGTGAACCACAGCGCGCTGGTGTCCATCTCGCGCGGCGGGGAGGACAGCGGGAGCAGGTCGCGGCGGTCGCCGTGGCCGCGCCAGCGGCGCTCGTAGCCGATGGTCTGGCGGGTGACGGTGACGTCGCCGAAGCAGAAGTCGAGGCCGGCGAACCCGCGTTCCTCGTGGACGCGGTCGACGACGACGCCGATTTGCAGCAGCGGCCGGGTCGTGTAATCGACCCGCACCGGCCGCACGAGCACCCGCCGGCGCGCGGGGTCGTGGCCGCGGACCTCGTATTGGGCGCCCTGGTTGAGGTGAACAGCGCCGGGATAGTAGCGCTCCCAGAGCTGTTGCTCGTCGTCGCTCTCGAGCACGCGGCCGCTGTCCTCGAGGACCAGCTCCCACGGCTGGTTGGTCGTCGTGCGCAGGTTGACGTCGCCCGCGGGGTAGTTGCCGCCCTGGTACATCAGCCGCCCGCCATGCTCGGCGCAGACGCCGGTTTCGACTAGCAACGGCGCGACCTCCTGGGCCTCGGGCGGGAAGCGGGCCAGGTCGGCGGCGGTCAGGGGCGCCTCGGCGGCGGCGCACGGTAGGTGGCTGGCGAGCAGGTAGAGGTTGCCCGGGTCGACCCGCGCGGCCTCGACGGGCGGGGCCCAGAGCAGGTCGGGGTGGGCCGCCAGGTACTGGTCGACCGGCGCGGGGCGGCAGACGAGCAGGGCCAGGCTGTCGGTCCCGCGGCGGCCGGCGCGGCCCGCCTGCTGCCAGTAGGAGGCCAGCGAGCCGGGGTAGCCGACGGTCAGCACGGCGTCGAGCGAGCCGATGTCGATGCCCGACTCGAGCGCGACGGTGGCGATCAGCGCGCCCAGCTCGCCGCTGGCCAGCTGGCTCTCGAGCGCACGGCGTTCGGCCGGCAGGTAGCCGCCGC
>DHNJ01000053.1 GCA_002409445.1 Armatimonadetes bacterium UBA5419 | reverse complement strand
GAGGCGCAGCGGCAGGTCGCGCACGGTCAGCTGCGGGAACTCGCCGTCAGTCTTCGCCGCCACCTCCTGCCCGTCGACGTACAGCTTCTGGACCCGCGCCGCCGCGTCATAGACGCCAACGACATGCCACCAGCGGCTCGCGTCAAGCCCGGCGGCGTACGAAACCGCGCCGTTCGAGGTGATCAGGCGCAACGAGTTGCCCGGGTGAGTGTCGAGGAGATAACCGTTGTTGGTGCCCGACTCGTGGCGGTCGATCAGGCGCGCCCCGGCCTGTGGTTGGGGCTGCGCACGGACCCAGGCCTCGAGCGTGACCGCCGCGCGCAGATCGAGCGCCGGGTCGCTGGGCGACTCGAGCACGGGGCCCTGTGGCGGCAGCGGATAGCCCTCGGCCGCGACGGCAAGCAGCATGCAGCAAACAAGGACAACAGAGGTGTCATGCATGGTCCTGGCTCCTCTGCGCGCAGCATACCGTACTGTCGAGCGGAGCGGTAGGCATGGTGCCCAACCGGCGAACTGGCTGCGCTATACTTATCTCCGTAGTGTGCGTGGAGAGGTCGATGGTACGCAGAACGTGGACAGCAGCGCTCGTGCTTGGCTTGCTGACCACCGTGGGCGCGTCCGGCGCCGCCACCTTTGAGGGTGTCATCAGCCTCCTCGAGCCGGGCTACGCCGAAGTCACGATCACCTCGGGCGAGGCACCCGCGGTCGGTGCGGCGGTGGCCGCACCCGCGCGCGCGCTGCTCGGCTCGGTCTACGCGGCGGAAGGTCGCCTCATCGGCATTGACATCGCCCAGCCCTGGCCAACCTTGCTGCTGGGCGAGCGCCTGCGCTTTGGCCCACCCGACGCGCCCGTCGCCGAGCCGGCGGCCGCGCCCGTCGTGAGCGGTCCGATCGTGACCACCGGGGCGGCCGACCTGGCCGGCGATAGCGAAGACCCGACCGTCGCCGAGGCCTTGGCCCGCCAGGACCGCGACGTCCGCGAGCGCCCGCGGACGATGCGCACCGCCGCCGACCGCATGGTTTCGGGCGACGCACCGCTGATGCGGGCCTTCGAGGCGCTCGCGAGCCGTGGCATCATCGCCGATGCCTCCCGCCGGCTGTTCGCCGGCCACGGCGTGACCACTTACACACGTCTGGAGTTGGCGCGCCTGCTCGTGCCGACCATCGAAACCTGGCGCGACCGCACCCCAGCGGAGACCGGCCTGCTTGACTACGTTCTGGGCGAGCTCGCGGACGAACTGCGCACCCTCGACGTCGATCCCGGCCGAGAGCGCGCCCACCTGCGTGCGGGTGGCTGGAACGTGTTGCCGAGTGTTAGCGCCAGCGGCCAGCTGGGTACCGGCGATGACCGCTTCCGCAGCCGCGGCCGCGCTTCCGTCTTCGTCACGCCCACGCGCAACAGCTTCCTTACCGGCACGCTCAGCACTGAGAGCCTCGGCGCCTTCCCCACTGGCCGCGACCGCACGACGCTCGACACCTTCTGGGCCGAGTGGCGGCCGAGCTCGAAGCTGCGCCTCGGCGCCGGCCGCGCCCAGTTCCGCCTGGGCCAGGGCTTCCACGACATGCTCTGGTCCGACTACGCCCGCGTGCCCGACCGGCTCGAGTTCAACTGGGAAACGCTAGTCTTCGGCCGGCCCTTCCGCTACGAGCGGCACGTCGGCCGCTTTGCCGACCCAGTCACCAAGTACGTCATGCTCCACCGCCTGGAGTACCAGCCAACGCGCATGGTCACCATCGCGGGCACCGAGGCGCTGATCTCCCAGGAATTCGCGCAGGCCGTCGCGGGCTCCGTGCTGCCGCTTTACGCCACCCGCTTCGTCTTGGGTGAGGGTCGCCGCGGCGGATTCGGCAACTATCTGGGCAGCCTCGAGGCGACGGTCCGGCCCGGCACCGACTGGGCCTTCTACGGCTCGTTCTTCGCCGACGACTTCGACTTCTCTCCCGCCCCGCCGAAGACCAAGCAGCGCATCGGCTATCAGCTCGGTGTGCTCTACACGCCGGGCTGGGCTCTGCCTGGTAGCCACTACCGTTTCGAGTGGACCAGCATCCCGTATGCCGGCACGTACTTCGGGCAGCAGGACCGCGAGTTGGCCTGGAGCCGTGGCGGGTACACCTTCGGCCACCCTTATCTCGACGACAGCATGGGCTGGCGGATCGAGCTCGAGCATCGGCTCAGCCGGCGCGTGAGCCTTGGCTTCGACGCCGAAGGCTATCAGCAGCGCCGGGGCGAGGCGGTGCGACCGTCGATGACCGTCGTGGGCCTGAACTCTGCCTTTGACCTCACCTCGCGCACCAGCATCGGTATCGGCTGGCGCTGGCAGCAGCGGCTCAACATCGGTGAGGTCGCTGGCCGGCACCTCGATGACCACCACTTCTACTTCGAGACCCGCTTCGGCTACTGATCGCGGCGCCGAAACGCCGCTGTGCAACGCAGCGTCTAAGAGGTGGAGGCAGGGGAGCTTGAACCAATGAGCAGATCTGCGCGCCGCCCGACGCGCCAGCCGGCCCCGCGCACCCGCGGCGGACAGGCTCGGCGCGCGCCCA
>DHNJ01000013.1:835-9807 GCA_002409445.1 Armatimonadetes bacterium UBA5419 | reverse complement strand
CGCGGGACCAGCGGCAGCACCGGCGTCGAGGCGCCGGGCGAGCTCGTCGCGCGGCCGGTGGCCACGCCGGTCAGCCTCAGCGGCCTGGGCGGCTTCGGCGCCGACCGGCTGGCCACGGCCCTCGCCCCCTACGGCTTCGAGCTGCAGGCGGTGCCCGGCGGCCGCGCCGAGGGTGACATCCAGTGGCAGCCCGGCGCGGCGATCGGCGTCCTGCTCGTCGATGGCGACATCCGCTCCGCGGCGACCGGCACCCTGACCCTCCGCGACGGCAACCGCGTGCTCGCTTTTGGTCACTCGATGATGGACCGCGGGCGCGTACTGTTCCCGATCTGCGGTGCGCGGATCATCGATTTCATCAACAGCTACCAGCGCTCGGACAAGCTCAGCGTGGCCCTTGACCCGGCCGGCGCGCTGCTCGCCGACACGCGCTGGGGCATCGCTGGCGAACTCGGCGCGGCGCCCGAGATGGTGCCCGTCAAGCTGACCATCACCGACCCCGAGGGCCTCTGGGGCCGCGAGTGGAACTACCGCGTCATCCGCGACCGCGAGCTGACCAACATCATGTCCACCAACATCCTCAGCTCGCTGATCGGTGGGCAGCTGGGCGAGCTGTCGAAGGCCACCTACACCGCACGCAGCGTCGTCAAGTTCGTCGGCCGCCAGCCGGTCGAGCGCGTGCGCACCGGTTTCATCGCCTCGGGCAGCGCCGTCGGCGCGACCTCCGAGGTGCTCAACGCCGTGCGCCTGGCCATGGCGCCGACCTTCGACGAGCTGGCCCTGGAGTCCATCGAGCTGGGCGTCAACATCACCCACGAAGACCCGACCGCGCGCATGGTCCGCGCCCGCTTCGACCGCCAGCGGGTCAAGCCGGGCGAGGACGTCAAGCTGCAGATCGAGCTGCGCCGCCGCGACGACGGCGAGACCCGGCTGGTCGACCTGACCATCCCGGTGCCCCCGACCGTCGCCCCCGGCACCTACCGCCTGGGCGTCGCGCCGGGTTCGCTGACGGCCGTCATGGACGAGCAGCTGGGCACCCAGGAACTGCCCGTCGTGACCACCGACCAGACCCTCGCGCGGCTCGATGAGCGGCCCGACGACGACCTGCACCTGGTCGCCAAGCTGGTCGTCGGGGGCCAGGACCTGGCCCTCCGCGGCCTCCGCCTGCCCACCCCGCCGAGCCATGTGCAGCAGCTGTTGGCCCGCGCCGGCATCACCGACGTCAGCCAGACCCGCGCCGCGATCGTCGTGCGCGAGCCGGTCGACATGCTGGTCACCAACCTCCTCTACACCGAGGTCCTGGTCCTCGACCCGCTGACCGGCGACCCGCCCAAGCCGCCGGCCACCCAGCAGGGCGCCGGCCAGCAGGGCGGCGGCCAGAGTGGCGACGCCAACCGCGCCTTCACCTTCGTCAGCCAGGCCGCCGACCCGGCGCTCGACGGCCCGCTGGCCCACTTTGGGCGCATCCCGCAGTGGCTCAAGGCCTACTGGGGCCAGCCGGCCGAGCATGACCTCGACCTGGTCCCCGCGCAGGCCGGTAGCGCCGGTCCGCCGCAGGTCTCGCCCGGCACCACCCGCCAGCCGCTGCCCAGCACCACCAAGCAGCCGGGCAACGGCGCCGACGCCGCGGGCCAGGCCGAAGGCACCGGCTCGGCCGAGAAGCAGCCGGTCGAGCAGACCACCGACACCACACCGTCGGCCGCCCGCGCGCCGAAGACCTGGCAGCTGACGACCACCGCCGAGTTCGCGCCCGGTGAGGCCGAGGGCGTGCAGCTCAGCCCGACGGGCACGCTCAGCCTCGGCATCGGCGCCGAGCGCGTGGGCGAGTGGGACGAGCCCCTGGTCTGGGCCGCCGACACCGACGCGGCCGGCACGACCTGGCTCGCCACCGGCACCCAGGGCCAGCTCGTGCGCCTGACCAACGGCGAGGCGAGCGTCGCCTGGAGCGGCGAGAACCCGCTGGTCACCGCGGTTGCCGCGGGCGCCGGTGGCCCCTACTTCGCGACCGCGCCGAGCGGCGCCATCCAGCGCCTGACGGCCAACGGCGCGGCCACCGCTGCCGAGACCGGCAGCACCTACGTCTGGGCCCTAGCCACCAGCCGCGACGGGCAGTCGACCCTGGCCGTGACCGGCCTGCCCAGCCGCGTGCTGCGCCTGGCCGGCGATGAGCTGACCGAGCTCGGCCGCTCCGAGGCCGCGCATCTGCTGGCCGTGGCCGAGGCCCCTGACGGTACCGTCTGGGCCGGCGGCGGGCAGCCGGGGCGGCTGCTGCGCTGCGTTGACGGCCGCGCCGAGGTCGCCGCGACGACCCCCGACGACGTCACCGCCATCGCCATCGCCGACGACGGCACCGTCTACTTCGCCTACGGCTCGGCCGTCGCGCAGCTGACCGCCGACGGTGGCCGGCGCGCGCTGGCCAACTTCAGCGGCTCGCGCATCCTGGCCCTCCACCCGACCGCCGACGGCGTCCTGGTGACCACCGGCCTCCGCGCCGACGGCCGCTCGGTCGTCTGGCAGGTCGTGCCCGCGCGGCGCGAGGCGACCGCCGTCTTCGACACCAAAGTCGCCGGCCTGACCGCCCTCGCCCCGCAGGCCGACGGCACGCTGCTGGCCGCCAGCGCCGTGCCCGCCGCGCTCTACCAGCTCAGCCTGCCCATCGGCCCGCGCGGCACCTACCTGTCGCCCGTGCTCGACGCCGGCGGCCGCGCGCGCTGGGGTGCGTTCGAACTCGGCCTGGCCGACGACTCCGCCGGCTCGGTCGTCGTCGATGCCCGCAGCGGCGACTCCGCCGCGCCCGACGCCGAGTGGTCGCCCTGGACGGCCGTCGGCGGCGAGCCCAGCTGCCCCTCGGCGCGCTACCTGCAGTACCGCCTAACCTTCGTCCGCGGCGACGACGGCAACAGCCCGCTGGTCGAGTCGACGCGCCTGAGCTACATCCTGGCCAACAACGCCCCGACGGTCAGCCTCGAGACGCCGACCGTGGCACAGGCCTTCCGCACGAAGTTTGACCTCAAGTGGAAGGTCTCCGACCCCGAGAGCGACCAGGTCCTGACCAGCATCTCGCTCAAGCGCGAGGGGGAGACCGAGTGGCGCGTGCTCGAGCCCGAGATCGCGCTCGGCACCGACACCTACTCGCTCGACCCGGTGGCCCACAAGGTCGAGGACGGCGCCTACCGGCTGCGACTGATCGTCGACGACATCGCCTTCAACCCGACCCAGCCGCTGCAGGGCCAGGTGATCAGCGAGCCGTTCTGGATCGACACGACGGCCCCGCGCGCGGCCCTGCCCGAGACGCTGACCGAGGGCGACGGACTGGCTTTCACGCTGCCCGTGACCGACAACCACCGCGTGGCCAGTGTCGAGTGGCGGCTGAACGACGGCCCGTGGCGCGCCGCGGCGGCGGCCGATGGGCTGTTCGACTCGCGGCTGGAGCAAGCCGCGGTCAACTACCGGCCGATCCCCGCTGGCGAGCAGACGCTACACCTGCGCATCAAGGACGTCGCGGGTAACGAGACCGTGCTGAGCCAGCAGGTCGCCGGCACCCCGTAGCGCACGGCTACGGCCCGGTCATTGGCCGCGCCAGCAGCCCGAAGACGATCCAGGTGACGGCCACGCCGAGGGCCGCACCGTAGAACGTGGTGCGCATGCGGTGTGCGCGGTCGTGCAGCCGCAGCTGCGCGACGAGCACGGCCGTCACGAGCGCCGCGATGCCGGCCAGAATCCCGTACGCCGCGCCCTCCGAGAGGAAGAAGACGCAGGTCGCCAGGCAGAAGGCGTAGGCCGTGTGCCCGCTGATCACCCCGCCACGCAGCACGCTGCCCTGGATGCGCCCGACCTTCAGCATCGCCAGCAAGGCCGTCAGCAGCACGAGCGAACCGGCCACCGCGCGGGGCATCGCCGCCGCGTCGTTGAAGTCGCCGGTGACCCAGACCGAGCGTAGGTAGGCCATGCGACCCGGGCTGGCATAGATGCACAGCGCGACGATGATTGCGTTGCCCGCGGCGATCAGCACGGCGCCTGCCGCCACATCCTTGGCGAACCGCGCGACCGGGTGATAGGTCTCGCAGACCATGTTGATGACCGCCTCGATCACCGTGTTGAACATCTCCATCGAGACCACCAGGGCGGTCGCGATGGTCACCAGGGCGACCTCGAGCGCGTTCAGCTTGTAGACCAGCGCGAGGATCGCGTTGGCCGCCATGAAGACGAAGTGGACGCGCATGTGCCGCTGGCTGCGATAGGCGTCGAGCACACCGTCCAACGCGTGCTGGGCGCTCGTTTGGAAGCGACGCAGGGAGATCTGTTTCATGGCGTGTCCTCCTCGCGCGGGACTGGACCCCAGCCCGCGGCGGCCAGCCAATGGTCCTCCCGCGCGCGCATCTGGGCCCGCGCGGGAGCAGCAAGGTCATCGTACCCTAGCAAGTGCAGCAGCCCGTGGACAAACAGCAGCGCCAGCTCGTGATCGGCCGACCAGGGCGCCGGCCAGTCGGCCGCCTGCCGCGCCGCGGTCTCGACGGAGATGACGATATCGCCCAGCAAGTCCGGCACGCTCCCGCCCGCCTGCCTCCCGCCGCCCGGGGTCAGCTCCCACTGCGGGAAGCTGATCACGTCCGTCGGCCCTTGATGGCCCAGCCACTCGGCGTTGATCTCAGCGATCCGCGCGTCGTCGCAGAGGAGCAGCGAGACCAGCGGCTCGGCGCCCAGCTCGCCGCCGCAGATCAGGTGCGCCAGCGCCTCGAAGTCGACGCCGGCCCCGGCCTCTGCGGGCAGCCCCTCGCGCTCGAGGCTAACCGGCATGGGTCGTGTCGCTCGCCGGCGTCGTGGGCAGCGGGACGGTGTGGTCGGGCAGCGCGTTGTTGGTCTCGGGCGTCGGGTACGGTGTGCGGCTGTGGTACAGCCCGCGCAGGTAATCGCAGAACGCGTCGGCGATGCGCGTCAGGTCGCGGCGGGTCAGCGGCGCCTCGTCCAGCTGGCCCTCGTTGACGCGGGTGGTGATCATCCGGTCGACCATGTCGCGGATGCGGCGGGTGTTCAGCTCGCCATGCCGCGCCGAGGCGCGCACCGCCGCCTCGACCACGTCGGCCAGCATCAGCACCGCCGTCTCCTTGCTCTGCGGCTTCGGGCCGTCGTAGCGGAACTGCTCCTCGGAGATCGTCGCGCCCGAGCCGCTGCGCTCGCGCGCCTGCTGGTAGAAGAACGAGATCATCGTCGTGCCGTGGTGCTGGGCAATCGCGTCCTTGACCGGCTGGGGCAGCCCGTACTCCTCGGCCAGCTCCAGCCCCTCGGCCACGTGCGACTTGATCGCCATCGCGCTGACCGTCGGCTCCAAGCGGTCGTGGATGTTCTCCTGGCCCTCCTGGTTCTCGACGAACCACTTCGGGTGCCGCACCTTGCCCAGGTCGTGGTAGTAGCCCATGACCTGCGCGGTCAACGCATCCGCGCCGATCGCCGCACAAGCCTCCGAGGCCATGTCGCCGATGGTCAGCGAACTGTCGAACGAGCCACGGGCATGCCTCCGCAGCAGATCCAACGCGGGCGACGAAATGTTGGTTAGCTCGAGCAGGCGGAACGGCGTGACCACCGAGAACAGGCGCTCGAGAATCGGCATCAGGCCCTGGCTGACGAGGAAGGCCATCAGCGCCCAGAGCAGCCCGGCGACCGCGTCGGCGAGAGTCCCGCGCCAGGTCCAGGAGGTGTCGGTACCGCTGCTCGGTAGGTCGACGACGGTCGCGATGACCATGCCGCCCAGGCCGATGATCATCGCCGCGCGGCCGAGGTCGCGGCGGGTCGTCACCGAACGCAGCGCCATGGCCGCGATGCGCCCGGCGAACCAGGTCTCGAAGGCCACTGACAGGCCCGCACCAGGCATCATCAGACCGAGGAACAGGCCCAACACCGCGGTCAGCGTCATCGCCAGGCGATAGTCGACCAGCAGATTGATCAGCAGGCCGATCAGCGCGCCGCAGAAGACGCCCGTGTGGGCCAGGCCCGAGGCCGGGTCGGCGCGCATGGTCATCATCGCGCGGAAGAACGCGATCGCGCCGATCAGCAGCACGCCCATCAGCGCCAGCTTGCCCAGGTCAAAGTAAATGTCCGGGCGCTCCATGCGGATGTAAGCCAGCAGCAGGACGAGGATGACGAAGACCAGCGCGGCGGTGCCCAGCAGGCCGCGGTAGTCCTGGCCCGGAAGGATCAGGCCCAGCGCTTGGAACTTGGCCAGCGCCTGCTCGTCGACGACCTCGCCCTCGGCAACCACGGTCTCGCCGCGGTTGATCGTCCGCCGCACCGGCTCGACGTCCTTCTCGGCCGCGTCGCGGGCCTTGGTCGTGCCGGCCTGGTCATAGAGGCGGTTCGGCCGCAGCTCGGAGATGACCAGCGTCTCGGCCACGGTGCGGTCGGCCGGGTCGCTGACGGCGGCACTCAGCTTCTCCGCGGCGACCTCGCCCGCCGCGCGCAGGTCGGCGGCCTGGTTGGTATCGTCGTGGATCTCCTGGCTGCGATAGACCTCGGCCAGGACCGTCGTCACCGCCCGCCGCAGCGCCGCGCGGTCGCCGTCGGACAGGGCGAGCAAGCGCTCGGCCTGGGCCTGCGAGAGGTGCGCGGCCTCGTTGGCCAGCAGGTCCTCGAGCGCGCCCGGTTCGTTGCGCTGGCCGGTCGCCGAGAGCACGTCAATGCGCCCGAACAGCAGGTGGATCTCCTGCAGGGCGTCGTTCTCGGGGTTGGACGGTGTGTACTGGCGCGGCGCGGCGTCGCGCGCGGCGGTCACTAGCTGGGCAGTCGCGCGGTCGTCGACCCAGGTCACCGTGCGGTCGGCGACGATCGTCTGGGTCGCGGTGTCGCCGACGCTCCAATCGAGGCCGTGGCGAAACAGGTCGCCAGCGAGCACAAGGGTGAAGAGGAAGGTCGCGATGACCACCGCCAGCACACGCTGCGGGGTCATGTCGGGCGGCCCGGTGCGGCGGCGGCGGACCACGCGATGCTTGGGGCGCGGCCGGGCGGGCGGCCGGGCGCCGTGGCTCTGCTGGTCAGTCTTGTTTGGCATCGCTGCCGTTCGACCCTTCCTGCCGGCGCGGGGTCAGGCGCTAGAGCCGGCCCTGCCGATCATAGGCTTCGACAATCCGCTGGACCAGGGCGTGGCGCACCACGTCTTCGCTGCCCAGCCGGCAGATGCCGATGCCCTCCAGCCCCTCGAGCAGCGCGACCGCATGGTCCAGCCCCGAAGCCGCGCCCGTGGGCAGGTCGGTCTGCGTCTGGTCGCCGGTGACCACCGCCTTCGAACCAAAGCCCAGGCGCGTGAGGAACATCTTCATCTGCTCGGGTGAGGTGTTCTGCGCCTCGTCGAGGATGATGAAACTGTCGTTCAGCGTGCGCCCGCGCATGAACGCCAGCGGCGCGACCTCGACCACGCCGCGCTCCAGGTGCCGCTGGGCCCGCTCCATGCTCTCCATGTCGAACAGCGCGTCGTACAGCGGGCGCAGGTACGGGTCGATCTTAGCCTGCAGGTCGCCCGGCAGGAAGCCGAGCCGCTCGCCCGCCTCGACCGCCGGGCGGCAGAGGATGATCCGCGAAACCTGCTTCGAGCGCAGCGCGCGCACCGCGCAGGCCATTGCTAGGTACGTCTTGCCGGTGCCCGCGGGCCCGAGCCCAAAGCTGATCGTGTTGCGCTCGATCAACTGGCAGTAGCGCCGCTGTCCCGGGGTGCGCGCGCGGATCGCCTTGCCCCGCTCGGTAACCAGCAGCGACTCGCTCAGTGCCGGGCCGAGCTGCTCCGACTCGTCGTTCAGCGCGGCCCGCGCGGCATACTCAATCTGGTCGCGCGAGAGGCTGCCGCCGCTCTCGAGGATGGCGACCAGCTCCTCCAGCAGGTCGCGCGCGCGGTCGATATCGGCCGTCTCGCCGCTGAGCAGCAGGGCGTCGCGCGTCGCGGCGAGCTGGGCCGGGGCGACCCCGCGCTGAAGCAGCGCCAGGTACTCGTCGCGTGGGCCGAGCAGGCCGGCAAGCACGGCGCCGTCAGTGATGGGTATGCGGGCCTCGATGGGCGCTCTCCGGCTAGGGTCCAGAAACCAAGACGGCCCCGGGTGCATCCGGGGCTGGAAGAGGTCCTGGCTGGCGTCGCACGCGGGCGGTGTTAGAAGCCGGCGCGCTGATCCTGGCGCGCCTGGCGGCGGGCCAACCGGCGCTTGCGCGCGGCTCGCTCGCGGCGGCGCTTGTCGCTCGGCTTCTCGAAACGAGCCTTGCGGCGCGCTTCCTGCAGGGTACCGTCGCGCTGCAACTGCTTCTTGAACCGACGCAACGCACTGTCAATGGACTCATGGTCCTTGACTTCCACTTTCGCCATGGACTTCTCTTCCTCCGTCATCCGCCAGCCCTCGGGCCCGGCGGCTACTCCACGCCACCCACTATCCGGGCGGCCAGCTCAGATCTCGACCCGCAAGCAGGTGCAGGTGCAGATGGTCGACCGTCTGCCCGCCCTGCGCGCCGTGGTTGATGACCACCCGATACCCCGCCTCGGCCACGCCCTCGCGTCGCGCGATCTCCGCCGCGACCGAGAGCAGATGGCCCAGCAGGTCCGCCTGCTCGGCGCTCGCCGCCGCCAACGAGGGCAACGGCTCCTTCGGGATGATCAAGATATGCGTCGGGGCGACCGGCGCAATGTCGCGGAAGGCCAGGCTCAAATCATCCTCGTAGACCTTGTCGCAGGGGATCGCCCCCCGCACGATCTTCGCGAAAATGGTCTCTTCCTGCGCCAACCAACGCTCCTGCCGCGAGCCACGCCCCGCAGCGAACGCCAATCATACCACACCCCCACCCTCTGGCAACGAATCGGTGCGGGTGCCGCCCCCAAACGTAGCGCCGCCACCCCCTACGGCGCCTCCGGCCCCTCCGCCGCCTTCGGCGCGGGCTTGGCGTCACGGTTCTTGAACTCATCCAGCTTTTCGCGGCTCCAGCAGAGCGTCCAATACCAATTTATGACC
>DHNJ01000013.1:0-725 GCA_002409445.1 Armatimonadetes bacterium UBA5419 | reverse complement strand
CATCCAGCTTTTCGCGGCTCCAGTCCTTGGCGGCCTCGATGCCCTTCTTGGTCAGCTCGCGGCCCTTCTCGGCGGTCTTTTCCATCACCTGGTCGACCACCTCACCGACCACCGACCCGGCCACGTCGTCCACCGTCTTCGGCGCGTCGGCCGCCGGCTCGGCGGGCGGTTCGGTCGGCTCCGTCGGGGTCGGCTCCGTCGGCGCGGGGACCGGCGGGCGCTTATTGATCACGACGTGGACCTTGGTCCCACGCGCGACCGATGTGCCGGCGGTCACGTTCTGGTAGATCGCCACGCCATCGGGCTGCCCCGGCTGCTGCGCTGTTTCAGGCCCCGAGAGCCGCAGGTCCGCCGCCGCCAAGGCCGCCTTGACCCCGGCCAGGTCCATGCCGGTCAGGTCCGGCACGACAGTCTTCTCCGGTCCCTTGCTCAAGACCAGATCGACTAGCACCTCGGCGGGCACCCGCACCCCGGCCTCCGGAGTCTGGCGCACGACCATGCCGCGGGCGATGGTGTCGCTCCACTCGCTGGTCACCTCGCCCGAGCGCAGCTCGACCTCGTGCAGCTTGGCCTTCGCCGCGTCCAGGCTCAGCCCCATCAGCTGCGGCGCGCGGGGACCGGCACGCTGCGTGCTCAGCGCCCAGGCCAGCGCGCCGAGGATCAGCGCCACGGCGAGGATCGCCAGCCACGGCGCCCAGCGCGCGCGCGGCGCGTCCGCCCGCGGC
>DHNJ01000065.1:50359-50814 GCA_002409445.1 Armatimonadetes bacterium UBA5419 | reverse complement strand
ATCGCGACGGCGCGCCAGCGGCTGGGGGCGGCTGCGCCGGCCGCGGACGAGGAGCGCTGAGCGATGGCTCTCGCCACTGGCGCCAACCACACCGCCCAACGTGCCGAGCCGCCGCAGCGGCCACCGCGCCGCGTCCTGGTCTGGGCGCGGACCGACCGCCGCGACGCCAATGCGGCCGCGGCGCAGGCGTGCGAGTGGCTGGCCGAGCGTGGCGTGGAGGTCCTCCGCGCCCCGGCGGGTGACACACCTGGCACGCTCTCCTCGGCATCCGGCGCGGCGATGTTGGCGCGCGCCGACCTGGCGCTGATCTTCGGCGGCGACGGCGCGGTCGTCTCCGCCGCGCGCCGTTCGGCGCCCTGGGGCACGCCGGTCATCGGCGTCAACTACGGCACGTTCGGCTTCCTGGCGCTGATCGAGGCCAACGAACTGCACGCGGGCCTGGAGGCGCTGCTGGC
>DHNJ01000065.1:48904-50221 GCA_002409445.1 Armatimonadetes bacterium UBA5419 | reverse complement strand
GGGCCTGGAGGCGCTGCTGGCCGGCGACTATGAGGTCGACCAGCGGCTGATGCTGGCTGCCGGCATCGGCAATGCTTCACGGTACGTCGCCGCCAACGACGTGGTTATCCACGCTGCCGAGCCGGGGCGGATGCTGGAACTGGTCGTCCGCCTGGGCGACGAGCCGGTCGTCGACCTGCCTGCTGACGGACTGATCCTGGCCACGCCGACCGGGTCGACCGCGTACAACCTGTCGGCCGGCGGTCCGGTGGTCATGCCGACGTTGGCGGCGATGGTCATGACGCCGATCTGTCCGCACACGCTGGCGGCGCGGCCGCTGCTGCTGGGCGGCGAGTCGCAGTTGTCGATCGAGGTCCTGGCGAGGCCGCGGCTCAGCCAGCGGGCGATCGTTACCCTCGACGGGCAGATCTCGTTCGATCTGGAGCCCGGGGTCAAGCTGCACGTCTGCCAGGCAGAGAGCACGATGCCCTTCGTGCGGCTGCGACGCGACACATTCTTCGCGAGTCTGCGCGGTAAACTGGGCTGGGGGCGACCTAAGTAGACCATGCTCTCTTCGCTCGAACTGCGCGACTTTGCGATCGTCGAGGCGGCCCAGATCGACCTGGGGCCGGGCCTCTGCGTGTTGACTGGCGAGACCGGCGCGGGCAAGTCGATCGTCATCGACGCCATCGGCGCGCTGGTCGGCGGGCGCGCGGGGGCGGACCTGGTGCGCTCCGGGGCCAAGCTGGCGCGGCTGCGCGCGGCGTTTGACCTAACTGATGCGCCGCAGGTGCCCGCGCTACTCGATGAGCTGGGCTTCGAGCCGGACCCCGACGGGATCCTGATCATCACGCGCGAGATCCGCGTCGACGGGCGCAGCCGCTGCACGGTCAACGGCTCGGTCGCGAATGTGGCCAGCCTGCGGCGGCTAGGCGAGGCGCTGGTCGACATCCATGGCCAGCACGAGCACCAGTCGCTGCTGCGGCCGGGCGCGCACCTGGGGCTGCTGGACGCGCTGGGTGGGCCGGATCTGCAGGCGGCGCACGAGGCGTACGCCGCGCTGCACGACGAGTGGCGCGAGGTCTGTGCGGCGCTGGCCCGGCTGGCCGCCGACGATGACGCCGCGCAGCGGCGCCGCGAGCGGCTGGCCTACGACCTAGCCGAGATCGAAGCCGCCACACCGAGCCTCGACGAGGAGGCGAGCCTGCGCGCCGAGCGGGCACTGCTGGCCAACACCGAGCAGCGGCTGGCCGCCGCCGAGCAGGCGCTAGCGGCGTTGGCGCCGAGCGAAGACGACACACCGGCGGCCAGCGAGCTGGTCGAGCGCGCGGCGCAGGC
>DHNJ01000065.1:48345-48756 GCA_002409445.1 Armatimonadetes bacterium UBA5419 | reverse complement strand
TGGTCGAGCGCGCGGCGCAGGCGGCCGCGGAGCTGGCCGAGGTGGACGCGGAGCTAGCGCCGCTGGCAGAGGAGTTGGCGGGGGTTGGCGTGCTGCTCGACGAGGCGGTGCGCACGCTGCAGCGCTATGCCTTGCACATCGAGGCCGACCCGGCGCGGTTGGAGTGGATTGAGGACCGGCTGGCGCTGCTGAGCGACCTCTGCCGCAAGCATGGCGGCGACTTGGCGCAGGTGCTGGCAACGGCGCAGGAGGCGGCGGCGGAACTAGCCGAGCTGGACGGCGGCGAGGAGCGCATGGCGCAGCTGGAGGCGCGGCGCGGGGAGCTGGAGCCGCAGCTGCTGGCGGCCGGTGCGGCGCTGAGCGCGGCGCGGCGAGCGGCGGGTCAGCGGCTCGCCGAGGCAGTCGTCGGCC